>JBQGEK010000066.1:0-16941 GCA_052039575.1 Patulibacter sp. | reverse complement strand
ACGCCGAAGTCCGAGCGGCCCGACGAGGCCGCCGAGGACGGCGGCTCGTCGGACGACGAGGGTGGGATCGTGGTCGGCGGCGACGAGCCGACGGCCGACGCCGACGCGGCGCAGGGCTCGGCTGACGCCGCGACCGAGGGGGAGGGCGGAAGCTCCTCGCCCGACGCCGACGAGGCGGACGTCGTCTCGGCGGACGCCGGCGCCGGCGAGGCCGCAGCGGCGTCGACGGACGCCGACGCGGACGCGTCATAACGTAGGACCCGTCAGACTGTCCCGGGTGGAGCGCCAGGCGCTCCACCCGTTGCAAGACGGCAGTCATCGCTGTTGCTCCGTGCGGCTTGGTGCCACACCGCACGTTCACCCGCTATCTGGCACAATTCTCGATCCGCATGCCCAAGCAGAAGACCCACTCGGGCGCAAAGAAGCGCTTCAAGACGACCGGCACCGGCAAGGTGAAGGCGCGCCACGCGATGTCGTCGCACATCCTCGGCAAGAAGTCGCCGAAGCGGAAGCGTGACTTCGCGAACGCCGTGATCCTCACCGATGCCGACACCCCGCGTGTGAAGCGCCTCCTCGGAGGGAGCAGCAAGTGACCCGCGTCAAGCGTTCCGTCAGCGCGCGGAAGAAGCGCCGCTCCACCCTCGAGCGGTCGAAGGGCTACGTCGGCCGTGCGAACAACACGTACAAGCAGGCCAAGGAAGCGCAGCTCAAGGCCGGCGTCTACGCCTACCGCGACCGCCGCAACCGCAAGCGCGACTTCCGTCGTCTCTGGATCACCCGCATCAACGCGGCGGCCCGGATCAACGGCCTGACCTACGGCAACTTCATCCACGGTCTCTCGCTGGCCGGGCTGGGCGTGGACCGCAAGATCCTCGCCGACCTCGCTGTGCGCGATCCCGAGGCGTTCACCGCCTACGCCTCCGCCGCCAAGGACGCGCTCGCCGCCAAGGCCTGAGCGCCACATCGCGGTACCCGCAGTTTCTCAAGGGCGTCCTCCGGGGCGCCCTTGGTCGTTCCTCCCCACGTCTCCGCTCGCATGTTGATCAGCTCGTTCCAGAATCCCCGCCTGAAGGCGGTACGCAGCCTGCTCTCGCGCCGCCGCGAGCGGGGCCGGACGGGGCTGTTCGTGGCCGAGGGGGAGGACCTGGTCGTTGCCGCGGCCGAGCACGGCTGGGCGCCGCACGACCTGCTGGTCGCGGACCCGCCGCCGCGGCCGTCCGACGGTCGGCCGGACCCGGAGGCCCGAGAGCGAGCCATCGAGGTCGCGCCGGGCGTCCACGGCACGCTGGTGACGGCGGACCTGATCAACCAGACTTCGACGCTCGGGTCCGGTACCCGTGCGATCGGGGTCTACCCGCAGCGCTGGGCGGAGCGGGCGACCGGGCCACGGTGCGTCTACCTGCACGGTGTTCGGGACCCCGGCAACGTTGGCACGGTGATCCGCGCTGCGCATGCCCTCGGCGCCTCGTCGGTCGCGATCGGTCCCGGCACGGCCGACCCGTACGCGCCGAAGGCGGTGCGCGCAAGCATGGGCTCGATCTTCGGCGTGCCCCTCGCCCGCGTCGACGGCCCCGACGAGTTGCCCGGTACGACGGTTGCGCTCGTGCTGCGCGACGGAGACGAGCTGCGGGCCGAGGATGGCGCGCTCGCCGACGTCACGCTGCTGGTCGGCGGCGAGCGCGACGGTCTGCCGGACGACGTGGTGGCCGCGTGCGATCGCATCGCGCACCTCCCGATCAGCGGTGCCGAGTCGCGGAACGCGGCGATGGCCGCCACGGTGGCGCTCTACGAGCTCGGCCGCCGTCCGGCTTGAGGGCCTGGGAAAGCCACATCTCATACCATCGACGGCGATGAACGACCGGATCGCCGAACTTCGCGCCGCGGGCGAGGCGGCGGTGGCTGCGGCCACCACCACCGACGAGCTCGAGGCACTGCGGGTGCAGCACCTGGGCCGCAAGGCCGAGCTGCCCAACCTGCTGCGCAACGTCAGCGATCTACCGCCCGAGCAGCGAGGCGCCGTCGGCAAGGCGGCCAACCAGGCGCGCCAGGCGCTGCAGGCGGCGCTCGACGCCCGGGTCGCCGAGCTGCGCGACGTCGAGCTCGACGCTCAGCTGGCCGCGGACCGGGTCGACGTCACGCTGCCGGGACGCAGCGAGCCGGTCGGCGGGCTGCACCTGCTGACGCGGACCCGCCGCGACATCGAGGACATCTTCCTCGGCCTCGGCTTCGACATCGTCGAGGGACCCGAGACGGAGACCGTCCACTACAACTTCGACGCGCTCAACCACGCGCCGAACCACCCCGCCCGTGACCGCGCCGACACCTTCTACCTGGCGCCATCGCCGAACATCGAAGGCGACCAGCAGCGCGTGCTCCGCACGCACACCTCGCCGATGCAGGTGCGGACGATGGAAGCCAACGAGCCGCCGATCGCGGTGATCGTTCCGGGCCGCGTCTACCGTCCCGACAGCGACGCCACCCACACGCCGCAGTTCCACCAGGTCGAAGGTCTGTGGATCGACGTCGACGTCACGCTCGCCGACCTGAAGGGCGTGCTGCTGAGCTTCGCCCGCTCGGTCTTCGGCGACGAGCGCGAGATCCGGCTGCGCCCGCACTTCTTCCCGTTCACCGAGCCGAGCGTCGAGATCGACGTCAGCTGCTTCCAGTGCTCGGGCAAGGGCCATCTGAAGGACGGGGCCCGTTGCAGTCTGTGCAAGGGCACCGGCTGGATCGAGATCCTCGGGTCGGGGATGGTCGACCCCAACGTGCTGCTGGCGGTCGGCGGCGCGCGCGGCGATGACGCCTACGACCCCGAGCGGGTCCAGGGCTTCGCCTTCGGGATGGGGATCGAGCGGATCGCGATGCTCCGGTACGGCGTGCCCGACCTGCGATTGCTGTACGAGAACGACGTCCGTCTGCTGGAGCAGTTCGCATGAGGGTTCCGCTGAGCTGGCTCGCCGAGCTGGTCGAGATCGACGACGGGGCCACCCCGCCCGACGCGGCCGAGATCGCCGCGCGCCTGAACATCACCGGCACCGAGCTGGATCACCTGATCCTGCACGGCGTCGAGACGCCCGACACGGTCGTGGTCGGCCGTGTGCTGTCGGCGGAGCAGCACCCCGACGCCGATCGGCTGCGGGTCTGCCGGGTCGACGTCGGCGCCGACGAGCCCGCCCAGATCGTCTGCGGCGCCCCGAACGTCGCCGCGGAGCAGGTCGTGGCCGTCGCCCTGGTCGGCACGGTGATGCCCGGTGGGATGAAGATCAAGAAGGCCAAGCTGCGCGGCCAGGCGTCCCACGGGATGATCTGCTCGGCCCGCGAGCTCGGGATCGGCGAGGCGCACGAGGGGATCCTGGCGCTCGACGAGCACCTGCCCGACGCCTACGCGATCGCGCCCGGCACCCGGCTTTCGGACGTGCTTCCGCACGCCGATCAGGTGCTCGAGTTCGAGATCACCCCGAACCGTCCCGACTGCCTGGGGATGTACGGGATCGCCCGCGAGGTCGCCGCCGCGACCGGAGCGACGCTGCGCCCGGCACCGTGGACCCGCGAGGGCGCGCTGCCCGACGAGCGGGACGGGGAGAACTACGGCGACGTCGCCGCGACCGAGGCCGCCGGCGACGCGGACCCGGCCGGTGACGCGATCGACGGCGTGACGATCACCGTCGACGCCGGGATCGGCTGCCGCCGGTTCACCGCGCGGCTGTTCGAGAACGTGATCGTCGGACCGTCGCCGCTCTGGCTCCAGGCCCGACTCTCCGCCGCCGGCTACCGGCCGATCAACAACGTGGTCGACGTCACGAACTACGTGATGCACCTGACGGGTCAGCCGCTGCACGCGTTCGACGCCGACCGGATCGCCGGCGGCACGCTGCACGTGCGCACGGCGACCGACGGCGAGACGTTCACCACGCTCGACGACCAGCAGCGCACGCTGACGGCCGGCGACATCGTGATCGACGACGCCGAGGGACCGACGTCACTGGCTGGCGTGATGGGCGGCCAGCGCTCCGAGGTCTCGCACGCGACCACCCGGGTGCTGCTCGAGGTCGCGTCGTGGGACGGTCCCACGATCCACAAGACCGCGCAGCGCTACGGCCTGTTCAGCGAGGCGGCGGGCCGCAACGCCAAGGGTCTGGCACCGGAGCAGACCGCCTGGGCGCAGGTCGTCGCCACGCGCCTGCTGCTCGAAGTCGTCGGGGCCCGCAAGGTAGGCGGCACGGTCGTGGTGGGGGACGAGGGTGACGCCGACGCGACGGTCCTCGCCGTGCGCGAGTCCCGCGTCGAGCAGCTGCTCGGCACCGCCGTCAGCCGCGTGCGCCAGAGCGAGCTGCTCGAGGCGCTCGGCTTCGCCGTCAGCGATCCGGCCCCGGACGCGCCCGAGGGTGCGGGTACGCTCGACGTGACGGTGCCCGCAGAGCGGCGCGCCGACGTCACCCGCGAGATCGACCTGATCGAGGAGATCGCCCGGCTCGGCGTCGTCGCCGACCTCGAGCCGACGCTGCCGGCGCGCCGCCGGCTGACCGCCGCCCGCCTGACGCCGCGCCAGAAGGCCCGCCGCCGGGTCGAGGACGTGCTGGTCGGCCGCGGCCTGCAGGAGGTCGCCGGCTGGTCGTTCACGGACGCCGGAGCCGCCGGGCGGCTCGGTCTTGCCGACGACGATCCGCGCGCCGCCGCGGTCAAGCTGGACAACCCGCTCAGCGAGGACCAGGCGGTCCTGCGGCCGACGATCCTGATCTCGCTGCTCGACATCGCGCGCCACAACCGCACGCGCGGGCTCGACGACGTGCGGATCTTCGAAACGGGCACGGTCTTCCGCGACGCGCCCGATCCGACGCGCGGCGACATGCCGTTCGAGCACCTGGCCGTCGCCGGTCTGGTCCAGGACGACGTGTTCGCGGCCAAGGGCCTGCTCGAGGCGCTGTTCCGCGCGCTGCGGATCGCCGACTGGGCGGTCGAGGCGACGTCCGACGTGGCGTTCCTGCATCCCGGCCGCGCGGCGCGAGTAACGATTGGCGGCGACACGGTCGGTCTGCTCGGCGAGGTTCATCCGCGGGTCGCCGAGGAGTGGGACCTGCCGCGGGTCGCGGTCTTCCTGATCGATCTCGACCAGGTGCTGCCGCGCGTGACCGAGGACGTCGACTTCCGGCCGGTCGGGCAGTTCCCCGACGCGCGCTTCGACCTGGCGGTCGTGGTCGCCGACGAGGTGACCTCGGCGCGGGTCGTGGAGGTCGTGCGCAAGGCCGGGGGAGCGCTGCTCGAGGACGTCCGCGTGTTCGACGCCTACCGCGGCAAGGGCGTCGACGACGGCCACGTCTCGCTGGCGCTCCACGTTCGCCTGCGCGCGGCCGACCGGACCCTGACCGACGAGGAGATCGGCGGCAGCCGCGACAAGATCGTCGCCGCGCTGTCCAAGCAGGTCGGAGGGGTGCTCCGTGGCTGATGCCGCATCCGCACCGCGGGTCGCCGTGCTGGGTGCGTCCGGCTTCGCCGGGGCGCTCGTGGCACGGCTGATCCACGCCCATCCGTTCTTCCGGCTCGGCGCGATCACCGCCCGGGCGGAAGCGGGAATGCGGCTCGACGAGCTCTACCCGCACCACCGCGTCCCGTCCGTGCTGAGCGAGCCGGACGTCGAGGCGATCGCCGACGCGCACGAGATCGCCGTCGTCGCCTACCCGCACGGCGCGTCGAGCGAGGCGGTCGCCGCGCTGCACGCCCGCGGCCTGGTGGTGCTGGACCTGTCGGCGGACTTCCGGCTGGAGGACGACGCGACGTACCGCGAGTGGTACGGCGACGTCCACGTCGCCCCGGAGCTGTTCGGGACCGCCGTCTACGGCCTTCCCGAGCTGCACCGCAGCGCGCTGGTCGGGGTCCGCGAGGGCGGTCGGCTGATCGCCGGTCCGGGGTGCTTCCCGACGGCGGCGATCCTGGCGCTGGCGCCGCTGGCCCGCGCAGGGGTGATCGACGAGGTGATCATCGACGCCAAGACGGGGGTCTCCGGTGCCGGTCGCAAGCTGGCGCGCACGACCCACTACGTCGACGTGTCGGAGAACGTGCACGCCTACGGCGTCGCGGGCCACCGTCACCAGCCCGAGATCCGCCAGGAGCTGGCGGGGGCGGGGATGGACGCGGACGTCCAGCCGGTCTTCGTCCCGCACCTGGTGCCGGTCGACCAGGGCGAGCTCGTGTCCTGCTACGTCCGACCGCGGGGGGCGATCGGGGCCGACGAGGTCGCCGAGCTCTACGCCGACGCCTACGCCGACGAGCGTTTCGTCGAGGTCACCACCGTCGAACCGGGGATGCGCGACGTCCAGGCGACGAACTTCGCTCGGCTGCGCGCGCACGTCGACCCGCGCTCCGGCCACGTGCTGGTCTTCGGCGCGATCGACAATCTCTGGAAGGGCACCTCGAGCCAGGCGGTGCAGTGCCTCAACATCGCCTACGGCCGCGACGAGGACGAGGGCCTGCGGTAGCCGTCCGGCGGCAGCCGACGGCCGCGCCGTACACCGGCGCCACCACGCATCGGCGGAGGGTCTCGACGTAGACTGATCGGATGTCCAGCCCCGGATCAGCGTCGGTCGACGGAGCGGAAGGCACGTTCTTCCGGTCGCGTTGGGTCGACGTGCCCGAGAGCATCGTGGAGGTCCGCGAACGTGGCCTCCCGCAGGGGTTTCGCGCCGCTGGCGTCGCCGCGGGGATCAAGCCCTCGGGGTCGCTGGACGTCGCGCTGCTCGTCTGCGACGCGCCCGACGCCGTCAGCGCCGCTCGCTTCACCCGGTCCGGAGCCGCGGCCCCGCCGGTGCTCGTCAGCCGCGAAGAATCGCGCTGCGACGCGCTGCGCGCCGTGGTGATCACCAGCGGCAACGCCAACGCGGGGACCGGTCGCGACGGCTTCGAGACCGCGCGTCAGGTGCGCCGCGCCGCGGCGAGCGCGGCCGGGGTCGACGACGACCAGGTTGCGGTCTGTGCGACCGGCGTGATCGGCGTGCCGCTGCCGATGGACGTCGTGCCGGACGGGATCGCGGCGGCCGCGGGTGAGCTGCGCGCCGACGGCGACGACGACTTCCGCCAGGGGATCGAGACCACCGACCTGTTCCCGAAGACCGTCACGGTGACGGTCCAGCTCGAGGGCGGCCCGGTCACGCTGTCCGCCGTCTGCAAGGGCGCGGGCATGATCCAGCCGAGCTTCGCGACGATGCTCTGCTTCGTCACCACCGACGTGGCGATCGACGCGGCCACCGCCGACCTGCTGCTCGGCGTCTGCGTGCAGCGCAGCTTCGACCGGATCACCGTCGACGGGCAGCTCTCGACCTCGGACTCCGCGGTGCTGATCGCGTCCGGCGCCAGCGGCGTGCGGATCGAACCGCAGTCCGCCGACGAGCAGCGCTTCGGCTTGGCGCTCGACGCGGTGCTGCGGCAGCTCGCGCTGCTGATCGTCAAGGACGGCGAGGGCGCTCGCCGCGTCGGTCGTGTCACCGTCCGCGGCAGCGATGGCCCGAGCTGCGAGCGCGTCGCCCGCAACGTCGCCAACAGCCCGTTGGTCAAGACGGCGCTCTACGGTGGCGATCCCAACTGGGGCCGGATCGTCCAGGCGGCGGGTGCGGCGCTGCCCGGGCCCGCCCTGACGCCGCTGCAGATCCGGATCGAGGGTGTCGAGGTCTGCCGCGACGGCCAGGAGGTGGTCTTCGACCGCGACGCGCTGAGCGCGCTCGTCTCCGGGACGGAGATCGACTATGACGTGACGATCGGCTCGGCCGTCGACGAGAATGGACAGCCGGTGGCCTACGCCAACGAGACCGAGGTCTACTTCAGCGACCTCGGCCATGAGTACGTGACCTTCAACGGGGAGTACACGACGTGAACGATCCGGTTCTCAGCACCCTCGCCGAAGGCACCGGCGTGCGCGACGTCTCGACGCTGCTCGAGGCGCTGCCGTACATCCGCCAGTTCCGCGAGCGCACGATCGTGATCAAGTACGGCGGCGCGGCGATGACCGACCCCGCGCTGCGCGAGGATTTCGCCCGTGACGTGGCGCTGCTCAAGTACGTCGGGATCAACGTCGTCGTCGTCCACGGCGGTGGCCCGGCGATCACCGAGTACATGGAGCGGCTCGGCCTGCCGGTCGAGTTCCGCGGCGGCCTGCGCGTGTCCGACGCCGCGACCGTCGCGGTCGCCAAGATGGTGCTCGTCGGCAAGGTCAACAAGGACATCGTCGTGCGGATCGGCCGGCACGGCCACGCGGCGGTCGGGCTCTCCGGCGACGACGGCGGCCTGTTCCAGGTCGAGACGACCGCCGGCCCGAACGGCGAGGACGTCGGCTACGTCGGACGGGTCACCCGCGTCGACACCGGCGTGATCGACCACATCGCCGAGGACTTCGTCCCCGTGATCGCGTCGGTCGGCTCCGACGAAGAGGGTCGCTCGCACAACATCAACGCCGACGAGGCCGCGGCGGCGGTCGCCCGCGCGCTCGGCGCCACCCGGCTGATCTTCCTGACCGACGTCGCGGGCTGGCTCGGCGACCCGGCCGACCCGGACAGCCTGATCGTCCAGGCCGCCACCGACGAGGTCGAAGCCGCGCTGGACGGGATCTCCGGCGGGATGCGGCCGAAGCTGCAGGCCTGCGTCGACGCGGTCCACAGCGGCGTCGGAGCGGCGAGCATCGTCGACGGGCGCCGCCCGCACTCGGTGCTGCTGGAGCTGTTCACCGACGACGGCTGCGGCACCCAGATCCGCCCGGCCCGGTGACCGCGATGCGTGACCTGCCGCTCTCCGACCTCGAGGCGATCGAGCGTCGCCACGTCCTGCCGACCTACGCGCGCCTGCCCGTGGCGGTGGCGTCCGGTGCCGACGTCTGGCTGCACACCGTCGATGGTCGCCGGATCCTCGACCTGCTCTGCGGGCTCGGCGTGACGTCGCTCGGCCACAGCCACCCGGCGGTGACCGAGGCGATCACCGAGCAGGCCGGGACGCTGCTGCACACCAGCAACCTGATGCACCTAACCGGACCGGTCAAGCTGGCGCAGCGGCTGGCCGCATCGTCGCTCGGAGGCGGGATCTTCTTCACCAACTCGGGGGCGGAGGCCAACGAGGCCGCTATCAAGCTCGCCCGGCGTCACAAGCGCGGCGGTGAGATCCTGAGCGTCCACGAGGGCTTCCACGGCCGCACCTACGGCTCGCTGTCGGCGACCCCGCAGGAGGCCAAGCAGGAGCCGTTCGCTCCGCTGGTTCCCGGCTTCCGCGCGGTCCCGAACACGGTGGAGGCGATCGTCGGGGCGATCCACGACGGCACCGCCGCGGTGCTGCTCGAGGTGATCAAGGGCGAGAGCGGCGTGCTGCCGATGGCACCGGAGCTGCTGCAAGCCGTCCGCGACGCCTGCGACGCACACGACGCGCTGCTGATCTTCGACGAGGTCCAGACCGGCGTCGGCCGCACGGGGACGCTCTGGAGCTACCAGGCGACCGGGGTCACCCCGGACGCGATCACCGTCGCCAAGGCACTGGCCAACGGGCTGCCGATCGGCGCGCTGATCACCGCGCCGCACCTCTACGAGACGTTCCAGCCCGGCGACCACGGGTCGACCTTCGCCGGCGGTCCGGTCGCGGCAGCGGCCGCGCACGCGGTGCTCGACATCGTCGACGACGAGCGGTTCCTGGCGCGGGTCAACGCGGCGGGGGAACGGTTCCGCGACGGCCTGGTCGCGATCCCCGGCGTGCAGAGCGTGCGCGGCAGCGGCCTGATGCTCGGCGTCGAGCTCGAGCCCGAGCTGGTCGAGCGCCACGGCTCGACCGCCGCGATCGCCGGCAAGCTGCTGAGCGACCACGACGTCTGGCTCAACGCGCCGCGTCCGACGTCGCTGCGGCTGCTGCCGCCGCTGACGATCCGCGACGAGCAGATCGACGACGGTCTCGAGCGGATCGCCGCCGGCCTCGCCGGCTGACCGCGCCCCGCGGCGAACGACGACCGGGCGTGGTTGAGCACGCTGGTGGTGTGGAACGTCGACCGGTCGGCGACGATCAGCCCGCCGTCACCGGCGGCAGGTGGCCGATCCGGCGGGCGACGATCTGGCCGGTGACCGCAACGATCCCGTCGAGCAGGTCGAGCACCGGCACGACGGAGTCGGCGTCGAACGCGGTCTGCGCCAGGTGGACGGCCTCGCCTCGGCGGCGGATCGCGTCGTCGAGCACGTCGGCCCCGGGGTGGCCGTCGAGCGCCGGCCAGCGCGGCGAGATCGGGGGGATCCCCGCGACCTGCTCGGCGAGCCGGTCGACCCCGGCACCGCTCGGGGTGTTCCAGTGGCGGAACCGGTATTCGAGCGCGCCGCCGAGGTGGCGGATCGCCATCCGGTGCCAGTTGCCGGCGAGCTTGCGCTGGACGTGCTCCCACGGCTCACCCGGCTCGCCGTGGACGTGGACGAGTTGCTCGCGGACGGCGCGCGGCAGGTCATCGGGACGACGAGTCGCGCCGACCACCGCGACCGCCGCGGCGCGCAGCACCTCCTCGCAGAACGTTTCCCAGGCGCCGAGCGCGAAGACCAGCGCTCCGGCCGGCACCAGCGCGGACCGCGGATCCTCCGGGTCGTACAGCTCCAGCAGTCCGCGGGGCGCCTCCATCAACTCGACGTAGCGCGCACGCGCCTGCTGGATCGGGATCGGCTCCACGGCGTGCACGGTAGCGACGTGTCACCCGGCGAGGGCGCTCCGTCCACGCCGAGAGACGTTGGCGCCTCGAGCTGCCCGAGGTCTCCCGCGGCCGTGACGAGATCACCCCCAATCCCACCGGACCGTGTGAGAGCGTGTACGCGCTCGACGTCCGGATCGGCCGGTCGTGGGCACCACGCAACGGAGGATGCAGTGCTTCCACCCAACGTCACCACCTTCGCGGTCCGGTACACGGAGCAGCGGAGTCGTCTCACAACGTTCTTCCGCCTGCTGCTCGCGATCCCGCACACGGTCGTGCTGTGGTTCTACGGGCTGTTCGCCGCGCTCGCGGTGATCGTCGCCTGGTTCGCGATCGTCTTCACCGCGCGCTACCCGCAAGGGCTCTACGACTTCGTCGCCGGGTACCACCGCTACTACGGGCGCTACCTCGGCTACGTCTATCTGCTCGCGGATCCCTATCCGCCGTTCAACGGACAGGAGGACGAGGAGTATCCGGCGGTGCTGGCGATCGGTCCGCCGATGGCGAAGTACAGCCGCCTGCTGACCTTCTTCCGGCTGATCCTGCTGATCCCGGTCTGGATCGTCGCCTACGTCCTGGGCGTCGTCGCCGGCGTCCTCGTCGTCGTCGCCTGGTTCGTGATCGTGATCCTCGGTCGGATGCCGCGGGGTTTGCAGGGAATCATCGAGTACTGCCTGTCGTACCTGGCGCGGGCGGGCGTCTACGCGTCGCTGCTGACGGAGCGGTTCCCGCCGTTCGACGGCTCGCCGGAGGCGACGGCCGGTGCCGGGATCTACGGGGACGGACCGTCCGGCCCCGGCCCGGAACCGCCGGCTCCCTCGACCGTCGACGGGATCGGCGACCCTCCGCGCTGAGACGCGCGACGGGACGTCACATCTCGGCGCGCTCGACGTGGGCAGTGCGGTGTACTGCTGCCGCGTCGCGCGCACCGACCGGCCGGGCTCTCGCGGGCCTCAGTCGCAGTTGGCCAGTGCGTTGCCGTAGAACCGCATCCAGTCGGCCATGTGGTCGCGCCAGTAGCGACCGTCGTGGTCGCCCTCGGGCGTCGGGGCGGTGACCTGCTCGCCGTTGTCGCGCAGGGCCGCCACGACCCGCGCGTTGTCGGCGGCGAACGGGTCGCTGCGCCCGACGTCGACGTACAGCGGCACGCCGTAGCGCTGCTCGCCGCGAACGATCGGTCCGGCGGGCTCGTTGGCGCGGAACGCCTGCTCGTCGTCGTACGCGCCCGGCATCGCCTGGTCGAGCGTCGGCCAGAACGCCGCGGAGTGCCCGCCGACGGCGCAGAACGGGCGGTCCGCGCGGGCAGCGATCGAGAACGCGCCGGTGCCGCCCATCGAGATCCCGCCGATCGCAACCCGCTCGGCGTCGAGCCCGTAGCGCTCCAGCGCGGCGGGGATCGCCTCCTCGAGCACGTATCCGCGCCACCGGCCGCTGCGCCGGTCGTGCCAGAACGACCCGCCGTCGTTGGCGGGCAGCACCACCACGGGGGCCCGGTCGCCGAGCCGGGCGACCGCCGAGCGCAGGTGGTCGCCCGCGATCACCGTCGGATCCTGGCCCTTGCCGGTGAGGAGGACGAGCAGCGGCCGGCCGGCCAGGTCGCCCCGCGGCAGCACGGCGGTCTGGACGAGCCGACGGTCGGCGGCGACGCTCTCGACCGGATACTGCTCGACCGTGGTTTGCTCGACGGCCTCCGGGTCGGTCCTGACGGTCGCCTGGTCGTTCGACGAGGTCGCCCGCACGGCGAACGCGACGATCGACGCGGCCACCAGCAGCAGCAGGACCACGACCGTGATCCGGCGCACCGTCCGGCCGCGCGACGTGGACGGGGCGTCACTGCTCATCCTCCGCATGATCGCGTGTCCGGCCGTCCCGCGGCGCACCCGCGAGCTGGCGTGATGCCCGTGGTGGACGGCGGGGCAGAGCGGTCGGCCCAACCGTCACTCACGATCGGTAGGGCGCCGAGTACCCTTCGCTGTCGCTATGACCGACCAGACCGCCGCACCCGACCCGATCGACGAGCACGACCACACCGAGGTTCGCCGTGTGGCCCAGCCCGGTCAGACGCGTGTAGCTTCGTACCTGGCGGACAAGGACGACGTCCGCAAGGTCCTGCTGCTGTACTCCGGCGGTCTCGACACGAGCGTCATGCTCAAGTGGATCCAGGACGAGTACCAGGCGGAGGTCGTGGCGCTGACGGTCGAGCTCGGTCAGCCCGGCGAGGACTACGACGAGGTCACCGGCAAGGCGCGGCTGCTCGGCGCGGTCGAAGCGATCGTCCACGATGCCCGCCAGGAGTTCGCCGACGAGTACCTGATCCCGGCGATCAAGGCCAACGTCAACTACGGCGACGGCTACCCGGCGTTCACCTCGCTCGGCCGTCCGCTGATCGCCAAGCTCGCCTGCGAGTACGCGCGCAAGCACGGCTGCGACACGATCGCCCACGGCTGCACCGGCAAGGGCAACGACCAGGTCCGGATCGAGGCGACGATCGCCACGCTGGCGCCGGAGCTGAAGGTGATCGCTCCGGTGCGCTCCTGGGCGATGGGCCGCGACGAGGAGATCGCCTACGCCCGTGAGCACGGCATCCCGGTCAAGAACGCACCCGAGGGCGCGCCCGCGCCGTACTCGATCGACGACAACCTCTGGGGTCGCTCCTCGGAGGGCCGGTGGATCGAGAACCTCGAGCACGCACCCGAGGACGACGTCTTCCAGCTCGTGACCCGTCCCGAGGACGCGCCGGACGCGTCCGAGATCGTGCGGATCACGTTCGAGCAGGGCGTGCCGGTCGCGCTCAACGACGAGCGCCTGCCGATCGTCGAGCTGCTCGAGCGGACCGCCGCGCTGGGCTGCAAGCACGGCGTCGGGATCCTCGACCACATCGAGGACCGGATCGTCGGCCTGAAGGTGCGCGACATCTACGAGGTTCCGGCCGCGGCGATCATCCTGCCCGCGCACAAGGAGCTCGAGCGGCTGGTCGGCACGATCCACCAGAACCAGTTCAAGCCCGGCCTCGACCAGAAGTGGGCGTACCTGGTCTACGCCGGTCTCTGGTGGGAGCCGCTGCGCACCGACATCCAGGCCTACATCGAGCACGTCAACACGCGCGTGACGGGCACGATCGGCATGAAGCTCTACAAGGGGTCCGCCCGGGTCGTGACCCGCGAGTCGGCCAACGCCGTCTACGACGCGCAGCTGGCGACGTTCTCGGAGTCGGGCGGACTGTTCGCCCAGGACGCCTCGCCGGGCTTCATCGAGCTGTGGTCGCTGCAGTCGCGCCTGGCCTGGCGCCTGGCCAACGGCGACACCAACACTGGCACGGGCACCGAGCCGGAGTCGGAGAACGGCTGAGCCGCTCCGCGCGGGCGACCGACGGTCGCCCGCGGTTCACGCCGCGAGCAGCAGGTCGACGGTCGCCGGTCCGGCGATCCCGTCGACCTGCAGGCCGCGGGCACGCTGGAAGTCCTCGACCGCGGTCACGGTCGTCCGATCCCAGCGACGGCTGACCTGCCGCGGGGCGAGCAGCCCGGCGTCGACCAGCCGCTCCTGGACGACGACGGCAGGCGCGGCCGGCACCATCCGCCGCAGGTCTCCCGGGAGCCGACCGGCCGAAGTGATCCGCCGCAGGCGCCGCATCAGCGTGCCCGGGCTGGACGTCGTCGGGGCCTGCGCGGAGCCCGGCACGATCGGGGTGCGGGTCGAGGGCGGGGTGGGGGTGAGGGTGCGCATCAGGGCTCCGGGGGTCGTTCTCGTCGTCTGCAACGAGGATTGCGGCGCCGAGCTGCACGCACATCGGTCGTGAGGATGAACCCGAGTTCACTCTCGCGACGGTCGCGCGCCGGGTCCGCGGTGCGCGAGGATGCGCCCATGTCCGATCGCCCCGACGCCTTCCCGGGTGCCCTCGACGGCGCGGCCGCCGCGACGGCTGGCCTGGCGGGACCATCGACGCCCCGCTGGCTCGAGTGGCTGTGGACCTGGGGGCCGACGCTCCCCGCGGCGCTGCTGGCCCCGCTGCTCGCGGTCTCGTACGGCTCGGGCAGCGACGGGTTCCGGCTGGCGACGCTCTGCCTGATCACGGTGCTCGCCGTCGGGATGCGCTTCCGCAACCCTTCGGGCAGCTGGGTGGTCAGCCTGGGCGTCGTCACGCTGACGCTGGTCGCGACCAGCGCGGACGCCAGCCTCTTCCTGATCGTCGCGCTGGTGCCGGCGCTGCCGCTGGCGGCGCTCGCCACGGCGTGGCCGGTGCTGCGCTCGCTCGCCGCGGCCGCGACGACGGCCGCCGTGCTGACCGGGCTCGGGCTGGGGACGGACCAGATCGGGGGACCCGACTACGTCGCGGTCGTCGGGGGACTCTCGCTGCTGATCGCCTCGGCCGCGTGGCTGGTCGGGTACTCCCTGCGGACCCGCGAGCAGCACGCCCGGGCACTCGAGGCGCGAGCGCGTGACCTGGAGCGGGAGCGGGACGCCCGCGGGGCGCGGGCGGTCGCCGAGGAGCGCGTGCGGATCGCTCGCGACCTGCACGACCTGGTCAGCCACAACGTGGCCGTGATGGTGGTCCAGGCCGAGGCGGCGGACGTCGTCTGGGAACGCGACCCCGATCGCGCTCGTGAGGCGCTGCGCGCCGTCTCGGAGACCGGACGGGCGGCGATGGTCGAGCTGCGGACGATGCTCCACGCGATGCGGGTCGGTGACGGCGGTGACGAGCCCGAGCGCCGCGCCCAAGAGGGCCTCGACTCGCTGCCGCGGATCGTCGACCAGGTCCGTGCCGGCGGTCAGCGCGTCGAGCTGACGCTCGAGGGCGACCTCGGAGCCGTTCCGGCGACGGCGGCAGGATCGCTGCTGCGCGTCGCCCAGGAGGGGCTGACCAACGTGCTGCGGCACGCGTCCGCCGAGACGGCCTGGGTCGCGGTGCGGGTCACGGACGACGCCGTCGCGGTGACGGTCGAGGACGACGGCGTCGGACTCGACCGGAGGGCGTCCGGCGACGGCGACCTGCTCGACCGCGACCGAGACGGCGGCCACGGCCTGCTCGGGATCCGCGAGCGCGTCGCGGTGCTCGGCGGCCGGTTCACGATCGGACCGGGCCCACGCGGCGGGACCCGGCTGGCGGTCGAGGTACCGCTGGGGGACGGGGCATCGGACCGCCGGAGTCGTCAGGCTGCGGACGCATGAGCGTCCGCGTCCTCCTCGTCGACGACCAGGAGCTGCTGCGCTCCGGCTTCCGGATGATCCTCGAGGCCGCCGAGGGCATCACGGTGGTCGGCGAGGCCGCCGACGGCGGCGACGGCGCGGAGCAGGCGCGCTTGCGCAAGCCCGACGTGGTGCTGATGGACATCCGGATGGGCGACGTCGACGGGATCGAGGCGACGCGGCGGATCGTCGCGGCGGACGCCGGGAAGGTCGTGATCCTGACGACCTTCGACCTCGACGAGTACGTCTACGCGGCGCTCCGCGCGGGAGCGTCGGGCTTCCTGCTGAAGGACACGCGGCCCGACGACCTGGTCCAGGCGGTGCGGGTCGTCGCGGAGGGCCAGGCGCTGCTGGCGCCGCGGATCACCAAGCGGCTGCTCGAGCGGTTCGGCGGCGACCTCGCCGCACCGGCGACGGTCGGCGATGCCGCGGTCGCCGAGCTGACCGAGCGTGAACGGGAGGTCCTGCGGCTGATCGCCGCCGGGCTCTCCAACCTCGAGATCGCCGAGCGGCTGGTGCTGACCGAGGCCACGGTCAAGACGCACGTCTCGCACGTCCTGCGCAAGCTCGGTGTGCGCGATCGGGTGCAGGCCGTGGTCTGGGCGTACGAGCACGGCGTGGTCCGTCCCGGGCAGGAGTGAGCTCGCCGCGATCTCATCCCTGAGGGGGAGACCGAACCGTCCCGGCGGCCGACGCCGGAGGAGCTCCCGCCGACCAGGCTGGGGTCATGACGACGACGGACTCTCCTCCGGTGCTGCAGATTCGCGGCCTGCGCAAGCGCTACGGCGCTCGCGAGGTCGTGCGCGGCGTCGACCTCATCGTGCCCCGCGGGGTCGCCTTCGGCTTCCTCGGCCCGAACGGTGCCGGCAAGACGACGCTGATCCGGATCCTGCTCGGCCTGACCGCCGCCGACGCCGGTGAGGTCGAGCTGCTCGGGCATCGCGAGCCGGTCGACCGCCGGTCCGCCCTGCAGCGGACCGGCGCGATCGTCGAGGAGCCCCGCTTCCACACGCGGATGACCGCGGTCGAGAACCTGCGGATCCACGCCGCGGTGCTCGGGCCGGAGGCCACCG
>JBQGEK010000065.1:0-5386 GCA_052039575.1 Patulibacter sp. | reverse complement strand
ACACGGTCCAGCCGGCGGCGACCAGCCGCGCCCGCTTCTCGTGGTCGTTCCCCCACTGGAGCGCTCCGGCGTGGAACGCGTAGCCGTCGAGCTCGACGGCGATCCGCGCGTCGAAGAACACCGCGTCGACCTCCATCCCGTCCACCTCGGCGTTGATGGCGGGACGCGAGAACCCGAAGCGCACGCACATCTCGGGGAACGTCTCCTCCTGCGGGCTCCGCACCGTCGCAGGGTCGACCCATGCCGTGAGCAGCCGCTCGAGGGAGAGGCGCCCTCGGTGCCGCGGGTGCCGGGCGAGGAGGGCCTCGACCGCGTTGCGATCGAACCGTCGGAGGACGTCGGCCTGCGCGACGGCACGTCGAAGGTCGCTCGGCGTCAGGACCGCACCAAGGTCGAGGACGGTGCGAGCTACGCTGGTGACTCGGATTCCGTCGCGTTCGACCACCTCGTCCGGGGCGATCCGTGGATGGCAGTGCACTGTGACGTCCCGCCGAGTCGGTCTTCCGGTACCGGCGACGACGACCTCGATCGAACGCGCCGACGTCGGACGGAGTTCCCAGTGCGCCGCCGCGGACCGGTACCCCAATGCGGCGCGCGGACCACACGCCAGCACCGCCGCCGACCACCGTCCCTGCTGCGTGAGCCGTCCGTGCCCAAAGACGTGGACCCCGCGGTGGACCGGTTGCAGCCGAAAGGTCCGCACCGCCCAGGTGATCTGGTGGTCGGTGAGTCCAACCTCTCGGAGCTGGGCGCGCGTCACGACGCCGTGCTGGCTCGCAGCCAGCCGGGCTGCCTGCTGCCAACGACGGTGCCCGTCGGGTTCTGTCGGGTACTTCGACGGAAGTCGACTCGGAGCGGACATGACCCATCCTCGTCCGAGCGTGCGTGACGGAGCCACCGCCAGACAGTGACCGAACCGCGTCGGTCGCGGGGGCGACTCTCCGTCGGACGTCGGTCGGTGCGCGCTCGGTGGACAGCGCTGCCCGCTGGCGACCGTGCGCCGGTCAGGCGGCCGTCGGTCGGCCGGTCTACCCGTGCCGGAGAGGTCGGCACAAGTCGATGCGAAGGCCCGGTCGCCGGACCGCGGGTGCTCAGCGCTCGTCGGCTGCTCCGCCACGCGGCGGTGCGAGTCGGGCGTTCTGCCAGGCCCAGGCCACGGCAACCCAGGTGATCGCCGACAGCGCGACGTGGACCCAGACCAGGGCGTGCGGCAGCTCGAGGCCGTACTGAATCAGGCCGATCACGCCCTGGAGCGCAACGAGCAGGGCGGCCCCGGTCAGGGTCAGCTGCAGCCGCGGTCCCGCGCCGCGGGTCTTGGCGAGCACCCAGGCGAGCACGATCGCGATCCCGAAGATCGCCGAGATCGCGCCGTGGCGCTGGACCACCCATTCGAGCGTGCCGGTGCCGTGGATGTCGAACCGCTCGACGATGTCGCCGGTCCCGGCGCCGCCGCCGTGCGGACCGGATGCCGTGGCCAGGGTTCCGGCGGCGAGGGCCAGGACGCCGAGCGGCAGTAGCGCGAGCACCGCGTTGCGGACCGTTCGGTCGGGTGCTCCGGGCTCACGCGGGACGGACGTGCCTTCTCCCGCCCGCCAGACGAGCATCGTCGCGGGGACGAGCAGGATCAGGATCGACGCCAGGTAGTGGGCGCTGATCCAGATCCAGTCGAGGCCGTAGAGCACGCTCAGCCCGCCGATCACGGCCTGGAGGACCACGCCGAGCAGCAGGATCAGCGACAGCACGGTGAAGTCGCGCCGGTAGCGAAGCTGGGTCAGCGCGCAGAAGATCGCGAAGATCGCGGCGGCGCCGACGGCGAAGGTCAGCAGCCGGTTGCCGAACTCGATGAAGGTCGGTGCGTGGACCTCGGTCGGGAGTACGCGGGTTTCGCACTTCGGCCAGTTCGAGCAGCCGAGCCCGGAGCCGCTGACCCGGACGAGTGCGCCGGAGAGCATGATCCCGACGTTGGTGATCAGAGCGATCCGGGCGGCGAGCAGCATCCGTTCGGGGCTGCTGGTGACGCGACGCCGGAGCCAGCCGAGTCGACGGAGCTCGAAGGCGCTGGACTCGTCGACCGGCGGTTGGGGCGTGGTGCGGGCCATCGTCGGACAGGATGGCGGATCTTCTCGTCCGACGCCGGCTGCGGGCGCGCCTCGCGTCCGAGCGGCTCCGGGCGGCGGAGACGCCGCTGCGGCCGAGGTCGTCGGCCACAGCGGCGCCTGGCTCAGCGCACCGTGATCCGCCGGTTCGGCGAGACGCCGGTGGCGTACGGGTAGTCGCCGGACTTGCGGACCCGGGCGCGCATCTCGAAGATCGCCGGGCCCGGCATCCGGAACCGGTAGCCGGCGGAGAACCGTCCAGCGCGGTTGGCCCGGATCGTGCGGAAGGTGATCCACTTGCGCCCCGGGTTGCGGGCTTGCAGCTCGATCACGCTGCCGACCTTCGGCAGCGGCCGTCCGACGAGCTGCCCGCGCAGCCGCACCGTCTGCCCCTGGCGGGCCCGTCGACGGTCGAGCGTCATCCGCACGGAGGCCGCGACCTCGAGGCGCAGGGTTCGACTGGCCGCCGGTGCCGTCCCGCCGACCCGTTCGTAGTAGGCGAGCGCGATCCGACGCGATCCGACGCCGTTGGGAAGCCGCCAGCGGAAGCTGCCGCTCTCGTCGGTGCGCAGGGCCTGGTGCTCGACGCGGTTGGCGCTCCGGTGGTCCTGGGTGATGCCGACCCGGATCGCCGCACCGCGCACCGGCCGACCGTCGGCCGTCGTCAGCTGACCGCGCAGCACCGGTCGCTGGCCGTAGCGGATCTTCCGCAGTGCCGACGTGGTGCCGTCCCAGCGAGCGCTGAGCCGGACGGCGCTCGTGGCCGGCGTGCCGTTGGCCGGGCCGGGGTCGAGGATCGACGTTCCCCCGACGCCCGGTGCCGGCACCGTGGGTACGGGCGTCGCCGGCGGCACCGGTGCGACGGGCGCTCCTCCACCGGGGCCGGGAAGGTCCCCGTGGCCGGGGTCGGACCCACCGCCCGGAGGCGCGGCGCCCGGGTCGGGGCCGACCCCGTCGCCACCCGGTCCGACGGCACCGCTGATCCGCTTGCTGTACGGCCCGTAGGCGGTCGTCCGGTTCCCCGCGGCGTCCTCGACGAGAACACGGATCGTCCGGATCCCGGGGCCGAGTTCCGCCGTCGGGATCGTCAACGTCGTGTTGATCGCACTCGGGCACGGCTTCGGCGCGACGAACGCTCGCTCCGTCCCCGGCCAGATTCGACAGAGCGCGTCGGCGACCGCGTGCCACTGCGGCTCGCCGCCGTCGACTTCGACGCCGATCCGCAGCACTCCCCCACCCCGGTCGGTCGCGCTGATCGCCATCGAGACCCCGGTCAGCGGCCAGATCCCGGCGTGGATCGCATCGCCCTGGACCCCGGTCACGACCGGGGCCTCGGTGTCTCGGAGGGTGATCGTGCTGCGGAAGATCCGCAGGCTCGAGATGCCCTGTTCGTCGGGCGTGCAGAAATCGAAGTCGGGGCCAACACACCCGGCCGTCGCACGCACCCAGGATGCCCCACCGGGTGTCCCAGACACGAGACCTCTCGACAACGTCGTCTCGCCTGTCCCACCTTCTCGCCGGAGCGTCCACGACTCGTGGGAGGTCTGGGTACTGTCGAATAGCCCGACGACACCCTGCGTTTGGCCTGCCCATTCCCAGAGTCCGCGAGCCCAACCCGAAAGCTCGACGGTGTATCCGCTGATCTGAAGATCTGCGGGAGCATCAAAACGCCACCCCGCCCCGGAACCAGCAGGATGAACCCCGAACGTTGCGTGCACCGCCTCGAGGTGGCCCGCCTCGCCACAGCTGTTCTGAACCAAGACTCCCGCCGCGGGATTCGCAGGCTCACCTTGCCACCCCCCGCTCTCATCGCGGACGATCGCCGGAGACCCGTCCGGAGCGCGGCACGACCAGACGTCGTAGCTCTGGGCGTCGGCGCTCGCGGTCGGCACGACCACCGCGGCGATGATGGGTACGGCCAGCGCCAGGCGAGCGGCGAGGGCATGGGGACCGGCATGGAGCGTTCGCATGCCTGCTTGACCCTTCGACGGCCGGGATCTCGCCCCCCGAGATTCCGCGGCCTTGCGTCTCGCGGCTCGACCGCGCGTCCGCGAATCCGCTCAGTCGGCGGCGAAGACGAACGGCAGGTCCGCTGCCACGTCCGCCAGCTTCGGACCGGTCGCGTCGCGCTCCGAGACCTGGATCTCGTCGGTGGGCAGCGGCCACTCGACCCCAACCTGGGGATCGTCGTAGGCGATCCCGCGCTCGACGTCGCCCGAGTAGTAGCGCGTCTGCTTGTACAGCACGTCGGCGACGTCGCTGAGCACGCAGAAGCCGTGAGCGAAGCCGACCGGCACGTAGAGCACGTGCATGTTCTCGTCGCTCAACTCGAAGCCCTCCCACTCGCCGTAGGTCGGCGAGCCCTCGCGCAGGTCGACGATCACGTCCCAGATCCGCCCGCGACCGCAGCGCACGAGCTTGGCGCAGCCGTCGCCGATCTGGAAGTGCAGCCCGCGGACCACCCCGCGCGACGAGCGCGAGTGGTTGTCCTGGACCCACTGGTCGTGGATCCCGGCGTCAGCCAGGGCGCTCTCGCGGAACGTCTCGCAGAAGAAGCCGCGATCGTCGGGGAAGACGCGCGGCACCACCAGCTTCGCGCCGGGCAGCGTCGTGTCGCGAACCTCCATCAGGAGGAGAGCAGCTCGAGATCCGCCTTGGTCATCAGACGGATCAGCTGCTCGAAGCTCGTCTCCGGCACCCAGCCGAGGTCCTTCTTGGCCTTGGCCGGGTCGCCGATCAGCAGATCGACCTCGGCCGGCCGCACGAACTGCGGGTCGATCTCGACGTACTGCTGCCAGTCACCGAGACCGGCCTCGTCGAACGCGACCTCGACGCACTCACGGACCGTGTGGGTCTTACCGGTGGCGATCACGTAGTCGTCAGCCTTGTCCTGCTGCAGCATCAGCCACATCGCCTGGACGTAGTCCTTGGCGTAGCCCCAGTCGCGCTTGGCGTCGAGGTTGCCCAGGTAGAGCTTGTCGCGCAGGCCGTGCTTGATCGCGGCGGCGTGCCAGGTGATCTTGCGGGTGACGAACTCGAGGCCACGGCGTGGCGACTCGTGGTTGAAGAGGATCCCGCTGGTCGCGTGCAGGTCGTAGGACTCGCGGTAGTTGATCGTGATGAAGTGACCGTAGACCTTCGCCACGCCGTACGGGGAGCGCGGGTAGAGCGGGGTCTCCTCGGTCTGCGGGACCTCGCGGCCCTTCCCGAACATCTCCGACGACGACGCCTGGTAGCACCGCGCCTCGGGGCCGGCCTCGCGCCTCGCCGCGAGCACGCGGGTCCCGCCG
>JBQGEK010000064.1:0-10794 GCA_052039575.1 Patulibacter sp. | reverse complement strand
CGAGCTGCTGCCGGTGCTGCGGGCAGTCACCCGCGAGGATCCGTTGACCGCGATCACCAGAGTGCTGAACGCGATCATCGACGCGCTCGACGCCCAGGCTTCGCTGCTGCGCGCGCTGGTCGCCCGCCAGTCGTTCGGTCGCCACGAGGCCGTCACCCGGGCGATCCGCGCCCGGGTCACCGACTTCGTCTTCCAGACGCTCGCCGTCCACCGGCCCGACCTGGTCGAACAGGATCTGGAACGTGTCACCTGGACCTTCGTCGAGCTGACCCAGCTGCTCCCCGTCCGATACGTGCTCGACCGCCCGAACGTCCCTCGCGAGGCGTTCGTCGACGACCTCGTCCGGCTGCTCGCGGTCCACGCGGTCGAGGCCGGCCGGTCCCCCGATCCGGCCGGCCCCGACGCCGCCGACGCTCACCCCGCGACGTAGCGCGGTCGCCGATCCTCCACCGTCGGTGGTGACCGCCATCGAACGCCGCCCAGCGAAACTCCGACGCCCCGCCGTATCCTCCATCTAGTGCCTGCGGACCCCGCGTCACCCGATTCGGCCGCCGCGGGCGAGCAGTTCCCGGTCGCGGCGATCCGCCGCCGCCTGGCGGACCTGCGTCTGCGCGACGAGCACCGGCTGGAGCGCAAGCTCGACCGCCTGCGCCACCAGCGCGACCCGCAGATCCGCAGTCGCGATCTGACCCGGCTGCTCGGCGAGATCGATCAGGCGGAGGCGGTCATCGTCCGACAGCGCGCCACGCTGCCGACGATCAGCTACCCCGAGCAGCTGCCGGTCTCGGCTCGCCGCGACGACCTGCTCGCGGCGATCCGCGACCACCAGGTCGTGGTCGTGGCCGGCGAGACCGGATCGGGCAAGACCACCCAGCTGCCGAAGATCTGCCTCGAGCTCGGGCGCGGGATCCGCGGCCAGATCGCCCACACCCAGCCGCGCCGGATCGCGGCCCGCACCGTGGCGGAGCGGATCGCCGACGAGCTCGGCGTCGGACTCGGCGACGCGATCGGCTACTCGGTCCGGTTCAACGACCGCTCGGGCGACGACACGCTGGTTCGGCTGATGACCGACGGCCTGCTGTTGGCCGAGCTGCAACGCGACCGGCTGCTGCGGCGCTACGACACGATCATCATCGACGAGGCGCACGAGCGCTCGCTGAACATCGACTTCCTGCTCGGACAGCTCCAGCAGATCCTGCCGCGGCGGCCGGACCTGAAGCTGATCATCACCTCGGCGACGATCGACCCGGAGCGGTTCGCGACCCACTTCGCCGACCGGAACGGCGATCCCGCCCCGATCATCGAGGTCTCCGGCCGGACCTTCCCGGTCGAGGTCCGCTACCGCCCGGAGGTCGACCCCGACGATCCGGACGCCGACGCCGATCGGGACCAGAACGACGCGATCTGCGACGCGGTCGACGAGCTGGCGCGCGAGCCGGAGGGCGACGTGCTGGTCTTCCTCAGCGGCGAGCGCGAGATCCGCGACGCGGCCGAGGCGCTCAACGGCCGGTTCGCGGGCAAGCGCGCCGGCGACCGGGGTCCCGCCCGCCCGCTCCAGATCCTCCCGCTCTACGCGCGGCTCTCGACCACCGAGCAGCAGAAGGTCTTCCGCCGGTCGCCCGGGGACACCGCCCGGCGGGTGGTGCTCGCGACCAACGTCGCCGAGACCTCGCTGACCGTGCCCGGGATCAAGTACGTGATCGACCCCGGCAACGCCCGGATCAGCCGCTACAGCTCTCGCCTGAAGGTCCAGCGGCTGCCGATCGAGCGGATCTCGCAGGCCTCGGCGAACCAGCGCAAGGGCCGTTGCGGACGAACCTCCGACGGGATCTGCATCCGGCTCTACAGCGAGCAGGACTTCGACGACCGGTCCGAGTTCACCGACCCCGAGATCCTGCGGACCAACCTGGCGTCGGTGATCCTCCAGATGGCCGCGCTCGGTCTGGGCGAGGTCGCGGACTTCCCGTTCCTCGAGCCGCCGGACTCGGCGCAGGTCCGCGACGGCACGATGCTGCTCCACGAGCTCGGCGCGCTGAACCCGGCTGCCGAGGACCCGAAGAAGCGGCTCACGCAGCTCGGCCGCAAGCTCGCCCGACTGCCGATCGACCCGCGGATGGGCCGGATGGTGCTCGAAGCCGACCGGCTCGGCGTGACCGAGGAGGTCGTGGTGATCGCCGCCGCGCTCTCGATCCAGGACCCGCGCGAGCGCCCGACCGACAATCAAGAAGCGGCCCAGCAGTCGCACGTGCGGTTCAAGCACCCGCAGTCGGACTTCCTCGGGTTCCTCAACCTCTGGGAGTACCTGAACCAGCAGCAGCGCGAGCTCTCCGGCAGCCAGTTCCGGAAGACCTGCAAGCGCGAGTTCCTGCACTACCTGCGGATCCGCGAATGGCAGGACCTGGTCGCCCAGCTGCGCCAGGCCGCCAAGCAGGTCGGGATCACCGTGCCGCGGACCCACGGCCGCGGCACCCCGCCGCCGGTCGACGGAGACCCCGCCGACACCCCGCGGGCCGAGCAGCAGATCCACATCGCGCTGCTCTCCGGGCTGCTGTCGCACCTGGGCCTGAAGGACGAGACGCAGAAGAAGGACCAGCGCGGCCGCGACAGGAACCGCAGTGCCCGCCCGCAGCGATCCGAGTATCTCGGCGCCCGCGGTGCGCGGTTCCAGATCTTCCCCGGGTCGGCACTGGCCAAGAAACCGCCGACCTGGACGATGGTCGCCGAGCTGGTCGAGACGACCCGGCTGTGGGGGCGGACCGCGGCGCAGATCCAGCCGGAATGGGTCGAGCCGCTCGCCGAGCACCTGCTCAAGCGGACCTACGCCGAGCCGCGCTGGAGCCGCAAGCGGGCCTCGGTCGTCGCCAGCGAGCGGGCCACGCTCTACGGACTGCCGATCGTCGCCGGGCGCACCGTCCAGTACGGCAAGCTCGACCCGGTCGTCTCGCGCGAGCTGTTCATCCAGCACGCGCTGGTCGAGGGTGACTGGGACGGTCGCCACCGCTTCATCGAGCAGAACCGCGCGCTGGTCGAGGAGATCGAGGCGCTCGAGGAGCGCGCACGCCGCCGCGGGATCCTGGTCGAGGACGACGCGATCTACGCGTTCTTCGACGAGCGGATTCCCGAGGACGTCGTCTCGGGCGCGCACTTCGACACGTGGTGGAAGCGCGAGCGTCAACGCACCCCCGACCTGCTGACCTTCCCGCGCAGCCTGCTGATCGAGGAGCAAGCCGCGGATGCGGTCGGGCCGCAGGGCAAGATGGCGATGCCGGACGCGTGGAAGCAGGGCGACCACCTGCTGCCGCTGAGCTACCGGTTCCTGCCCGGCACCGACGACGACGGCGTCACGGTGCACGTACCGCTGACCCTGCTGCCGCAGATCAAGCCGGTCGGCTTCGAGTGGCTGGTCCCGGGTCTGCGCCAGGAGCTGGTCACCGCGCTGGTCCGCTCGCTGCCGAAGGACGTCCGCCGCGAGCTCGTGCCGATTCCCGACACCGTGGCGCGCGTGCTGGAGCGGATGACGCCCCGCAGCGCGCCCCTGCAGGTCGCGCTGGCTCGCGAGCTCAACGAGCTTCCCGGCGTGCAGGTCTCCCCCAAGCTGTTCGACCTGGCCTCCCTGCCGCCGCACCTGCGGATCCGCTTCGTGGTCGAGGACGACGCCGGCAAGCCGCTGGCCGAGGGTCACGACCTGGACGCCCTGCGCGAAGCGGTCCGCCCGAAGCTCAAGGCCAAGTTGCAGGCCGCCACGCCCGACCTGGAGCGACGCGGACTGACGTCGTGGTCGTTCGGCACGCTGCCGCGCGCGATCGGCGTCGCCAACGTCGCGGACGGGGACGCAACCGGCCTGCGGGTCTACCCCGCGCTGGTCGACGAAGGCACGACCGTCGGGATCCGCTCGCTCGACTCGCCGGAGGCCCAGGCGACGGCGATGACCGCCGGCATCCGACGCCTGCTGCTGCTGACCGTCAACACGCCCGAGCGCTACGTCCGCGGCCAGCTCGACATGCAGGCCCAGCTTGCGCTGACCACGGCTCCGCACGGCACGGTCGACGCGGTGATCGCCGACACGATCGCGGCCACCGTCGACGGTCTCGCCGCCACCAAGAGCGGGGTCGCCTGGACCGAGGACGAGTTCCGCGTCCTGCGCGACCACGTGGCGGGCCACCTCGCCGAGGCCTCCGTGAAGGTCCTGCAGCAGGTGGTGCGGATCCTCGGTGCCGAGCGCGAGGTGCGTTCCCGACTGGAGCGGCTCGCGGCGGCGCCCACGCCGGCCGGGTCACCGTTCGACATCGCTCAGCGCGACGTCACGACCCAGCTGCGCCGGCTGATCTTCGCCGACTTCGTGACCGCGACCGGCGCTCGTCGGCTGCCCGACGTCGTCCGTTACCTGCAAGCCGCGGCGTACCGGCTCGACCGGTTGCCCGACCAGAAGGCCGCCGACGCCGACCGGACCGCGGCGATCCATGCGCTGGAAGCCGCCTACAAGGCCAAGCTCGACGGCCTGCCGCCCGGCCGCCCGCCGTCGGCCGAGCTGCGCGAGGTCCGCTGGATGATCGAGGAGCTGCGGGTCAACCAGTTCGCGCAGACCCTGACCCGCCAACGGGGCGGCCTGCCGATCTCGGCCAAGCGGATCCGCAAGACGATCGAGCGCGCCTGAGCAGGCCGGCTGAGGCCGACCGGCGATCGGCCGCTTGGCGGCGACCGCGCCACATGGGCGCAGCCGCCGGGTGGCTCAGCGCGTCAGGGTGATCGTCTTGGTCTCCCGGGCCGCGGTGTTCCCCGCCTCGTCGGTCACGGTCAACCGCAGCCGGTAGCGACCGGGGGTCAGCGTCCGCCGGCCGAACCGCGGGCCGACCTCGGCCGTGGTGCGTCCCTCGAGCAGGCGCAGGGTCTGCGTCACCGGCAGCCGCGCGAACCGGGTGCAGCGCTGCGCCGCGGTCAACCGGGTCGCCGGCGACACCTTCACGCAGGTCGCGTTCGCGCCGCTGCCGCGCTTGCGGCCGGGCCGGGCCTCCAGGACCTCCAGGCGGCCGGTGGCGGGCTGGCTCAGGTTGATCCGCAGCCGCGCCTTCGTCGCCTGGCGCGACGCCAGCGTGCGCCGGGTCTTCGTCTTCGGACGTGTCAGATGCCAGCGGGTCGGCGAGACCGACAGGCTGTGGATCCGTACCGGCGGCGGCGGAACGGGCTGGAATCGGGCGACGGCGTCCCGGGCCTGCTCCATCGTGACCAGGCACTTGCGCTCGGTGCCGGCGGCTTCGCACGCGCCACCCCAGCCGACGAACTGCGAGCGCGGATGCTCCCAGGCGGTCAGCTCGACGACCCGTCCGGCCCCGCCGCCGAACAGCTGCGTGCAGTCGGTTCCGCAGTCGATCCCGCGCGGCTCGCTCGTCACCCGGCCCCGCAATACCCCGCCGTCGATGTGCACGCGGAGCTCCTGCCGCGGCGCCGGGCCACTGCCGGGGGCATCGAAGCGCAGCATCCGGTTGTTGCCGGCGTCGGAGACCAGCAGGGTGCGCTCGTCCGGGCTCAGCGTCAGGTTCGCGGGATCGATCACCTGGTTGGGACCGATCCCCTCTCCAGCGATCGTCTCCCAGTAGTAGCCACCGGAGCCGTCCGGCGTGCCACGCACCACACGTGATCCGTAGGCCGTCGCCCGTCGCTGCTCCGACACGTAGAGCGTCCCGTCGTGCATCACCGCGATCCCTTGCGGGCGGTCCCAGGTCGTGGCGCCCTCGGGGCTGCGGATCCGCGCGCCGGTGGTCGCGTTGACGACCGTGCGCAGCGAGGTCGCATAGACGTGCCCGTTGGAGCGGACCGCGACGGCCGAGGGCCGGTGCATGTTGCGCACCACCGTCGGGTTCGCGGCGCCTGGTGCGAACCGCAGGATCTGGTTGCTGAACGAGCTCGAGACGTAGACGCTGCCGTCGGGTCCCGTCGCAAGGCTCGTCGGCCGCCGCATGTCGCCGCCGCGCGTCGAGCCGAGCACTTCGCCACCCTCGGTGTAGCGGACCACGCGGTTGTTGTGCCCGTCGGCGACCCAGAGCTCGCCGCGCGGCCCGATCGTGACGTCGGCCGGCAGCAGCAGCTCGTTGCGCGCGCGGCCGGGTGCGGTGTGCCCGGTGGCCGGGCTGACCCGGCCGTACTGACCGACGTAGCTGCCGTCGGCCGAGAACGCGGCGATCCGAGAGTCGAAGGTGTCGGCGACGAAGATCCGCCCGTCGGGATGGAACGTCGCGCCGCGCGGCCGCGTGAAGTAGCCGGCGCCACGTCCGTGGATCCCCCATGCGGCAACGATCTCGCCGGTCCGGTTGACCCGCTGGATCCGGTTGTTCGAGGTGTCCGCCACCCACACCCCGCCCTCGCGGGACGCGGGGTTGGTCGCGACGGCACGGACGATCGAGAACCGGCCGACCCGGCGGCCGTCACCGCCGAACGTGCCGACGTACTGCAAGGTCACCGCGTCGAACACGTTGACCCGGCCGTTGAGGTTGTCGGCGACGTAGAGCTGGGCCGACCGCGCGGAGTCGATCGCTGCGTCGTACGGCGCGAGGAACTGCCCCGGCTGGCGGCCGTTGGTCCCGAAGACGGCTACGCGCTCGAGCGTCCGGGCGTTGAGCACGTAGACCCGGTGGTTCTGGTTGTCGGGCACGTACACGCGGGTCGCCGCGGCGTTGACGCCGACGCCCTGCGGACGGGCGAGCGGCGTCGTGTCGCTGCTGGTCGACTTCGGCGGACCGTGGGGCCGCAGCGTCTGCGGGTTGAAGACGAACCGCAGCAGCCGGTCATTGCCGCTGTCGGCGACCCAGACGACGATCGAGCTGGACGCGGTCTTCTGCGAGACCACCAATCCCCCTGACGCGATCCCACTGTCGGGGCGGGTGCCGTACTGGCTGACGCGGAACTGCGAGGCGTCGCCGAAGCTGGTGATGTACCGCCCGTCCTGGGTCGAGAACACCTGGATCCGGTCGAACTCGCTGTCGAGCACCCAGACGTGCCCCGAGCGGTCGATCGAGATCCCGCCGATCACGCCCATCCGCCCGGTCTCGCCGCGGAGCGCACGGGCGCCGAAACGGAAGCGGAAGCCGCCGTTGGCGTCGAACGCCTGGATCACGCCGCTGTACTGGTCGGCGACGAAGACGTTGCCGGTCATCGGGTCGACCGCAACGCCCTGCGGGAAGCGGAAGACCCCTGGTCCCATCGGGTCCTCGCCGAGCGGCGACGCGGTCAGCGGGGTGCCGACGGGTGCGGAGGCGGCTGGTTGGGCCAGCGCGACGCTCCCGCCGACGGCGACCACCGCGAGAACCGCGCTGGCACCCCCGATCCGACGCAGGGTGCAACGGAGACGGCTGGTGCGACGCATCGTCGCCCATCTTGCCGTGCGCGACCGACGGGATGCGCAGGTTCCCGACCGAACCGCCGTCCCCGCGACCTCATGATGTTGAGACTCGCTCTTAGGTAGGATGGAGTCTCGTTCCGATCACGGCACGAACCCCGCTCGATGCTCGACCCGTTCTCCACCCCCTTCGTGCAGCAGGCCCTCTGGGAGCTGCTGCTGCTCTCCGTCGGTGCCGGAATCCTCGGCACGTGGATCGTGTTGCGCGGGCTGTCGTTCTTCGCCCACGGCGTCGCCGCCGCGACCTTCCCGGGCCTGGTCGTCGCCAGCGGCGTCGGATTCGCGGGTCCGCTCGGCGCGCTCGGCACCGCACTGGTCTTCGCGCTGTCCGCCGGTCGGCTGGACAGCCGCAGCGGCCGTCCCGACCACAGCACGACCACGGCGATGTTGCTGGTTGGCGCGCTGGCGGTCGGCGTGATCCTCGCCAGCAACGTCTTCCCCGCCGCGGTCAACGTCAACGCGTTGCTGTTCGGCAGCCTGCTGCTGATCGAGGGCCGAGACCTCTGGATCGCCGGAGTCGCCAGCGCGGTCGTGGTGGCCGCGTCGCTGCTGCTGGGGTCACGTTGGCTGGCGATCGGCTTCGACCGGTCGGCCGCCCAGGCCCTCGGCGTCCGTTCGGGGCGGGCCGACGTCGTGCTGCTGCTGCTCGTCGCCCTGATGGCGATCGCCGCGCTGACCGCCGTCGGCTCGCTGCTGGCCGCCGCGCTGATGGTGATTCCCGCCGCGACCGTCCGACCGTGGATCCGCAGCATGCCGCAGTGGCAGGCCGCGTCCGTGGTCCTCACCGCCCTGATCGGCGTCGGCGGCCTCTGGCTGTCGGCCCGCACCAACGCCCCGCCCGGGGCGACCATCGCCGTCCTCTCAGGAGTCCTGTTCACCGTGAGTGCCCTGACCCACGCCACCGTGCGGCGCACGTCGCCGCGCCGCCGCGTCCCCGCCGTCGTCACCGCCCTGCTCGCGATCGCGGGCCTCGGCCTGGCCGGCTGCGGCTCGTCCGACGACGACGCGACGACCGCCGGCGCCGGCGGCTCGGCGCCGAAGATCGAGGTGGTCGCCACGACCGCGCCGGTCGCCGACCTGGTCCGCAACGTCGGCGGCGACACCGTCTCGGTCCATCAGATCCTCGCTCCCGGTACCGATCCGCATGAGTACGAGCCGCGGCCGAAGGACATCACCGAGAGCGCCGACGCGAAGGTCGTCTTCGCGTCTGGGCTCGAGTTCGACGGCTGGATCGACGACGTGATGAAGCAGGGCGGCAACTCCGCGACGATCGTCCGGCTGGGCGACCACGTCCCGGAGCAGCTGCCGGCCGCCGGCCGCGGTGGCGACGACGATCACGACCACTCCGACGATCACGGTCACGACGACGATCACGGCCACGACCATGCGCACGAGGGCGACGATCACGACCATGCGCACGAGGGCGATGGCGACCACGACCACGCCGAGGAGAACGCGGACGAGCACGCCGGGCACAGCCACGACGGCGAGCACGACCCGCACTGGTGGCACGATCCCGAGAACGCGATCCAGGCCGTCGACCAGATCCGCGACGCGCTGATCGCCGCCAACCCGGACGCGGAGGACCAGATCTCCGCCAACGCGGTCGCCTACCGCGAGCAGCTGGAGAAGCTCGAGGACGGCGTCGAGCGGTGCTTCGAGGCCGTCCCCGAGGCCGACCGCAAGATCGTCACCAGCCACGACGCCTTCGCGTACTTCGCCGAGGCCTACGACATCACCGTCGTCGGCGCCGTGATCCCGTCGCAGACCACGCGGGCCCAGGCTTCCGCGGCCGACATCGACCGCTTGGCGCGGCAGATCCGCGACGAGAACGTCAAGGCGATCTTCCCCGAGTCGTCGGTCAACCCGAAGGTCGCGCAGGCACTCGCGAAGGAGACGAACATCGTCGCCGACCGCACGCTCTTCGGCGACACGCTCGGTGACGAGGGTGGCGACGGATCGACCTACATCAGCATGATCATGCACAACGCCGACGCGGTCGTCGGCGGGTTGACCGGCGGCGAGCACGGGTGCACGATCGAGGGGCTATGAGCGACGACGTTCCGCACGACCAGCAGACGCTGCTCCGGCTCGACCGGGTCAGTGCCGGCTACGGCGAGACGCTCGCCCTGCGGGACGTCACCTTCGCCGCCCCCGCCGGGCGCCAGATCGCGGTGCTCGGCCCCAACGGTGGCGGCAAGACGACCCTGTTCCGGGCGATCCTCGGCGAGATCCCGGCGCGGTTCGGCACGATCACGCGCAGCGCTTCGGTCGCGATCGTCCCCCAGACCGAACGGTCGCGGCTGGACTTCCCGGTCTCCGCGATCGACGTCGTCCTGAGGGGCACCATCGCCGCGCGCCCGTGGTGGCGCCCCGCCGGTCGCAGCGACCGCGACGCCGCGCGCGAGGCACTCCAGGCCGTCGGCCTGGAGGACCGGGCCGACATCGCCTTCGGCGCGCTCTCGGGCGGGCAGCGGCAGCGGGTGCTGGTCGCCCGCGCGCTGGTCCGACGCGCGAAGGTGCTGCTACTCGACGAGCCCTACACCGGGCTCGACACGACGAGCTCCAAGCGCCTCGACCGGCTGTTCGACGACCTCGCCGCCAGCGGTCACACGCTGCTGATCGCCACCCACGACGTGGCGCAGTGCCAGCCGTGGGACGCGGTGCTCTGCCTGAACGGCGAGCAGGTCGCGTTCGGTCCCCCGGCGGAGACGTTGACCCCCGAGGTGCTCGAGCAGACCTACGGCGGCGGGCTGCTGCGACTGGATGGCCCCGGCGACGGTCTCGCCGTGATCGCCGACCACCATCACGGTCACGACCACTGATGGCGCTCGACGTCCTGACGGTCGCGAGCGTCTTCGACGCACTGGCCGACCCGTGGCGCAGCGGGATCATGCAGCGCGCGGCGGTCGAGGTGCTGCTGCTCGGGCTCGCCGGCGGGCTGCTCGGCTGCTGGGTGGTCTGGGGCGGCCTGAGCTTCAGCGCGGACGCGCTCCCCCACGCGATGTTCCCCGGCCTGGTCGGCGCGGCGCTGCTCGGCGTCCCGCTGGTGCTCGGCGGTGCGGTGGGATTGATCGTGGCGGCGCTCTTGATCGCCGCCGCCTCGCGGATCCGCACGCTCGACCGGGACACCGCGATCTCCGTCGTCTTCACGTCGCTGTTCGGCCTGGGCGTGCTGATGGCGCTATCGCCCGACACGCCGGCCGGCGTGTCGGAGCTGTTGTTCGGCGACATCCTCGGCCTGACCGACGGCGACCTGCTGGTGGCGGGCGGGCTCACGGTCGTCGTCGTCGGCGCGCTGGTGGTGCTCCACCCGCGCCACCTGGCGGTCACCTTCGACCGAGACGCCGCCCGCGTGCACGGGCTGAGCCTGGGCACCACCGACACGCTGCTGATCGTGCTGA
>JBQGEK010000063.1:0-2084 GCA_052039575.1 Patulibacter sp. | reverse complement strand
GCTCCGTGCTCGTGCGGGTGCCGAAGCGTCAGGTTGCTCCGCCCACGCCCAGTCCCGCTCCTCCGCCCTCGCCTCCGAGCTTCGGGCCGCCGCGGGTCGACCTGCCTCCGCCGACCGTGACCGGCCTACGGGCCACGAGCGACGGCGGCGACGGCGTGGTCCTGAACTGGGACCCGGTGTTCGCGGCCTCGAGCTATCTGGTCGAGCGCGTCGACGTCGTCACCGGCGCGGTGGACCGCCTGCCCGACGACCTGCTGACCTCGGCGAGCCTCACCGACACGCCCCCGGCGCACCTCGCGGGCCGCTGGTTGCACTACCGCGTGGTCGCCCGCAACGGCGTGGTGGAGGCGCCGCCCTCGGATCCGGTCGAGGTCCGCGCCGCAGGCTTCCCGGCCTACGAGCGGTTCTACGCGCTCGGTGACTCCTACGCTGCGGGGACGGGCATCGGCCAGCCGTACGACGACCAGCAGTGCGCGCGCTCCAACGACATGTGGGCCGCGCTGATCGATCGCACGATCGTGCCCCAACCGCAGCTGATCGCCTGCAGCGGGGCCGTGACCCAGGACGTCCGCCTGTCGGCGACCGACGGGGTCCCGCAGCATCCGGACCTGCCCGGCACCCAGCTCGACCTGGTCCAGCGCGATCTCGCGACCCACGCCGGGCCGTCGCTGATCACGATCAGCATCGGCGGCAACGATGCCGGGTTCGTGCCGCAGTTCACGCGTTGCGTGCTCACGAACTGCCTCGGTGACGCCGAGACGGTGACCGCGCTGATCCAGGGTGAGGTCCGGACCCGACTCGACGCCACCTTCGCGCAGATCCGCGACGTGGCGCCGCACTCCGACGTGCTGATCGTCGGCTATCCGCGGCTGTTCACCGAGGAGCTGCTCTCGGCGGACCCGTCCCTGATCAGCGTCGATCAGGCGGAGCGGAAGCTGGCCAACGTCTGGGCGGCGCAGCTCAACACCGAGATCGCCGCGAGCGCCCGTGCCCATGGCCTGCACCCCGTGACCACCGAGGTCGAGGCGGCGTTCCTCGACCACGGTGCGGGCGCCGTCGATCCGTGGATCAACGGCGTCGTGGCGATCGACCTCGAGACCCCGCCCGGCGTGCCCCCTGCGCTGCCGGCGACCAAGTCGATCCACCCCAACCCGGCCGGCAACCAGGGCTACGCGGTTGCCGTGGAGGGCGCGCTGCGCGAGTTCGCGAGCACGGTGCGGTTGCGGACGACCGGGTAGGCCGGCCGCGGGGCCGGCGGAGCTTCCCTCAGCCGGCCTCGGGCACGTCCTGGGCGACGTCTTCCAGCCACTGGCGCTTCTCGGCACGCCAGCCCTCGTCGTCCCGGCTGCGCTTCCAGTAGCCGGAGACCGAGAACCGCTCGCCGTCGACGCCGCGGTCGACCAGCAGGTGCTTGCGGATTCGCCGCACGCTCGTCGCCTCGCCGTGGAGGAACGCGTCCCAGCCACCCTCCGGGAGATCGAGCGCTTCGACCGCGCGCAGCAGCCGATCCTCGTCGTCCGGGCTCTCGTCGCGGTGGACCCAGACGATCCGGGCGTCGGCCTCGGTCGGCAGCTCCTGCTGCTCGACCGCGCTCTCGATCTCGATCACCGCGATCACCGGCCGTCCCGCGGGAATCCGCTCGAGGGCCACCGCGATCGCCGGGATCACGCACTCGTCGCCGACGAGCAGGTGCCAGTCGACGTCCGCCTCCGGCGCATAGCCACCGCCGGGCCCGAGCAGCTGGAGCACGTCTCCCGGCTGCGCGCCCGCGACCCACGGACCACCGACGCCGATGTCGCCGTGGTGGACGAAGTCGAGCGTCAGGCGGAGCTGCTCGGCGTCCCACTCCCGCACGGTGTAGCTGCGGACCCGCGGCCACTGCTCCTTCGGGTGCTCGGCCTTGACCTGCTCGACGTCGAACGGGGCGCGGTAGGTGGCGCCCGGACCCGGCAGGATCGCCTTGACGTAGTGATCGGTGAACTCGCCGACGGGGAAGTCCGCCAGGTCGTCGCCGGTCAGGACGACGCGGTACATGTGCGGCGAGAGCCGCTGGATCTCGACCACTTCGGTCTGCAGCGTGCGGC
>JBQGEK010000062.1:0-7087 GCA_052039575.1 Patulibacter sp. | reverse complement strand
GTCTTCATCGCCCCGGCGAACGACTTCTTGGCGTCGATCTCCGGCGTGCCGAGCAGGTTGGCCGCCGGCACCCGGCAGTCCTCGAGCACGAACTGCGCGGTGTCGGACGCGCGGATCCCGAGCTTGTGCTCCAGCCGGATCAGCTGCATCCCCGGGTTGGACCGCTCGACGACGAACGACTTGATCGCCGCGCGCCCCTGCGACGGATCGAGCGTGGCCCAGACCACGACCAGGTCCGCGCGCTCGCCCGACGTCACGAAGATCTTCGTGCCGTTGAGGACGTACTCGTCGGTCTTCTCGTCGTAGACCGCAGTGGTCTTGATCGCGGAGGCGTCCGATCCGACGTCGGGCTCGGTGATCGCCATCGCGGCCCACTTGCCGTCGAACCGCTGATGCTGCTCGTCGTCGGCGACCGACGCGATCGCCGAGTTGCCGAGACCCTGGCGCGGCATCGTCAGCGTCAGGCCGACGTCGCCCCAGCAGGTCTCGATGATCGACAGCACCGTCGACAGGTTGGTGCCGTTGCGGTTGCCGTCGCCCTTCGACTCGTCGCTGCGCACGCCGGTCGCCCCGGCGCCGCCGCTGCCGCTGTCGTTCAGCCCGTCGATCAGGGCCGCCAGCATGTCGAGCTCCTTGGGATAGGCGTGCTCGGCCAGGTCGTACTTGCGCGAGTTGGGGCGCAGCACCTCCTCGGCGACCTGGTGGGCCTGGTTGACCAGGCCCTTGAACTTCTTGGGGCTCTCGAGATTGATCATGTTCGGATCTCCAATCGGGCCATCCTCAGACGAGGAGGGCGCCCTCCATCAGGCCGGCGGCACGCAGGTCGCGGTACCAGCGTTCGACCGGGTGGTCCTTGACGTAGCCGTGACCACCGAGCAGCTGGACCGCCTGCGACCCGATCTCCATGCCCTTGTCGGCGGTCAGGCGCCGCGCCAACGCCGACTCGCGCGCGAAGTCCTTGCCGAGGTCCACCCGGCTGGCCGCGCGGTAGGTGGTCAGCCGCAGGCTGTCGACGTCGATCGCCAGGTTGGAGACCGCGAACGCGACCCCCTGTCGGTGGCTGATCGGCTCTCCGAACGCCTCACGGTCGTTGACGTACGGAATCACGTAGTCCAGCGCGGCCTGCGCCGTTCCCGAAGCCAGCGCGGCCCAGGCGATCCGTCCCAGGCGGATCGCCTCGGCGTAGATCGCGGGATCGCCGTCAGCGAGCAGCGCCGACGCCGGCACCCGCACGTCCTCGAGGATCAGCTGACCGGTCTGCGCGGCCCGCAGACCCATCCCGGGCTCCGGTGCGGTCTGCACGCCGGCGGCCTTCGACTCGACGATGAACAGCGCGGGCCGACCGGGGTTGCCCGGCTGGCCGTTGGCGGGGATCGCGTCGATCGCGGCCGCGACGACGAACAGCTCGGCGGTCGCCACCCCCGGGACCAGAGACTTGACGCCGTTGAGCACGTAGGTGCTGCCCTCGCGGCGGGCGGTCGTGGCGAGCGTGAACGGGTCGAACAGCGGCTGCGGCTCCTGCACCGCCAACGCCGCACCGGGAACGTCCTCGCCGACGAAGGCCGGCAGGTAGGTGGCCTGCTGGTCGGCATCGCCCCACAGTCCGATCGCCGTCGAGACCGCGGCCGGTGCCAGCGACGCGAAGGCCAGGCTGAGGTCACCATGAGCGAACGCCTCGGCCATCAGCACCGACGTCACGGCCGAGCGCTCCTCGACCGCCCCGCCGAGCTCCTCGGGAATGCCGATCAGGGTCGTGCCGAGCTCGGCGCTCTGGGCGATCAGGCCCTTCGGCGGCGCGGCGTCGGTGTCGGCCTGCTCGGCCGCCGGACGCAGCTCGGCGGCCGCGAACTCCCGCGCGGCCTCCTGCATCATCTGCTGCTCGTCGCTGGGCGTCAGGTCGAACAGGCCGCTGCCCGATCCCGAGGCCTGCCGGACCGGCCCGCCCTTGCCCTTCTGCGCGGCGAAGGTGCGTCCGATCGCGCCGGCCGCGCGGAAGCCGTTCTTGGTCGCCCGCTGCACGGTGCGCTCGGAGAACTGGCGCATCCCGATGCGGTCGATCACCTCCAGACCGGCGAACCGGTTGAGGGCTCGGAGCCCAAGCGACATTCCTCGATCAGCCAGCTTCATGGTGTCCTCGAACGGGGGTCGAACGCGTCACGGTCGCGGCGGCGCCATCCCCGCGCCGCGCGATTTGTTCCTACCCACGGTAGCACTCGGTGCACACCCGTGAGCCATTCTTGCACTACAGCATCATGGCGGAGCCGCTCGGTGCGTGCACATGCGCACACCGAACAACCACCGGATCGGGGGGTTACCTGCCGCGAAAGGCGCCTCCAGCAGGAAGAAATCGAGGCCACGGTCACAGCTCCGCACGCGCGCCCGGCGCAAACCCGGCAAACTTGCCCGCGGCAACGCACGACCTCAACGCCAAGGAGATCCCCCTCTCATGCGCTACAACCGAACCTTCGCCCTGCTGATGGCGACCGGTGCCATCGCCGGACTGACCGCCTGCGGTGGCGACGACGGCAACGACGCCGAGCAGGTCGGCAAGGACATCCAGGAACAGGGTCAGCAGATCCAGAAGCAGGCTTCCGAGGCGCAGAAGAAGGCCAGCGAGATCTCGCAGAAGATCCAGTCCGGCGAGCTCAGCGCCGAGGACGGTCGCAAGCAGCTGCAGGAACAGACGCAGCAGCTGCAGAACGACGCCCGCAAGTTGGCCGAGGAGTCGATCAAGCGGCTCGAGGACAGCGACCTGCCCGACGAGGCCAAGAAGCAGCTCGAAGAGGCGAAGAAGCAGCTCGAGAACGTCGGCAACTGACCGCGGATTCGGGGTCGGCGGCGAACGGCGGGGCCCCTACCCCGTCGTCCCTGCGTCCGCCGCAGGTGACAGCGGCGAGGCAACGTGGGATCGTGGACGCATGGCTCCACGTATCCCGTACGCACCACGCAGGCGCTCGACGGTGAGCCTCACCACGCTCGCCGCGGCGACGGTGACCGCGACCCTCGTCGGCGCCGTTCCCGCTACGTCGGCCCCGACGATCACCGGCGAGTACCCCCTGTCGGACAAGCCCGTCCGCCTGGCGACGGGCCCGGACGGGAACGTCTGGGCCACGATCGGCGGGGTCAACGACGTGGCCCGCGTCCGCCCGGACGGCACCGTCACCGAGTTCGACCTGCCCGGCGTGGCCGGCCCGACGGGCGTCACGACCGGCCCCGACGGCAACCTCTGGCTGACCGTCGCCGGCGCCGTGGCCCGTGTGCCGCCGCTCGATCCAGGCGCCACGACCACGTTCGCGATCCCGGGTCTGGTCCCGCGCGAGATCGTGACCGGCCCCGACGGCAACCTCTGGACCACGAACGGCGACCGCGTCCTCCGGATCCCACCCGGCAACCCGGCCGCCGCGACCTCGTTCGTCGTCCCCGACCTCGATCCACGCGGGATCGCCGCCTCCGCCGACGGGCAGCTCTGGATCGCCGACTTCGGCGGCACCACCAACGGGCGCGTGATCCGGATGGCGCCGGACGGGACGTACACCGCGATCCCGACCGGCGGCGGGGTGATGGACGTCGCGACACTGCCCGGCGGGGCGGTCGGCTTCACCAATCCGCTCGCCGACCCACAGTTCGTCGGACGACTCGCGCCCGACGGCGAGCTCCGTACCCAGCCGACCCCGGGTGCCGACCCGTTCGGGATCGCGGGCGCGATCGACGGAGCTTTCTGGACCGCGAACTTCGCCGAGCACACCCTCGGGCGGATCGGGCCGGACGGCTCGTACACGACGCTCGGCGGGCTCAGCGCCGGTTCCGGTCCGCGGTACCTGACCGCCGGCCCCGACGGCACCACGCTCTGGGTCGGCCTGGAGAACGCCGAGCGGATCGCCCGCGTCTCCGGGATCGAGCCACCCCCGAGCGGCGGCGGAGGCGGCGATGGCCCGTCCCCCACGCCCCCGGCGGACCGGCGGGCACCGGCCGACCGTACGGCGCCACGGATCCTCCGGTTGTCGGCGTTCCCGACGCGCTTCCGGGCCGGGCCGCGTCTGCGGGCGCAGCGAGCGGGCCGGACCGGTGTCGCGACGCGCGTGACGGTCGCCGTCGACGAGCGATCGACCGTCCGGATGCAGCTCCTGCGCGTACGCGACGGCTACCGGTCCGGCGGTCGTTGCCGCGTCGGTCGCGCGCCATCCGCCACCGCCACGCGCTGCGTGCGCGAGCAGTCGGTCCAGGTGCGAACCTTCCGCGTGAGTGGGACCCGCCGGATCATCGTCACCGGGCGCGTCGGCAAGCGGAGCCTGTCCCCGGGTCGCTACCGCCTCCGCGTCGTCGCGACCGACGCCGCCGGCAACCGCTCCACGGCCCGGACGATATCCCTGCGGATCGTGCGCTGAGCAACGGAGCGCTACCGCAGCCTGCTACGCACGTCCGCCGTCACGCCTCGACGCGTCCCCGCCGACCCGGGCCCGTCCGGACCACTCACCGCATGTCGCCGATGATGTCTTTCCTGGCGTCTTCCATCCTCCGGATGAACTCGGTCATCACATCGAACGCCTCGTTGCGCTTGTTCGTCAGCGACTGCAGGCGCAGCATGTCCATCTGCTGAGTGTTGCTCTGGGTGTCGATCATGCCCTTGATCCGCGCTACGGCCTGGTCGAGCGCGCCCTTGGTCCAGCTACCCGCGTCGTCCCCGAGCTCGAGCGTGACGCCCGCCTTGCTGATTGCCGACCGCAGAGCATCGACGGCAGCGGCATACTGGTCGACCGTCCCCGACGCGTCCAGCCGAGCCCCCGCAGCCGAACCAGCCGGGAACCGCGCCACGATGGCGTTCAGTCCGGCGAGAACGTCGTTGAGCCGGGCGATCTGCCGGTTGCGTTCCTGGACCTCGCGGATCTGATCCTGAAGCTGCGCGTCCAGCATCCGCGTACGTTCGGACTGCACCATCATCAGCGCGGTCTCGATGTCCCTCGAGTCGAGCGTCAGTGCATTGGCGAGTCCGGGAAGGCTCGGGCCCGGGTGCGATCCGGTGACGTGCGTGCGCGTCGTTGCGCGGCCGCTCGTCGTCGCGGGTGCCTTCCGCCCCTCGCGCGCTCGCCGGACCAGCTTCTCGGTCACGCGATCGACCGGCGTGCTGATCCGGCCGTTCGCCGCCCGTAGGAGGTCGTACACCCCGTAGACGCTGTCGCCTCGGTCGGTGAGTTTCCACGACCCGGACAGACCGTGCTGGATCGACCCGTCGAAAACCGCCTCTCGCACGCTCGCGCGAGTGACCGAGCCGCCGCCACCCGCTCGATCGATCGCCCGCAGCACGGCACGCATGCCGTTGTGGGCGAAGACCGAGAACGGATCGGGGCGCGACCCGAGCCCCCGACCGGCCTTCCTACGCGGGTCGACGTGCGCCGCCGGTGACGTGATCCACAGCGCCTTCTGAGCCCTGCCCAGCCGATTGACGAAGTCGTCGTGCGCCAGGGCGTCGCCGCCGAACAACGCGGCCTTCGGGGCGGCGCGGTGCAACGCTCGCAGCACCCGTGCCGCCCCGCTCGAGGGAGCACCGCCGTAGACGATCGCCGTCGGCCGCTTCGCCGCGACCCGAGAGGCCAAGGCCCGCAGCCCGGCCCCGTCGCGGTCGGCGACGTACCCACCGACGACGCGGACTCGCGCCTGCTCCGCCCCGGCCCGGAACCCCTGAGTCAGGCCGCGGCCGTAGAGCATGCCGTCGTCCACGACCACGACCCGATGGCGGGCGCCCGCCCGGCGCACCGCAGACAGCAACGCCGCGGACTGCCGCGCGTCGCCCGGGATCGGGCGGAAGAACGTCTGGATCCCCGTGGGCTGGTACCGACCTGCGTTCTCGTCGTCGGTCAGCGCCGTGGCGGTGCTGACCGGCGACAGATGCGCGAGACCGGCCCGGTTGACGATCGGCATCGAGACGGCGGAAGCCTCGGAGTTCCCCTCGCCGACGTACGCGACGGCCGTCGGGTCCGCGGCCGCGCGCCGAGCGTTGGCGACCACCCGCTGGCGGTTCCACCGCGCTCCCTTGGCACCGTCCATCCAGACGATCCGGATTCGGTGCCCGCCGGCGACGCCACCGCGCTCGGCCAACGCCGTCCGCAGGCCCGTCGCGATCTTCGCGGCCGAGGGCGCGCCGTCACCCTGCCGGGGCAGGCTGACGTAGACCCGCGCCACCGGCTCCGTGCTCGCGGCTTGCGCCTGCATTGCCGTGCCTGGGCCGAGGCCCACGAACACCGCCGCTGCCACCCCCACGCGTAGACGACCACCGATTCGCTGCACCGGGCAAGTATCACAGTCGGTCCGCGACGGGGCGGCCCCGGGTGGCCCGGAACGACGCAGGCCGGCCCGGTCGCCGCGGTTCGAGCGACGACCGGACCGGCCGGAACCGTGGTGCGGCCGAACGATCCGGCCGCTCCCGTGGTCCGGACGGAGCGCTCGCACCGGTCCGGACCTGCCGAAGCCGCTGCCTAGAGCGCCTTCAGCTCCTCCGTGATCGCCTCGACGGACGCCTTCGCGTCGCCGAACAGCATGCTCGTCTTCGGATCCGTGAACAACGGGTTGTCGATCCCCGCGTACCCGGAGCTCATCGACCGCTTCAGCACGATCGTCGACGCCGACTCATCGACGTTGAGAATCGGCATGCCGTAGATCGGGCTATCGGTCTTGTTGCGCGCGTCCGGGTTGGTGACGTCGTTGGCGCCGATCACGAGCGACACGTCCGTGCGCTTGAACTCGCCGTTGATGTCGTCCATCTCCTTCAGCTGGTCGTACGGCACGTCCGCCTCCGCCAACAGCACGTTCATGTGCCCCGGCATACGACCCGCGACCGGATGGATCGCGTACTTGACCTCGACGCCCTTCTCCTCCAGCAACTTCGCCATCTCGCGGACCGCGTGCTGCGCCTGCGACACAGCCATGCCGTAGCCCGGGACGACCACGACCAGGCGGGCGTAGGCCATCTGGATCGCGACGTCGGACGCCGACGTCGACGTCACGGTGCCGCCGCTGCCGGACGCACCGCCGGCGGCGCTGCCCTCGGTCTCGCCGCCGAAGCCGCCGATGATCACCGACATGATCGTGCGGT
>JBQGEK010000061.1:0-10610 GCA_052039575.1 Patulibacter sp. | reverse complement strand
GATCCCCCGCTACTTCCCCGGTCGGCACGCCCACCGGGTCGCCTGCCCGATCCTGTTCACGATCTGCGACCAGGACACGGTCACCCCGGCCCGCGCGACCCGCCGCTACGCCGCGAAGGCCCCCCGCGGCGAGGTCGACCCCTTCCCGGGCGGCCACTTCGAGGTCTACGACGGTCCGGGCTTCGAGCGGGTCGCGGCGTCCCACCTCGCCTTCCTCAGAAGGCACGTGCCGGTGGGTGAACCCGAGGTGGCGACCGCCAGCTGAGGGCGTTCTGCGCCCGGACCTCAGTCCCGCTCGATCACCGCGAGCTCGACGGGGCCTGTGGCGTTGGGGTCGCCCAGCTCGACGGTCCAGCCGGCGGCACTGACCCGCTCGGCGATCAGCTCGGGGGTCGCCGGTGCGGACCAGGCCGACGCGTCCTCGAGCAGGACGCGGGCGATGTCGCCGCGGGTCGCCTTGGCGAAGTGGCTGACCACGGTGCGGCCCTTCGGGCCGTCGCGGTAGACGTTGACCGCCACGGTCGGGGCCTGCGTCGGGCCGTGCCACATGCTGCGGTACGGGCCCGAGCGGAAGTCGACCAGCAGCTCGTCGGCCGGCAGCACGCGGTCGAGCGCCGTCTGCCAGTGGGCGGCAGTCGTCGGCAGTTCGGGCAGCCGGGCGGCGGCGGCGTGGCGGTAGGCGGGGATCCGGTCGTGGGGGCGGAGCACGCCCCACAGGGCGCTGGTGATCAGCAGCCGCTCGCTCGCCCGCTGCCGCCCCTCCTCGCTCAGTGTCGCGAGGTCGAGGCGCTCGAACAGCACCCCGGTGTAGACCTCCGCGGCGGTCGCCGCCGGGGCCTTCAGCAGCGCGCGGTTCCACGCCAGCTCGTCGCGGCTCTTCGGCCCGAGCTTGAGCTGCTTCAGCGCGTCGGCCTCCGGGCCCTTCGACAGCTTCTGGAGTGCGCGCACCATCTTCCGTCGTTGCGGGCTGAGCTTCGGGAAGCCGAGCTCGGCGAGGTCGACGGGAGCGCCGTCGGCGGGGGCGTTCTTGCCCTCGGACGGCGGGACGATCAGCAGCACCCCGGCAACGCTACGCGAGCCGCAGGCGCAGCGTCACCCCGGCCGGGTCACGCACCGTCAGCGCTCCCGCGTCGCACTCGTCGAACCGCACGCCCGCGGCCCGCAGACGCTCGGTGACCTGCGTGCGAACCGCGTCGTCGGCGAGCAGCAGGGTCGCGTGCCGCAGGCCGCGGGCTCCCGGCACGGCGACCCGTCCGCGCGAGTTCCAGACGTTGAGCCCGATGTGGTGGTGGTAGCCGTCGGTGGCGACGAACAGCGCCCCGGGGTAGCCGTCGACCATCACGTCGAAGCCGAGCACGTCGGCGTAGAACGCGCGGCTCGCGTCGATGTCGGCGGTCTGCAGGTGGACGTGTCCGACGATCGCATCGGCGGGGATCCCGGAGCTGGGGCGCCCCGACCCGGAGCGCAGCACGTCCCCGAGGTCGAGCGGCAGCGTGTCCATCGCCAGCCGCCCGTGGTCGTCGGTGCCCCACTCGTCCCGCTCGCGGTCACGGTAGAGCTCGATCCCGTTGCCCTCGGGGTCGCGCAGGTAGACGGCCTCGCTGACCAGATGGTCGGACGCGCCGTCGAGCCGGGCGCCGGCCTGGTCGGCCCGGAGGATCGCGTCGGCGAGGTCGGCGCGCGTCGGGTAGAGGATCGCGACGTGGAACAGGCCGGCGGCCTGCGGCGCGGGCGTCGCATCGGGGGTGTGGTGGAGCACGACGAGGTCGCGGTCGGCGGTGCCCATCCGGACCGTCGTCCCGTCGTCGCCCCGCTCCCGCAGCCCGAGCGCATCGCGGTAGAACGCCGTGATCGCGGAGATGTCGGCGACGTTCAACGCGACCGGGCCAGCCGAGATCGAGGCGGCGGCGACGGTGGCCGTGCTGGAGGAGGCGGGGAGCGGCATGCCCCGATCGTAGCATGTGTTTGCACACGCAACAATAGTGGGCGTCGGGTGTCCCCGCGGTCGGGGCTGGAGGACCGGGGCGGTGGTGGGCCGCCCCGTGCCGCGGGCTCGGAGCTAGCGGTCCTCGTCCTGGATCTCGGGCCCGTCCTCGCCGTTCTCGACGTTCTGGGCCATCTGCTCGGCCAGCTGCGGGAGCAGGTCGGCGACCTGCATCCCCAGCACCTGGGCGAACGTCGCCACGACCTGGTTCTCGCCGTCCGGACCCGGGGTCTCCTGGATCTGCGGTGAGAAGATCGCCTCGGCCTGGACCTCGCCCGGCTGCTGCGGGTGATCGGAGAGGATGATCACGGCCCGACCGGGGCCGTCCTGCTGAACCGACCCGCCGAGCGTGTCCCGCACGGCGCCGAGGATCTCGGCCACCATCTCGGACCACAGGCGACGAGCGTCCTCGCGCTCGGCGTCGTCCATGTCCGCCAGGTGGTGGGCATTGCGGCGCGCCAGGGCCTCGAGACCCGCGGCGATCGCGCGCTGCTCCAGCAGCTGATCGAGGTGCAGCGGCACGGAGGGCTCGTGCGTCGGGGTCGGATCGGAATCGCTCATGCCCGTCCAACGCTACGCCATCCACGGGTGAATCGCAGCGGCGGGTGACGGCCCGTCCCGGCAGCGGCGGCGCACATGGCGCCCGGGGTGGGCCTGAGAGCTCGTGCGACGTTCGTCGATCCTCCGCCTGCCCCGAGAGGACGGGGGCAGGCGGGGGAGAGATCGTCGGAGTCGGCGCCGGTGGCGCCGGAACTGCTGGGTCCCTCCGAAGAGGGGCCCTTCTAGCCGCGGCGACCCGCGAGCTCGATGATCAGGTGCTCGGTGATCGGCACCTGGATCTCGTGACGCTCGGGGAGGCGCAGCACGCGGCCGGAGAGGCCGTCGTGGTCGGCCTCGAGCCACGCCGGAACGACGGCGATCAGCTCGGTCGACTCGGTGGCGATCGAACGGACGGGGCTGGCGTCCTTGATCGTCACGACGTCGCCCGGCTTCAGGCGGGCGGACGCGACGGTGTGGCGGTGCCCGTTGACCAGCACGTGGCCGTGGGACACGAACTGACGAGCCTGCGCGCGGGTCGACGCGAAGCCCAGGCGGACCAGCACGTTGTCGACGCGGAGCTCGAGCAGCTGCAGCAGCCGCTCACCGTGAACGGTGCCGGCCTCGTTGCGCTTGCCGGCCTCGGCGACCAGGCGGCGGAACTGCTTCTCGCGCACGCCGTAGTAGCGCTTGGCGCGCTGGGTCTCGCGCAGCTGCTGGGCGTAGACCGAGGTCTTGACCCGGCGGCCACCGCCGTGCTGCCCGGGGGGCAGCGCGCCACGGCGCTCGAGCGCGCCCTTACCTGCGAGGCGACGAGCGCCCTTCAACTCCAGGTCGACGCCCTCGCGACGCGAGAGCCTTTCGACCGGCCCGGTGTAACGGCCCATTGGGCCTCCTAACTTCCAACTCCGACGAAAACGATCCGACCTAGGGTAACGAGGTCGGGGGCATCGGCGTCGTCCGGGCTGCTCGCCGGCAGCCGTCGTCCTGCGACCGTACCGACCCGTCCGGTCGAACCGGGCGGCCGATCCCCGGCGTCACCGTCGATCTCTACCGCGAGTCGGATCGCACACTGCTCGGCCGAGGTCCTGTCGTAGGATATTCCTACTCGCGGTTGCGTTCGCGCCGGAACGCGAGCTACACTCGGCCAACGCGTCCGAACCGGCGCGCCTGTCGGTTCCGCACCCTTCCCTCTTCGAGGACCACTGCAATGAGCACCACCTCCGACTTCATGACCATCGCGGGCGAGATTGCGCAGGAGCGCATGAAGCCGGAATGGCAAACGTTCTCGCTCGAGCTCAACGAGGAGCAGCAGACCCTGCGGGATTGGGTCCACGAGTTCGCCGAGAAGACGATCCGTCCCGCCGGCCACGAGTGGGACGAGCGCGAGGAGTTCCCGTGGGAGATCGTCAAGGAGGCCGCCGAGATCGGCCTCTACGGTCTCGAGAGCACGGTCTCGATGTTCCTCGACCCGACCGGCCAGCTGACGCCCACCCTGCTCGAGGAGATCTTCTGGGGCGACGCCGGCATCGGCATGGCGCTCCAGGGCACCAACCTCGCGGTCTCCGCGATCTTCGGCCAGGGCACCCAGGAGCAGATCGGCGAGTGGCTGCCCCGCTGCTACGGCACCGCCGCCGAGCCGCAGGTCGCCGCCTTCTGCTCGTCCGAGCCGAACGCCGGGTCCGACGTCTCCAACGTCCGCACCACCGCCCGCTACGACGAGGCGACCGACGAGTGGGTCCTCAACGGCCAGAAGTCGTGGGCCACCAACGGCGGCATCTCCGACGTCCACGTCGTGATCGCCACCGTCGACCCCAGCCTCGGCAGCCGCGGCCACGCCGCCTTCATCGTCCCGATGTCCGAGGTCAAGGGCATCTCGCAGGGCGCCAAGGTCAAGAAGCACGGCATCCGCGCCTCGCACACCGCGGACGTCAACCTCGACGACGCGCGGATCCCCGGCAGCTACCTGCTCGGCGGCAAGGACAAGCTCGACAAGCGCCTCGCCAAGGTCCGCGAGGGCAAGTCCGCCCACGGCAACGCCTCGATGGCGACCTTCGAGGCGTCGCGGCCGGCCGTCGGTGCGATGGCCGTCGGCGTCGCCCGCGCCGCCTACGACTACGCGCTCGACTACGCCAAGGAGCGCGAGCAGTTCGGCCGCAAGATCATCGAGAACCAGGCGATCGCGTTCAAGCTCGCCAACATGAAGACCGAGCTCGACGCCTCGCGCCTGCTCGTCCAGCGCGCCTCCTGGCTCGGTGCCGCCACGCTCCGCGGCGGGACCCCGGAGTTCCCCAACGCCGAGGGCTCGATGGCCAAGTACAAGGCGTCCGAGGCCGGCGTCCGGATCACCGAGGAAGCGATCCAGATCCTCGGCGGCAACGGCTACACCCGCGAGTACCCGGTCGAGCGGTTCCACCGCGACGCGAAGATCATGACGATCTTCGAGGGCACCAGCGAGATCCAGCAGTTGGTCATGGCCAGGACGATCAGCGGTATCCGGGTTCCGTAGCGGTTTGCGGGAAGATGGGGGCGCATGACTGACGTCCCCGGTCTTCCCGCCCTGGATGGCCTCCCCGCCTCCACCCCTCACGCCGACGTCCCGCTCGCCCCGCTGACCACGCTGGGCCTCGGCGGGACGGCCGAGCGCTTGGTCGTGGTCGAGAGCGACGACGCGCTGATCGCCGCGCTGGCCGATGCCGACGCGGCCGGGCGGCCGACCCTGCTCGTCGCCGGTGGCAGCAACCTCGTGATCGGCGACGGCAGGGTCGCCGGCGACACGATCGTCCTGCGGACCACCGGCACGAGCGACGAGGACGACGGAGACCACGTGCTGCGCACCGTCGCGGCCGGCGAGCCGTGGGACGCCGTCGTCGCCCGCAGCATCGACGACGGACTGAGCGGCCTCGAGTGCCTCTCCGGGATCCCCGGAGCCGCCGGCGCGACGCCGATCCAGAACGTCGGGGCCTACGGCCAGGAGGTCGCCGACACGATCGTTCGCGTGTGCGTCCACGACCGGCGGACGGGGGAGACCCGCGACTGGGACGCCGCCGAGTGCGGCTTCGCCTACCGGTCCAGCGTCTTCAAGGGCCACGGCCGCCACGTCGTGCTCGCCGTCACCTTCCGGCTGCTGCGGAGCCCGCTCGCCCGGCCGCTGCGCTACGGCGAGCTGGCCCGCGCCGTCGAGCAGGCCCACGACTCCGAGGTCACCACCGCCGCGGTTCGCCGTGAGGTCCTGCGGCTGCGCCGCGGCAAGGGCATGGTGATCGATGTGGGGGATCCCGACACCCGCTCCGCCGGCTCGTTCTTCACCAACCCGCTGCTCGAAGTCGACCAGGTCGAGCGGTTCCGTGCGCGCGTCGCCGAGCGGCTCGGGCCGGATGCGGCCGCGCCCGAGTACGCCCAATCCGACGGACGGACGAAGACGTCCGCGGCGTGGCTGATCGAGCGGGCCGGGTTCGCCCGCGGACACGCGCGTCCGGGGGCGGCGCTGTCGAGCAAGCACACGCTCGCGCTGACCAACCGCGGCGGCACCACCCGCGACCTGCTCGCGCTGGCGCACGAGGTCGCCGACGGCGTCGAGCGGGCGTTTGGCGTCGCGCTGCGCCCCGAGCCGGTCTTCGTCGGCGATGCGGTCTGGGACGCTCGCGCGGCCGACGCCGCCGGCCACTGAACCGGGCGAGCGCTACCGAAGACCGACGCAGGTCGGCGTCTGGTCGCGCAGATCCTGCGGAGCCCGCACCGACGCGGGCCCGAAGCCGCCGATCGCCAGCGACGCCAATGCCTCGGCGTCGCCCGACGAGACCCGGCGGACTCCGGTCGTGACCACGTCGACCTGGGTCGCGAACCGCTCGATCGCTCCCGCGTGCCACGCGCTCCACCGCGGCGGCGGCTCGAGCGCGCGCGCGGTGCGCAGCGGCTCGCGCAGTCCACGGTGCAACCGCTGCGCCGGACGGTCGAGCACGGCTTCCGACTCGGGCGCCGCGAGCGGCTGCTGCGCCGCGTCGTCGCCGGCGTCCGGAGCGGATCGCGCGCCCGTGACCAGCTCGGTGCGGAACTGCTGCAGCGAGCGCTTGACGTCGGCACAGACCGCGTCCCAGCCCTCGGCGTACTGCTCCTCGGGCGACGCGGACCCGCAGCCGGCCACGCCCAGCACGACGACGCAAAGCAGCGCGGCCACCGGCCGCCGGCCGACGCGACTCACCGGGCGGACCCCTCGGCGCAGGCCGGAGCTCCGTCGAGCACCGCCGACGGGACCATCGGCGCGGGGCTGCCCTCCGTCGCCGTCAGACGCTCGATCGCATCGGCCCGCGATCCGCCCTCGCCCTCGGCTACGGCCCGCAGATCGTCGGCGTGCGTCCGCAGGTAGCGGACGGCGGCCTGCTGGAACGCACGCTGACCCTTGGTCGACGACGCCGCCTGCAGCTGCTCGGCCGCCTGGGCGACGGTGGTGGCGTACCGCTCGACCGCGGCCTTGACCGCCGCGCTCTCGCTGTCGCCCGGGCCCCGGACCAGATCGGTGCTCAGGGTCTTGGCCGCGGCCGAGACGTCTTCGCAGGTCCGGTTCGTGGCGTCGGCGAACCCATCGCCGTCGTCGCCGCCACAGCCGACGATCGCGGTCGCCAGGGCGACCGCCACCAGCGATCCGATCGTGCGTCGAGCCATGCCCGGAAGGCTAGAGAGTTCACGGCCTCGTACGCTCCCGGCTATGGACGTGCCGCTGGAGCAGCTCGCCGCCGTGTCGGAGGCGGTCGGTCGGGGAGAGGATGCCGTCGAGGAGCAGGCCTGGAGCTCGGCCCGCGAGGCCCTCGACGACGTCGACGGGCTGCTCGACGGCCTGCGCGACGCCTACCGCGAGATGGGGCAGCGCGAGCGCACCACGCTCGGCGCGATCGCCGGGCCGCTGCGGAGCCGCCGCGATGCGTTCGCCGCCCGGATCCCCAAGCCCAAGGCGGTCACCGAAGGTGCCGCCGTCCACGACCCGGAGCAGGACGACGACCCCGAGGCCGGCTGAGGGCCAGATCCGCGGGCTCGGCCACCCGGATCAGTTCACCGACGGATCGGCGGGCCGCTGCGCCAGGTGCGCGTAGGGGCCGCCGAGTCGCTCCAGAGTGGCGGTCCAGAGCTCGTCGGCGTCGACGCGGAACAGGTCGTCGGGACGGGCCGGCAGGACGATCCAGTCGCCGTTGGCGCGTTCCTCGTCGAGCTGCTTCGGCGCCCAGCCGGCGTAGCCCGCGTAGGCGCGGGCGCGCTCCACGTTCGGCTGCTGCGGATCGTGGTCGCCGCGAACCATCCCGATCCGCCCGAGCACCAGCAGCGCGGCATCCGCGGGGTCGCGGAACTCGGCCACCGTGAGCAGCGCGTCGGGTTGCACCGGACCGCCGTCGTGGACCACGTCGTCCTCGCCGAACAGCCCGGCGATCTCGGGGACCGCGACCTGCACGGCGGTCTCCGTCGGGCGGTTCAGGACGATGCCGAGGGCACCGTCACGGTCGTGATCGACGACCAGCACCACCGAGCGGGAGAAGCTGGGATCGCCGATCGTCGGTGAGGCAACCAACAGGTGCCCGGACAGCCACCGCGACATGGCGACCCATGCTGCCAGTTTTCGGCGCCCGAGGCCCTCTAGTCCTTCTTCGGCGTGAGGTCGGGCAGCGAGCTGCCGAGGACCTGGTCGATCAGGCCGTACTCGCGGGCCTCTTCGGGACTGAAGAAGCGGTCGCGCTCCATGTCACGCTCGATCACGTCGATCGGCTGTCCGGTCAGGCCGACGTAGATCTCGTTCAGCCGCTTGCGCGTCTTCAGCAGCTCCTTGGCGTGGATCTCGATGTCCGTCGCCTGGCCCTCGAAGCCGCTGACCGACGGCTGGTGTGTGAGGATCCGGCTGTTGGGCAGCGAGAATCGCTTGCCCTTCGTGCCGCCCGCCAGCAGCAGCGACCCGGCCGACATCGCGATTCCGCAGCAGATCGTCCGCACGTCCGGCTTGACGAACTTCATCGTGTCGAGGATCGCCAGCCCGGCCGTGACCGACCCGCCCGGCGAGTTGATGTAGATCGAGATGTCCTTGTCCTCGTCGTCCGAGGCCAGGTGCAGCAGCTGCGCCACCACGAGGTTGCCGATCTGGTCGTCGATCTGCTGACCGAGGAAGATGATCCGCTCGTTGAGCAGACGGCTGAAGATGTCGTACTCGCGCTCGCCCCGCGGGGTGCGATCTCCGCGGGTAGCACCCAGCGGCAGGCGCCACCCCTACCGTGCTCGTGATGCGAGTCCGCCGGTGCGTCGGCGACGGCGGACCCGGCGGTCAGCGGCGCGCCCGGCCGGCGGCCGAACGCGTCCCGTACAGTGCTGAGATGTGCTTGACGACGCAATGAATCCCAGTTCCCGGTCAGGAACTGGACCGACCGAGGGTCGCTCGGTCCCCGCGCTCTCCGTGCAGGGCTTCACCAAGACCTACGCCGGCGGGTTCACCGCGGTCGAGGGGCTCGACCTCGAGATCCCGGACGGCGCGTTCTTCGGACTGCTCGGCCCCAACGGCGCCGGCAAGACCACGCTGATCGGGGCCGTCTCGAATCTCGTCCGCGCGACCAGCGGCCAGATCCGGGTCTTCGGCCACGACCACGAGAGCCGCGAGGCGCGCCGGCTGATCGGTCTGGCCGAGCAGGACATCAACCTCGATCGCTTCATGAACGTCGACGAGGTGCTGATCTACCACGCCGGCTACTTCGGGATGGGCCGTCGCGACGCCCGTCGCCGAGCCACCGAGCTGATGGACGTCTTCGACCTCTCCGCCAAGGCCAAGGTCCGCCCGCCCGCACTCTCCGGGGGCATGCGCCGCCGCCTGCTGTTCGCCCGCGCACTGATGCACAACCCGCGGCTGCTGATCCTCGACGAGCCGACCGCCGGCGTCGACGTCGAGCTGCGGACCGAGCTCTGGGAGTACACGCGACGGCTGCATGCGGTCGGCACCACCGTGTTGCTGACCACGCACTACCTGGAGGAGGCCGAGGCGCTCTGCGAGGAGATCGCCCTGATCCGCGGCGGCAAGATCATCGCCCGCGACACCGCCGACGGCCTGCGGGCGCAGTACGGCGCGGCGGACATCGCGGGCGTGTACCTGCGGGCGATGGCCGAGGCCGGGGCGTCCGAACGGGATCTCGAGGCGGAGGTGGCCGCATGAGCACGACCGGATCGACGGCGATCGAGTCGCCGCCCGCCTACGACGCGCCGTTCGTCGAGCAGCGCCGCGGCCTGGTCTGGCTCTGCGAGCGCGAGATCGTGCGCTTCCTCAAGCTCTGGATGCAGACGCTGCTCGCCCCGGTGATCTCGTCGCTGCTGTTCATCGTCGTCTTCGGCGTCGCGCTCGGCGACCAGATCGCCGACGTCGGCGGGGTGCCGTACAAGCAGTTCATCGTCCCGGGCCTGGTCGTCCAGGCGGTGCTCACGGCAGCCTTCTCGAACAACTCCTCGACGCTGTTCCAGGCGCGCAGCGACCGCTTCCTCAACGACGTGCTGTCGAGCCCGCTGCGCTGGTGGGAGGTCAACATCGGCCTGGCGATCGGGGGGATGCTGCGCGGGCTGCTGACCGGCGTGCTGCTCGTGATCTGCGCGATGCTCCTGACCGGCGTCGCGATCGAGCGGCCGCTGGTGCTCGCCGTCGCGACGGCGCTGGTGCTGGTTGCGTTCGCCCAGCTCGGCGTGATCGTCGGCGTCTACGCCAAGTCGTGGGACTTCATGGCGTTCGTGACGTCGCTGGTGATCCTGCCGCTGAGCTTCCTCGGCGGCATCTTCTACTCGGTCGAGCGGCTGCCGGACGCGTGGCAGGCCGTCAGCCACGTCAACCCGATCTTCTACCTCGTGCAGGCGTTCCGCCACGGGTTCGTGGGGGAGAGCGACGTGTCGATCTGGGTTTCGCTCGGGGTGATCCTCGCGCTGGCCGCCGTGCTCAGCGCCCGGTGCGCCTGGTTGTTCCGCACCGGCCACCGCCTGAAGCCGTAACCACGCCGATGCAGAGCGGGGCGGGCCCCCCCCTACAACCCCCGGGGGCCGCCCAAAAGCCCCACCTGGGGACCCGGGCGCGCCACCACCTCCTCCC
>JBQGEK010000060.1:0-2847 GCA_052039575.1 Patulibacter sp. | reverse complement strand
GGGGCCGGCGGGGGGTTCTGGGCACCGCCGGAGCGCCCGGTCCGCTGGGTCCGCTGGGGGTTGCCGGCCTGCCCGGTGCGCCGGGCGCACCGGGCGAGACCGGGGCTACGGGCGCGGCCGGTGCCGACGGCGCGGCCGGTCCGCAGGGACCCCAAGGCGTGACCGGTCCCGCCGGCGCAGTCGGCCCGACGGGTCCCGCGGGTCCGGTCGGCGCTGACGGCGCGACGGGTCCGGCCGGCACCACGGGCGCGGATGGCCCCGCCGGTCCGATCGGCCCCGCGGGCCCGGATGGTCCCGCGGGACCTGCCGGCCCGGCGGGCCCGACCGGACCCGCCGGTCAGGACGGCATCGGCACGATCTTCACCTCGAACTCGGGGCAACCGGCGCTCGCCACCACGATCGCCGGGGGCCTCGTCGGAACCGTCACGACGATGCCCCTGAGCGGATCGGGTCGGGAGGCCGGCGTGCAGCCGCAGGGTGGTTCGATCGGTCGGGTCATCGGGTCGACCGGCGTCGACGCCGGTCAGGTGATCACCCGCGGTGGCGTGATCACCTCGATCACGGCGCAGGCGTCGCTGGCGGAGGCTCAGACCCTGGTGGGCTCGATGATCACGCAGCGGGTCAGCGTCTGGAGGGCGGTCGACGCGGGGAGCGACTACACGCCGATTGCCGGTGCTGACGTGGTCCTCCCCGGGCTGAGCGGAGTTCTGGCGATGGGTACGAGCGTCGAGCAGACCGTGACCGGCCTCAGCATCCCGATCAACACTGGTGATCGTCTGCTGTTGGTCTACTCGGCCACAGCGACCGGGCTCGCGCTGGTCAACAGCGTGCCGGCGCGCGTCACCGCGAGCGTCGCGATCTCGTAGCTCTCGCCGGGCGGCACCGACCCGGTGCCGTCACCACCATCTGCTCGCGGGTCACCGCGAGCGTGGTGACCGAGTAGCGCGGTCGGTCGCCTGCGGCGAACTACGGCTGGAGCCGCCCGGCGGTCCAGCCGTCGGCGGCACGGTCGTACCGCAGCCGCCGGTGCAGGCGGTCGCGGTTTCCGTGCCAGAACTCGATCGACGCGGGCACGATCCGCCATGCGACCCAGCCGGCGGGGCGGCAGATCGGGTCTTCTCCGGCGATCACGGCGTCGAATCGCGCGCGGAGCTCGGCGTCGCCGTCCAGCGGCCGGCTCTGGGCCGAGGCCGTCGCCGCGGCCTGGGCCGGGCGCAGCCGTGACGCGAACAGGGCGTCGGATGCGTCGTCGTCGAGCTCCTCGACGCGTCCGTCGAACCGCAGCTGCTGGATCGTCTCGCGCCAGTAGAGCACCGCGGAGGAGTACGGGTTGGCTGCGAGATCGCGGCCCTTCCCGCTGTCCCGCTGTCCGTAGAAGACCACGCCGTCGGCATCGATCGCCTTCAGCAGCAGCACGCGGTTGGACGGTCGACCCTCGATGTCGGCCGTGGCGAGCGCCGCCGCGAGCGGCTCGCGCAGACCGCGTTCGAGGGCTCCTGCGACCCAGCTCTGGGCCAGGGTGATCGGGTCGGGCGGCGGCTGGTCGAACTCCGGCAGCTCGAGGCTGTCGTCGCCGCCGAGCGATCCGGCGAGCGCGTCGTGGTTGGACGCGGGCGGAGTGACGCTCGGGGGACGCATACGGCGTGAGCTTAGATTCCGGAAGGGACCGGATCAACACCCGGCGGTGGGCCGCCGCTCCGGTCAACTCCCGACTCGAGGAACGGTCTCCTCCCGCGACGCCACGATCTGCCGCGCTCGGCCGAGATCAGCACGACGTCGCCGCTGTCCCTGGTCGGCTCATCGGTCACGCCGCACGTCCAGCTGTGGAAGGCATCCGGCGGGGCACCGCGCCGCCGGGTTTCGACCGGGCGGCGTAGGCTCCACGGAGTCCGCTCCGACGCCGAAGCCGCCCGTCGCGGCCGACAGTGGTGCGGACCCCCAGGCACGACCCGCGGCACGCGCCGCGACGACGAGGAGCACCACCATGTCGCAGGTCCACGCGGTCACCGATCACCACGTCCACGCCTCGGTCGCGGACGTGCGCGCCGCGCTGGCGGACTACGAGGCGGTTCGCCCCGCGATCCAGACCGAGCACTACCGCGACTACCGCGTGGTCGAAGGCGGCGTCGGCGACGGCACGGTCGTCGCCTGGGTCCTGCAGGCGACCAGCAAGCGCTCGCGGGACGTGCTCGCCGACGTCAGCATCACCGCGGACGGCGACGTCGTCGAGCGTGACCGCAACTCGACCCTGGTCACCACCTATCGGGTCACGTCACACGGCGACGGGCTCTCGCACGTCCGCGTCGAGACGACCTGGAAGGGCGCCGGCGGGATCGGCGGGTTCTTCGAGCGGACCTTCGCGCCGAAGGGGCTCGACCGGATCCACACCGCGGTGCTGGAGAATCTGGACCGGCACCTGCGCGACGCCTGAGCGCTCGGTCGGCGACGCGCACCTCCCGCGCCGCCGACCACGCTTCCCGAGGGTCACGCCCCTACGGGGACGGTGGCGCTGTCCAGACCGTCGGTCAGCAGCCCGCGGCGACGCAGCACCGGGATCACGCCCTCGCCGACCCGGTAGGCCTCTTCCAGATGCGGATAGCCGGAGAGGATGAACTCGTCGATCCCGAGGTGGTGGTACTCCTCGATCCGATCGGCGACCTGCTCGTGGCTGCCGACCAGCGCGGTCCCGGCGCCACCGCGGACCAGGCCGACCCCGGCCCACAGGTTGGGGGAGACCTCGAGCGCGTCGGTCCGGCCGCCGTGCAGCGCCGACATCCGCCGCTGACCCTCGGATCCCGACAGTGCCTGGGTCTGCTGCGCCCGGGCGATCTTCTCCGGGTCGAGCCC
>JBQGEK010000059.1:0-2192 GCA_052039575.1 Patulibacter sp. | reverse complement strand
ACCCGACCGAGAACGTGGAGCTCGAGCTCCAGGGCATGACCTGCGCGTCGTGCGCGACCCGGATCGAGCGCAAGCTGAACAAGCTCGACGACGTCGATGCCTCGGTCAACTACGCGACCGAGAAGGCCCGGGTCCGGTTCGATCCGGCCACGGTGACGCCGGACACGCTGATCGACACCGTCGCGGCGGCCGGCTACCGCGCGCAGCTGCCCGCTCCCCCGCCCGCTGCGGCCCCGACGAGGCCCGACGCGGAGGCCCTAGCGGCGACCGCCGACGACGAGCCGCTCGACGAGGAGACCCGCGTGCTGCGCCAGCGGCTGATCGGCGCCGCGGTGCTGTCGGTGCCGGTGCTGCTGATGTCGATGATCGCCGCGCTCCAGTTCGACTACTGGCAGTGGCTGGCGCTGCAGCTGACCACGCCGGTCGTGCTCTGGGCCGGCTGGCCGTTCCACAAGGCGGCGTGGGTCAATCTGCGCCACGGAACGGCGACGATGGACACGCTGATCTCGGTCGGCACGCTCGCCGCCTGGCTGTGGAGCGTGGTCGCGCTGTTCTTCCTCGGTGCGGGGATGCCCGATATGCGGATGCCGTTCGAGATCTTCCCCGACCGCGACGCCGCGACCGAGCAGATCTACCTCGAGGTCGCCGGCGTGGTGACCACGCTGATCCTGGCCGGTCGCTACTTCGAGGTCCGTGCCAAGCGCCGGGCCGGTGCCGCGCTGCGGGCGCTGCTCGACCTGGGGGCCAAGGACGTCAGCGTGCTCGACGACGACGGCCGCGAGCAGCGCGTGCCGATCGAGCAGCTGACCGTGGGGCAGCGGTTCGTGGTGCGGCCGGGCGAGCGGATCGCCACCGACGGCGTGGTCGACGACGGCCGCTCGGCGGTCGACGAGTCGCTGCTGACCGGCGAGTCGGTGCCGGTCGAGAAGGCCGTCGGCGACGACGTGGTCGGCGCCAGCATCAACGCCGAGGGCCGGCTGGTCGTCCGCGCGACCCGCGTCGGATCGGATACCGCGCTGGCCCAGATCGCCCGGCTGGTCGAGGACGCGCAGACCGGCAAGGCTCCGGTCCAGCGGCTGGTCGACCGGATCTCGGGTGGGTTCGTGCCGATCGTGCTGGTGCTCTCGGTGGTCACGCTGGTCTTCTGGCTGCTGCAGGACGACAGCGTCGCCTTCGCGTTCAGCGCCGCGGTCGCGGTGCTGATCATCGCCTGCCCGTGCGCGCTCGGGCTGGCCACGCCGACCGCGTTGCTGGTCGGGACCGGCCGCGGCGCCCAGCTCGGGCTGCTGATCAAGGGCCCTGAGATCCTCGAGTCGACCCGCCAGGTCGACACGATCGTGCTCGACAAGACCGGCACGGTGACGAGCGGGACGATGCAGCTGACCGACGTGGTGCCGCTCGCCGCCGACGACCGCGACGAGCTGCTGCGCGTCGTTGGCGCGCTGGAGGCCGCGTCCGAGCACCCGGTCGCCCGTGCGATCTCCGACGGCGCCCGCGACGAGCTGGCGGAGGACCTGCCGGCGGTGGAGGGCTTCCGCAACCGCGAGGGTCTCGGCGTCGAAGGCACGGTCGACGGTCGCGCGGTGATCGTCGGTCGGCCGTCGCTGCTGGCCGAGTGGTCGATCGCCCTCGACGACGGCGACCGCGAGCGGCTGACGACGCTGCAGCGCGACGGCAAGACCGTGGTGGTGGCGGCGTGGGACGGCGTCGCCCGGGCGCTGATCGCCGTCGCCGACACGCCCAAGCCGTCGAGTGCCGACGCCGTTGCGCATCTGCGCGAGCTCGGGCTGCGGCCGATCCTGCTGACCGGCGACAACCGGGCGACCGCCGAGGCGATCGCCCGCGAGGTCGGGATCGACGAGGTGATCGCCGACGTGCTGCCGGCCGACAAGGCGGACGTCGTCTCGCGGCTGCAGTCCGAGGGCCGGGTGGTGGCGATGGTCGGCGATGGGGTCAACGACGCCCCCGCGCTCGCCCAGGCCGATCTGGGGCTGGCGATCGGTACCGGCACCGACGTCGCGATCGAGGCGTCCGACCTGACCCTCGTCTCGGGCGACCTGCGCGGCGCCGGTGACGCGATCCGGCTGTCGCGACGGACCCTCGGGACGATTCAGGGCAACCTGTTCTGGGCCTTCGCCTACAACGTCATCTTGATCCCGGTGGCGATGGCGGGCCTGCTCAATCCGATCCTG
>JBQGEK010000058.1:0-1684 GCA_052039575.1 Patulibacter sp. | reverse complement strand
CGGCCGGAGCGTGAGGACGACGAGGGATCGTGCGGCACGAAAGTAGTTCTACCAGAGAATGATTCGATAGTAGAATCACTCGTCATGGGGATCGAGGGCACAGGGGGAGTACCCGAATCCGACGGTTCGGTCGACCGCAGTGCGCTGCGGCAGCTGCTGCGCGTGCACTCGGAGGAGCTAACACGGATCGCGGCGGCGTTCGGCGAGGCGCACGGAATGCACCAGACCGACGTGGCCGCGCTGGCTGCGATCGCGCAATCCCCGACGCCGCTCGGTCCGGCAGGGCTCGCCGAGATGCTGCGCTTGAGTCGACCGGCGACCACCGCGCTGCTCGACCGCCTGGAAGCCGTCGGCCATGTGACTCGCCGTGCGGATCCGCACGATCGCCGGAGGGCGATCCTCGAGCTGCAGCCGGCGGCGTACGAGCTTGCCGCAGCGTTCTTCGGTCCGCTCGGCGATGCCTACGAGCGGGCGATGGACGACTACACGGACGGTGAGCTGCGTGTCGTCGAGCGGTTCCTGCGTGACGTGATCGAGGTCAGCGTGGCGGCGCGCCAGCGACTCGGTTCGTAGGTCGCGGGCCCGCGCCCGGGGCCCGGCTGCACGCGCGTCGAAGTACGGGAACCCTAATTAGGGTAGCCTCATGGCCGGAAGTTAGGTCCCCCTGAACTCAAGGACGGCAGATGAGCTCCTCGCTTACCGCACGCACGGGAAGGCGCCTCCTCGCGGGCGCCACCCTCGCCACCCTCGCCACCCTGGCCCTCGCCCCCGCCACCGCGGGTGCCGCTGATGGCTCCACCACGATCCGCTTCGGCGGGGCTGCCGCACGCAGCCTGGACGCCCAGAAGGTCCAGCTGTCCGGTCTGCGGCCAGCCAAGGCGACCAACACCAAGAAGCTCTCCCGCGCTCGCGTGACCTTGCCGGTCTCGGCGGGCACGGTCCGGGCGTCGACCGCGACGGTCCGCCAGGACGGCCGGATCCGACTGCGGGCCGGTCGCCGCGTGGTCACGCTGTCGCGGGTCCAGGTCCGTCTGGGCGGCAAGAGCCCGCGGGTCACCGCGCGCTTGGGCAACCGCACGGTCACCCTGCTGACGCTGCGTCCGGCGAAGCGCCGTGCGGCGAAGATCGACGCCGGCAAGGGCTCGGCGCGCGTGGTCAACGCCGCGGGAACGCTCCCGCGGTCGACCGCCAACCGGCTGCGCTCCGCCCTGCGCGTGAAGCGCCTGGCCAGCGGCCGGCTGGCGACGGTGACGGTCCGCGCGAGCGTCGACCCGTCGAAGCCCACGCCGGCCCCGACACCCGTCCCGGCTCCCGCGCCCGCTCCGGTTCCGGCCCCGGCTCTCCCCGCGCCGCAGCTTCCGGTCGACCCGACGCCGCCGGTCACGCCCCCGGTCGATCCGCCGCCCGGACCGACGCCGCTGGTCTGCGACCCGCTGACGTCCGAGGCGCTCACGGATGGCGTCCAGTGGACGTTCACGGACACGTTCCTCCCCTACGTCCAGGGTCCGATCGCGAAGGGCTCCGTCGGGTGCACCGACGGGGCGACCGGCAGCACGGTCGCCGGCAAGGTCGGCTTCTTCCGGCTTGGCGCCGCGACCGATGTCGACTTCCACCCCGGTGACGGGACCCCGGCCGGCGCGACGTCGTCGGCGCGCGGGTTCACGCTCGACGCCGAATTCACCGG
>JBQGEK010000057.1:0-5742 GCA_052039575.1 Patulibacter sp. | reverse complement strand
GTAGGGTCCGATGCCGGTGCGTTCCGCGCGCGTCGGGGACGGTCACGCGCGCGTCGCGCGCTACGCTCGACGGTCGATGGGCAAGGGCAAGAAGAAGAAGCCGTCCGGAGGCGACTACGGCTTCAACCGCCAGGCGAGCTTCCGCTATGAGCTGCTCGACCGGCTGGAGTGCGGGATTGTGCTCACGGGCACCGAGGTCAAGGCGCTCCGCACCGTGGGCTGCCAGATGGGCGACGCCTACGTCGACGTGCGCCGTGGTGAGCTCTGGCTGCACAACCTGCGGATCGATCCGTACGCGCCCGCGGCGATGAACAACCACCAGCCCGACCGGACCCGCAAGTTGCTCGCGCACCGCGGCGAGATCGACAAGTTGCTCGGCCAGGCGCAGCAACAGGGACTGACGCTGGTGGCGACCCGCGTCTATCCGAAGGACCGCCGGATCAAGGTCGAGATCGCGCTGGCCCGAGGCAAGAACGTCGCCGACAAGCGTCAGGCGATCAAGGAGCGTGACACGCGCCGCGAGATGGACCGGGAGGCGCGCGAAGCGATGCGACGGTAGCCCGCGCCGTTGCCGGGCGGGCCACCGACGCCGCTCAGCCGCTGATCCGGCCCGCGTCGATCGCCGCCTGCTCAGCCTGCTCGAGCTGGTCGCGGACGAGCGCCAGGCCACTCCGCCAGAAGCCCGGGTCGGTCAGGTCGAGACCGGCGATCGCCACCAGCTCCTCGGGCGGCAGCGATCCGCCCGCGGCGAGCAGCTCGAGGTACTTCGGGGCGAACGACGCACCCTGCTCGCGGTACTGGCCGTACACCGACAGCGCCATCAGCTGGCCGTAGGCGTAGGCATACACGTAGCCCGGGGTGCCGATGAAGTGGGGGACGTACGACCACCACGAGCGGTAGCCGTCGGTGATCGCGACCGAGTCGCCGAGCATCGCCTCCTGGCTGGCGTGCCAGAGCTCGCCGAACCGGTCGATCGAGAGCTCGCCCTCCTCGCGGCGCGCGCTGTGGACCGCGTGCTCGAACCGGTTCATCGCGGTCTGGCGGAAGATCGTGGCGATCGACCCTTCGATCTGCTCGGCGAGCAGACCGAGTCGCGCGTCCGGGTCGGTCGTCGCGGTCAACAGCCGGTCGAAGACCAGCGTCTCGCCGAAGACCGAGGCCGTCTCGGCGAGCGTCAGCGGGGTGGTCTGCTCGAACGGGCCGCGGTCCCGCGCGAGGTAGGCGTGGATCCCGTGGCCCAGCTCGTGCGCGAGCGTCAGCACGTCGCGACGGCGGCTGGTCCAGTTCAGCAGCACGTACGGGTGGTGCGTCGGCACCGTGTAGGCGCAGAACGCGCCGCCGCGCTTGCCGGTCCGCGGGGGAGCGTCGATCCACTGCTCGTCGACGAACTTGCGGGCGACGTCGCCCATCGTCGGAGCAAACTGGTCGAAGCTCGTGAAGACCAGGTCGGTCGCGTCCGTCCAGGAGAACTCCTGTTCGTCCGATGCGGTGATCGACGCCATCCGGTCGTAGTCGGCGAGCTGGTCGATCCCGAGGATCTTCGCCTTCAGCCTGTACCAGCGCTGCGGGACGTCGTAGGCCTCCTGAACCGCGTCGACCAGCGCCTGGACGGACTCGTCGCTGGCTTCGTTCGCGAGGTTGCGCGACGCCAGCCAGTTGGGGAACGAGCGCAGTCGGTCCTCGACCGCCTTGTCCTGGAGCAGCGTGTTGAAGATGAAGGCGCGCGTCCGCAGGCCGGGCTCCAGCGCCGTGGAGACCGCCGCGGCGACCTTCTGCCGGACCTCGCGGTCGGGGTTGGTCAGCTGCGCCAGGGCGACGTCGAGCGCGACCGGCTCGGTCGCTTCCGGATCGAGCTCCGACAGGTCGACCTCGATTACCGAGGTCAGCTCGTCGAACAGGCGGTCCCAGGCGCCCCGGCTCGACGACGCCTTCTCGGCGAGGATCCGCTCCTCCGGCTCGCTGAGCATGTGCGGCTTCTCGCGGCGCACGGTCCGCAGGTAGTGCTGGACCTTGTCGAGGCCGTCGGCGGCGAGCAGCTCGTCGGCCTTGGCGTCGTCGAGCGCGGTCCACTCGAGCTCGAAGAACAGCAGCTTGGTCTGGACCGCGGTGCCGCGTTCCTCGACCAGCGCGAGCAGCGCGCCGTGCTCGGGCTTCGTCGTGTCGACGGCGAACTTCAGCGACGCGTACGAACCGGCCCGGCCGATCAGGTCGGCGAGCGCCGCCAGATCGGACATCGCGGCGGCCAGCCCGGGACCGTCGAGCGCCGCGACCTTGCCCTGGTAGGCATCGGCGAAGCGGTCGGCGCGGGCTGCGGCATCGTCGAGCAACGCCTTGACGCCATCCGCCCCAGGCGGGAGTCCGTCCCCGATGAGCGGCTCGAGATCCCAGGCGACGTCGGTGTGCTCCACGGCGGTGCTCATACCCGCAAGCCTACGTCCGGTGGGGGCGGTGCGCCGTGAGATCGTGCAATCGACCGTCTGCGCGCGGTACGGTCGCGGATGTGGAACCGACCGGACTACCGCCCGAGCTGCGGACTGAGCGTCTGTTGCTGCGGCAGTGGGAGCCCACCGACCGGGCCGCGTTCGCGGCGATCAACGCCGACCCGACGGTGATGCGGCACATCGGCTCCGGTCCGCTCGATCGGGCGGGCAGCGACGCGCTGTGGCATCAGCTGCGCCACGACTGGGCGGAGCGCGGGCACGCGCCGTGGGCGGTCGAGCGGGTCGAGGACGGCCAGCTGCTGGGGTTCTGCGGCCTGGCGATCCCGAGCTTCCTGCCGCAGGTCCTGCCGGCGGTCGAGATCGGCTGGCGGCTGCGGCGGGACGCCTGGGGCCGCGGCTACGCGACCGAGGCCGCGGTCGCCGCGCTGGAAGCCGCATGGCACCAGATGGGGATGGCCCAGATCATCGCGATCGTGCACCCCGAGAACGAGCGTTCGATGGCGCTCGCCGAGCGACTCGGCATGCGGGTCACCAACCGGACCCGTCACGCCCCGACCGGCTGGGAGGTGCTCGTGCTGCGGGTCGATCGGCCCGTCCCGGTCTGGCCGCCGCGGGTGACCGCGGCGGACGCCGTAGACGAGCGTGCGGCTGGCTGAGCCCGAGGGAGCGGCTCGCCGCGCCCTGAACTCCGCGAACGTCTGTCGCGGCCCGTCGCCGATCCGGACCGGCCATGATGGGCGGGCATGCTTTCGCCGCAGCCCGAGCCTCGTGTCCCCCTGGAGCGCCTCTCGATCGTGGCACTGCGGATCGCCATCATCGGCGTCGTCGGCTACGGCCTGCTCCTGGTCTGGCGCGAGCTGTCGTTCATCCTGCTGCCGTTCTTCGTGGCCGTCCTGCTATCGGCACTGCTGACGCCGGTCTCGTCGTTCCTCAACCTGAAGCTGCGCCTGCCCCGGGTCGTGTCGTCGGTCGTCACGGTTCTGCTGACGATCTCCTTCGTCGCGGGCCTGCTGACGTGGGTGATCCCGGACTTCGTACGCCAGGCGGAGGACCTGATCGCCCAGATCGAGAACGGGATCCGGCAGATTCCCGACCTGTTGCACGACATCGGGGTCAAGGACTCCGACATCCAGGAGTTCACGACGAACGTCACCGAGCGACTCCAGGACTCGATGGGCGAGATCGGCACCGCGCTCAGCACGGGGGTGATCACCGCCGCCGCCGGGGTCGTCAGCGTCGCGGCGGGGATCTTCCTGACCTTGATGATGCTGATCTACCTGCTGTGGGACGGCAACGGCTTCTGGCGCGGCCTGCTCCGGTTCGCTCCGGCGGGCCGCCGGCAGTCGTGGCACGACGCCGGTCTGCGGGCGTGGGATGCCGTGACGACGTTCGTGCGCAGTCAGGTCGTCGTCGCGGCGATCGACGGCATCGGCATCGGGCTGGGCCTGTGGATCCTCGGGATCCCGATGGCGGTGCCGATCGGCGTTCTGACGTTCGTCCTGGCGTTCATCCCGTACATCGGGGCGATCCTCGCCGGTGCCGCCGCGGTGCTCGTCGGCCTGTCGAGCAACGGCGTCGAGGGCGCCCTCGGAGCCCTGGCGGTGACGATCATCGTCCAGCAGGTCGAGAGCAACATCCTCTACCCGCTGCTGATCGGACATTCGGTCCGGCTGCACCCGTTGACGGTGCTCCTCGGAGTCGGCGGCGGGAGCGCGCTGCTTGGAATCACGGGTGCGTTCCTGGCGACCCCGGTGATCGCCGGCGTCGCCGCCGCCGCGGGCTGGCTCGCGGAGGACGACGAGGACGATGAGGCGGGTGATGACGACGACGGCGGCGGAACGTCGGCCGAGGACGACGGTCCACCGGATGGTGAGGTCGACGACCCCGGGGGCGGCGAGCCGCTCGAGAGCGACCCGGCGACCGTCGGCGGGAGTCCGTAGTCCGTGGCGCGACGGCGGCGTTTGGTCACGGTGGCCGTCCGCGCTAGAATCAGAGGACGTTCCGTCTCAGGCCCACTGGTCCTGGGCGGTTCGGTCCCTGGGGGCGACAGGCTTCGACGCGGTCAGTCACGGGGGCAACTGCGAGTCGAGGTGTCGGAGGCCTCGTAAAACCCCGGCACAACACACACATGCGGACTCTCACGAGTACGCCCTCGCTGCCTAGATAACCCTAGGTAGGTGAGGTATCGGGCCCCGCTCGCCGACGGCGGGGGTCCCCGGTATCAACGCAGTCGGATCACCCGGCGGCGACGCCCTCGCGTCGTCGGGGACATTCAAGGAGGGCTGGCGCTCCGAACGTGGGTCGACGAGACCAACGGAGCGTGAGACCAAGATACGCCGACTACGCTCGTAGACGTTGCCTTTGGTGCGGTCGCGGACGCGGGTTCAACTCCCGCCGCTTCCACCTCCACTTCGAACGCCCCGCACCGCGGGGCGTTCGTCGTTTCGTGGGCGGTCAGGTGCTCCCGTAGGGGTCGCGCAGGACGCGAGCGGCCCACCAGAGTACGCCCGCCGTGGAGATCGGCCAGAGGAAGCTGAGCAGCATGTTGCCCAGGCCGTGCGCCAGCGGATCGTCGGAGATCCCGAGCACGTGGCGCGCGGCGGCCACCACCACCAGGGCCGCGGCGAGGCCCGCGAGCCAGGCGAGCGGCTCGCGACCCATCTTCAGCGGACGGCGTTCCGTCGCGGTACGCCCCAACGCCCGGTTGAGCCGCCGCAGACCGCTGGCCTCCCTGGTCTGTCCCGTCGAGGCGTGGGTGGCCGCGTCGGCGACGCGGAGGAAGGCGCGGACGGTCTCCTCCGCGGTCAGCACGTCGCCGGGGTGCACGAAGCGGACGGCCAGCGTGCGACCTTCGACGCGATCGTCGGCTGCGTCCTGGAGCGTCCGCGCGTGCACGAGCTCGATCCGCTCGGCATCGTCGACGGAGCCGCGGACCACCAGGAAGAGGCCGGCGGGTCCGGGAACGCCACCCGTGAGCCCGGCTCCGTCGCAGCGGCCGGCTGCACGCACGCGCGCGAGCGTCGCGCGACCGGGGGCGCGTCGGCGCCCCATCAGCAGGCCGACGCCGGCCGCGACGGCGACGGCGAGCGCGGAGTACCCGACCAGGCGCCACGGGGTCGGATCGGGCGCGGTCTCGGCACCGGCGATCGCGAGGAACCAGACGGTGGCCGCAACGCCGATCCACCGGAGCAGCACGCGACGCGTGGCGGGCGCGACGTCGGCGGGCGCGCGGTCCCGCCGACGGCTGTCGGACGGCCAATCCGCGGTCGCCTTCGGCCGCACATCGCCGGGGTCGACCGTG
>JBQGEK010000056.1:0-22531 GCA_052039575.1 Patulibacter sp. | reverse complement strand
GCGCGCCGACGGCGACCTGGGCGAACGCGGCTTCCAGGCGCTCGGCGTTGCGGTGCGCCTCGAGCGCGAAGCCGGCGAGCTTGATCCCGAAGGTGGTCGGCTCGGCGTGGACGCCGTGGGTCCGGCCGACGCAGACGGTGTGGGCGTGCTCGCGGGCCTTGGCGGCCAGCGTCGAAGCGACCTCGCGGGCCCCCGCGACGACGATCTGGCCGGCCTTGCGGATCTGCAGCGCCAGCGCCGTGTCGAGCACGTCGGACGAGGTCAGCCCGTAGTGGATCCAGCGGCCACCGGGGCCGGCGTCGGCCGAGAGCACGTCGACGAACGCGGCGACGTCGTGGTCGGTGATCTTCTCGCGCTCGTGGACCGCGGCGGCGGTGAACGTCGCGGCACGGATCGCGACGAGATCGTCTTCGGTCGGGCCGTCCATCTCCTCGCAGGCGGCGACTTCGACCTCCCGCCAGGACTCGAACTTCGCGTCGTCGGTCCAGACGGCACCGATCTCGGGGCGGGTATAGCGCGGGATCATCGCCGGCCATTCTCGCCGATCGACCGCCCGGTCCGCGGTCCGGGCGAACTCGCGCCGAGGCGGCCCCATCACCGCGCGGCCGGTTTTCCCCGCGGGGCCGCCCGCACACCCACCACCGCGCGTCCATCGCGTCGCACCACGGGGCCCAGGAAGAGATCAATCAGGCGCCCGCGTACACCTTAAGCTTGATGCTAGATTCGCTCGGTGCACCAAGGCCGCTCAGCGATCCCCGCATTCCTGACGAGCGTCCTCGTTCTGATGCTGAGCCCGGCGACAACGAACGCTGAGACCACGCTCGCGTGCCCGGGTGCCGTGGTAATGCCCTCGCGTTGCGTGCTTTACACCCATGCGAGCTCAGTCGTCGGTCCAGCCAGTTCCGCGGGGGTGGTTCGGGTGCACCTGCTGTCGATTCGATGGCGCTCGTGGGGCCGCGCGAACGCCGTCGCCAGTGCCCGACTCCGGCAGCATCGAGGGTCCCCGAAGCGGGTCACACTCCGCGCGAGGTCACGTACCCGCTCGGCTCGGTCCGGATCGTTCTACCGAATCCTTGAGATCACCCGTGGCCGACGCACGCACACCGTAGGCCTCGATGTGACGACCGAGAAGTCGAGTGCCCCGGCCGATAGCTCCGCCGAGTTCTCCCCCCTCGCCGGGTCGTTGCGGTCGACCCCGAGCCTCACCGCAAGTCGAAGCCCGGCATCGGGGCGATGCAAGGACGTCGTCTACCACGCCAACGGCGCGGTCTACGCGAGAACCTACGAGCTTCGAGCCCGTGGTACCTCGTGCTCCACCGCACGCAAGGTCGCGTTGCGATGGTTGCGTTCCGCGGAGGGCACCGCCACCACGCCTCGCCCTTCCGGGTATCGCTGTCGCCTGCGCCACGAGATCGTGTTCACCTGCACCAAGGGCCGAGCCACCGTGCAGTGGTACGGGAGCAATCGATTCGGTGGCGAACGCGTCGCCCCGCGCCTGGAAGCGGGATGAGCCGCGCTCGACGCGATACCGGATGCGTACCTCCGCAGCGAGATCGGAGGCGCCGCCCTCAACGAAATGGACACCTAACGAGCCACGGAATGGGTACCCAGCGCTCAAGAAATCGCATCGCACCACGACGGACGGCGGGTCTGTGGGTTCGCACGACAGGGGTGGCGCGGGTCACGGTCTAGGCTCGATCCATGAGCTCGGTGCAGTACCCGCAGATCCTCGAAGACCCTCTGAGGAACCGCGGTACCGCGTTCACCGCCGAGCAGCGCCGTGTGCTCGGGCTGGACGGCCTCCTGCCTCCCGCCGTCGAGACCCTCGAGGACCAGGTCACTCGTGCCTACGAGGTCTTCCGGCGCCGCGGCAGCGACCTCGACAAGTACGTCAACCTCCGCGAGCTGCGCGACACCAACGTCGTGCTCTACTACCGGCTGCTGGTCGAGCACCTCGAGGAGGTGCTGCCGATCGTCTACACGCCGACCGTCGGCCTCGCCTGCCAGCGGTTCCACCGGATCTTCCGCCGGCCCCGCGGACTGACGCTGTCGTACCCGATGCGCGACCGGCTGCCCGAGCTGCTGCGCAACCGCCGTCAGCCCGAGGTCGACGTGATCGTCGTGACCGACGGCGAGCGGATCCTCGGACTCGGCGACCAGGGCGCCGGTGGGCTCGGGATCCCGATCGGCAAGCTCGCACTCTACACCGCGATCGGTGGGCTGGACCCGTCGCGCACGCTGCCGATCGTGCTCGACGTCGGCACCAACAACCAGTCGCGGATCGACGACCCCGGCTACCTCGGCTGGCGACACGAGCGGGTCGCCGGCGCCGAGTACGACGCGTTCGTCGAGGCGTTCGTCGAGGCCGTCGAGGACGAGCTGCCCGGCGTCCTGGTGCAGTGGGAGGACTTCGCATCGACCAACGCCCGGCCGATCCTCGACCGCTACCGCGACCGGATCTGCTCGTTCAACGACGATATCCAGGGGACGGCCGCGGTCGCGCTCGCCGCCCTGCTCGGCGCGACGACGGTCGCGAAGCAGACGCTGGCCGACCAGCGGATCGTGATCCTCGGCGCGGGCTCCGCCGCGATCGGCGTGGCCGACGAGATCCGCCACGCGATGATCGAGGAGGGGCAGAGCCCGGACGAGGCCCGCAACCGGTTCTGGATGGTCGACATCGACGGCCTGCTCACCGACGGCCGCCGGGACCTGACCGAGGCCCAGGCGGTCTACGGACGCGCAGGCGCGGGCGAGCTGCGCGACGCCGGGCTCGCCGACGTCGTCGCCGCGGTCAAGCCGACGGCGCTGATCGGGCTGTCGACCGCGACGGGCGCCTTCACCGAGTCGATCGTGCGCGAGATGGCGTCGCACGTCGAGCGGCCGATCATCCTGCCGCTCTCCAACCCGACCGCGCGCGCCGAGGCCGACCCGAGCGACCTGATGCGGTGGACCGACGGACGGGTGCTGATGGCGACGGGGTCGCCGTTCCCCGCCGTCGAGTACGAAGGCCGGCCGATCCGGGTCGCGCAGTCGAACAACGTCTACGTCTTCCCCGGCGTCGGGCTCGGCGTCGTGGCGTCCCAGGCCGCGCGGGTGACCGACTCGATGCTGCACGCCGCGGCGCGCGCCGTCGGTGCGCTCTCCCCCGCGCTGAGCGACCCGCACGGACCGTTGCTGCCCCCGATCTCGGCGCTGCGCGACGTGGCCGACCACGTGGCCCTCGCGGTTGCCTGCGCGGCCGTCGAGGACGGCGTCGCGCCGCAACGCGACGAGGACGACCTGCGCGAGCGGATCGCGCGAGCGCGCTGGTCGCCGGAGTACGGCGACTGAGCGCGCTCGCGCTGGTGTGCAGTTGACCCGGTATGAGCGGGTCGACGGCACATCAGTCGTCGCGGGCTACGCCGCGACGAGCACGCGGCGGGCGAAGAACCAGCAGGCGATCGACGCCGCGTCGACGACCTCGCCGCCGTCGACCATCGCGTCGAACTGCTCGATCGTCACGGTGCGGGGCACGATCATGCCCTGCTCCTCCGGCTCCGGCTGCGGCGGGCCGGGCCGCAGGTCGGTCGCCAGCCAGGCGGTGAACGTCTGGTCCGCCATTCCCGGGGCGAACGCCAGGTCGGCGAGCCGCTGCATCCGACCGGCCTCGAAGCCGGTCTCCTCGCGCAGCTCGGCGCGGGCGATCTGCTCGGGCGTCGCGTCCTCGCCGTGGACCGCTCCCTGGGGGAACTCCCACGACCACGCTCCGAGCGGGTAGCGGAACTGGCCGACCAGGTGCAGGTGCGTGCCGTCCCACGGCACCACCGCGGCGGCGTGCGGCTTCTCGACGACCGCGTAGATCCCGGGGCGCGCGCCGCCGTCCGGCGTCGGCCGCTCGATCTGGTCCTCGCGGACCGTCATCCACGGGTTGCGGTACGCCACCCGGGACGACAGGCGCCGCGGCCGGGGCCGCGACGGGTCCGCTTCGGAACGATCCTGGTCCGGGTCCGGATCGACCACGGGGTCGCGGGTCGGGCGAGGACCAGGGTGCCGGCTTCAGCCCTTGACCGGGGCGCTGGCGTCCGCGACGTTGAGGATCCGGATCGCCAGGTGCGCGGCGTTGCGCGGGTTGTCGAGACCGACCGACGCGACCGGGACGCCGGGCGGCATCTGGACGACCGAGAGGATCGAATCGAGGCCGCCCGCGGCGGTCAGGCTGCTGGACAGCGGCACGCCGACGACCGGCAGGTCGGTGTGGGCGGCGGCGACGCCCGGCAGGGCGGCCGAGAGGCCGGCCCCGGCGATGATCACGCCGAGCCCGCGAAGCCGCGCGTTCTTGCAGTAGTCGGCGACGAGCTCGGGATCGCGGTGCGCGCTCATCACGCGGATCTCGTGGGCGACGTTGTGCTCGTCGAGCACCGCGCCGGCCTTCTCCATCATCGGCAGGTCGCTCTTGCTGCCCATGATGATCCCGACGCGCGGAGCGTCGGTCGGGGCGGCGACGGCGGCCTCCAGCGGTTCGGCCTGGGTGGTGGGAGCGTCGGACACGGGAGAACTCTCGAGATCGGGGGTGGAGACAGGAAGTCAGGGTAGTGGAAGGCGGGGCGGACGGCGGGGGCGGGTCGTTCCGCCGTGGCCGCCGGGCCGCGTCGTCGCCGGGCCGCGTCGTCGCCGGGCGCCCTAGCCGGCGAGCCGCTCGACCGGTCGCAGCGCGATGTCGGTCCGCAGCTGGCGCCCGTCGAAGCTCACGGCCTCGGTCGCGGCGTAGGCCGCGTCACGCGCCTCGGCTGCGGTCGCTCCGAGCGCGGTCAGGTTGAGCACCCGTCCGCCGGCGGTGACGATCCGTCCGTCCGCGTCGCGTCCGGTGCCGGCGTGGGTGACCTCGATCGCGGCCTCGACGGCATCGAGTCCGGTGATCACGTCGCCCTTCGACGCCGACGCGGGATAGCCCGCGGACGCCAGCACCAACGTGACCGCCCAGCGATCGTCCCACTCGAGCGTGGCGTCGGCCAGTCCACCGACGGTGGCGGAGCGGAGCATCAGCTCGTAGAGGTCGCTGCGCAGCCGCGGCAGCACCGCCTGGGTCTCGGGGTCGCCGAAGCGGGTGTTGTACTCGAGCACCTGGACGTCGTCGCCATCGATCATCAGCCCGGCGTAGAGCACGCCGTGGAACGGAATCCCGCGCCGCTTCAGCTCGTCGACGATCGGCTGGTGGACCTGCGCCGAGATCGCGGCGACCCGCTCGGCGTCGACGCCGACGACCGGCGAGTACGAGCCCATCCCGCCGGTGTTCGGGCCCTCGTCGCCGTCGAAGATCCGCTTGTAGTCCTGCGCGGGGTTCAGCGGGATCGCCCGCTCGCCGTCGCAGATCGCCAGCAGCGAGACCTCCTCGCCGTGGAGGAACTGCTCGACGACCACCGCGGCGTCGCCGAACTGCTGGTCCTCGAGCATGTCGACCAGGGTCGCCCGCGCGGTCTGCTCGTCCTCCGCGATCACGACGCCCTTGCCCGCGGCGAGGCCGTCGTACTTGAGGACGACGGGGTAGCCCGTGATCGCGCGCATGCCGGCGTCGACCGCGGTGACCGTCTCGTAGCCGGCGGTCGGGACGTTCGCGGCGATCATGATCTCCTTGGCGAACGCCTTGGAGCCCTCCAGCCGCGCCGCGGCGGCGGTCGGGCCGAACGCCTTGATCCCCGCCTCGGCCAGCGCATCGACGAGACCCGCGACCAGCGGCACCTCGGGGCCGACGACGACCAGCTCGACGTCGAGCTCCCGCGCCAGCGCGACCAGGCCGGCGATGTCGTCGACGGCCGTGCCGTGGACGGTCACGTCATCCGCGATCCCCGGGTTGCCGGGCGTCGCGTGCACCTGCACCGCCGCTCCGCCGTCGAGGGCGGCGAGCGTCGTGGAGCGGAGCAGCGCGCGGACGATCGCGTGCTCGCGACCCCCCGCACCGACGACGAGAACCTTGGGCATAGCGGCCAGCTTGACGGATCACACAAGCGGGCGCCGCGTAGGGTCCGTCCCGCTCGTCCTAGCGGGTCGCGGCCGGGGCCGCGGGGGTCTCGGGTCCGTCGCTGAAGTACGTGGTCGACTGGAGCTTGCCGCGCTCGACCGTGGCGCGGGTCCAGGCGACCGAGAACCCGCCGGAGGGCAGGCCGGCGATCGCCGCCGCGCCGTAGGCGTTGCTGCGGTCCAGCAGCTGCGCGTCGGTGAACTGGCTGACGGTCTCGGGGTCGCCCATCAGCCCGTCGGGCGGACGGACCGCGACCTGCAGCGCGGTGCCGCGGTCGGCGTTGGAGCCGCCGAGCGGGCGTTCCTGCTCGCGGACCATCGCCAGCGCGATCCGGTTGCCCGCCGCCGCCACGCTGTGGACACGGCCGGCCGCCGCAAGGTCACGGGGCTTGTGCAGGCCACCGGTGGCGTTGGCCTCGGCGACGCGCGGGATGTCGTGCGCGGTGCCGTCGGCGACGCTGCCGACGCTCTGATTCCAGGCGACGGTGACCCGCCCCGAGGCGTCGATCGCCGAGTCCAGCGCGCCACCGGGGGCGCGGACCAGGGTGCCGCCGGCGTCGAGCCGCTTCGGCGCACTGAACCGGCCGTCGCGGTTGCGGGTCGTGCCCCGCACGACATACGGCTTGGTCCGCTCGCTGGCCTTGTCCTGCTCGCCCCAGGCGATCACCGAGCGGCCCTTGGGACCGACGGTCGCAGTCGCCGAGACGAACCCGGGGCCGCCGCGGCGCAGGCTCTGGACCGCGCCGACGGTGCCCTTGCGGACGTCGATCGAGCGCGTGTAGAGCCGGCGGGTGCTCTCGGTCGCCCCGGTCTCGTAGACCGCGACGGTGCGGCCACCGGCGCCGGTGCTGAGCGCCAGCAGGCGGCTCGAGCGCGAGCCGGAGATCACGCGGGGCTCGCTGAGCGTCACCGTGCTGCCGGAGCTGCGCGCCGAGCGCCAGGCGACGTTGACCCGGACCACGCCGTCCGCGCCGATCTCGCTCCAGCCCATCGCGACGTCGCCGCCGGCCGTACCGCTGAGCTTGACCGGCTGATCGAGCACCGCGGTGCCGACGGTCCGGTTCGTGCCGAGCTTGACGCCGACGGCCTCGCCGACCGACACGCCGAGCCGGTAGTTGGTCAGGTTGACCCGGCGGGTGCCGCCCTGGCCGTCCGGCACGGTGCGGCGGACGGTTCCGAGGCTGTTCATCCGGCCGTAGAGCAGGTCGTCGTCGCCCCAGGCGATCGGGTCGGGCATCGTGCCGCGGATCGAGCGGATGCCCTCCGGCGTGCGGTCGTCCTTGACGCCGAGGATCTTGGTGTTCATCGACCCGGACGAGGTCGCCGAGCGCGCGTTGACCAGCCGGTTGCCGGCCGGGTCGACCGAGAGTCCGGCGACACCCACGCCGGTGTCCAGCTCGACCGGTTCGGTCCACGCCGCGGTGGCGGTGCCGGTGGCCGCGAATCCGAAGCCGAGCAGGGCGGCGGCCGCTACGGGAACCAGGGAACGATGACGCGACTTCGACACAGGCACTCCAGGACGGTGGGGATGCAGGGCACCCCGAGGATCTCACCGACCGTACTGCACATCCGGCGCCGGACGCGCCGATTTCGCCGTCCCGCAAGCGCACGTGCAGGGACCCCGCGACGGCGCGTCGCGCGGGCCCGCCGCGGTGGCCGGTCTGGCGCGCCCTAGATCCCCGCGATGAAGTCGTCGATCGGGATCGCGGTCAGCGTCTCGTAGTTCGTCGTGCCGCGCGACGACAGCTCGAGCGAGATCCGGGCGATCGTCTGCTCGTCGGGAGCCTCGACGACGTTGATGAAGTCGTACCGGCCGAGCACCGCCCACTGCGCCTTGACCGTCCCACCGAGGGCCGCGACCTCCTTGTTCACCTCACGGATCCGCTGCGGGTTGTTCTTGATCGTCTGCACGCCATCGGGCGAGAGGCTGCTGAGCATGATGTAGGTCGGCATGGATCCTCCGGGGAGCTCGTTCGGTTGGGCCGGTTCGGGGCCGGCTCCAGGTACACCCTTCTTCTACCCGATTCACCGGGTGGCAGGGACCTGCTTCCCGATCGGACGCCACCGGGTACGAACGTGTCCAAGCCGTCGATCGTTTCCGATGTCGAGCGAGGAATCCGTACGATGCCCGCGATGGCCCGGCTCCGTGCGCGAATACATCGGCGGCACCTGCTGATCGCCGCGGGCCTGATCGTGCTCGTCGCGGTGCTGGGGCAGCTCGTGCTGCCGCCGATCGCCGAGCGCGTCGCTCGCGGCGAGCTGAGCGACGACCGCGCGCAGGTCGAGATCGAGGCGCTGCCGGCGTGGAAGCTCGTCTTCGGGCACGTCGACGAGCTGCGGGTCGAGTCCCCGACCCTGTCCGTCGACAGCGACGACCTGACCACGCTGCTGCGCCGGGCGCGGAAGGTCGACGAGGGCCGGGTCACGATCGGCACGCTGAGCGTCGACCGGATCCCGATCCCGCTGCGCGACGTCGTCGCCACGCTCGACCGCGGTCGGGTCGAGGCATCGGCGAAGATCACGATCTCCGAGCTCGCCGCGGAGCTGCCCGCCGGGGCCGAGCTCGTGCCGGAGCCGCCGCACCCCGACGGGCAGCCGCGACTGCGGGCGTCGCTCGAGCTGCTCGGCAACCGCGCGGAGGTCCCGATCGTGGTCCGCGCCCGCGACGGTGAGCTCGAGGCCGCCGGCGACGCGGGGATCGCGTCGGCGATCCGGATCACGCTGTTCGCCAACGACGCGCTGCGGATCGACGAGCTGCGGGGCAGCGTCGACGGCGACGTGATGACGGTCCGGATCCGCGCGACCTTGCGCTGATCGCGACCGGCCGGCTCCGCGCGTCAGCCGCCGATCGCGCTCATCGGCCGGGCAGGCGGCACGAACCCCGGCCGGTGCATCTCGTGGCCCCACTGCTTGGTCGCGACCGCACCGCGGATCAGCGCGACTAGCTCGTCGTCGGTCGCCCCGTCGCGGAGCGCGCCGCGCAGGTCGGTCTCGTCGTGCGCGAACAGGCAGGTCCGCAGCTGCCCGTCGGCCGTCAGGCGGATCCGGTCGCAGTCCGCGCAGAACGACTCGGTGACCGAGCTGACGAAGCCGACCCGGCCTCCGCCGTCGCGGAAGCGGAAGACCGTCGCCGTCGACGAGCGTGCCCGCGGCAGCGCCTCGACCGGCCAGCGCGCGGCGATGATCCGCCGCAGCTGCTCGCCGGAGAGCACGTCGTCGGCGGTCCAGCGGCCCTCGGCGTCCAACGGCATCACCTCGATGAACCGCAGTTGCAGGTCCTGAGCCCGTGCGAACGCCACCAGATCGACTGCTTCGTGCTCGGTGATCCCACGCAAGGCGACCGCGTTGAGCTTGACCTCGACGTCGCGGTGGGCGCGGACGGCGGCGATCCCGCGCAGCACCGCCGGCAGCACGTCGCGCCGGGTCAGCTCGGCGAACCGCTTCTGGTGCACGCTGTCGATCGAGACGTTGAACCGCTGAACGCCCGCCGCCACGAGCGCGTCGGCGGAGCGCTCGAGCAGCACGCCGTTGGTGGTCATCGAGACCTCGTCGATCCCGACCACCGCGGCGACCCGTTCGACCAGGCCGACGAGGCCCGGACGGGCGAGGGGCTCGCCGCCGGTCACGCGCACCGTCCGCACGCCGAGGCCGGCGAGCACCCGGACCAGCCGCACCGTCTCGTCGTCGTCGAGCCGCTCGTCGCGCGGCAGCCAGCCGATCCCGCTCTCGGGCAGGCAGTAGCGGCAGCGCAGGTTGCAGACGTCGGTGACCGAGACCCGCAGGTCGCGGACCACCCGGCCGAAGCCGTCGACGAGCGGGGCGACGGCGGCGACCGCCGGGGCCTTCACCGCGCCGCTCCGGCGGCGACCGCGTGGATCCGGCCGTCCCCGTCGCGCAGCGGCGCGCCCGAGCGGCCCCGTTCGCGGGCAACGATCTCGGCCACGATCGAGAGCGCCGTCTCGGCGGGGCTGTCGCCACCGATGTCCAGCCCGCACGGGCCGGCGATCCGGTCGATCTGGACGTCGCTCAGGCCGACGTCGCGGAGCCGGCCGCGCCGGCGCTGCTGGTTGCGTCGCGAGCCCAGCGCCCCGACATAGAAGGCCGGGCTGCGGACCGCGGTGGCCAGCGCCGGCACGTCGAACTTGTGGTCGTGGGTGAGCACCACGACCGCCGTCGACGCGTCGAGCCCGAGCTGCGCCAGTCCCGCTTCGGGCCACGCGACGACCAACTGCTGTGCCGAGGGCACGCGGGCCGGCGTGGCGTAGCGCTCGCGGGCGTCGACGACCGCGGTCTGCCAACCGAGGCGCAGGCCGAGCGCGCAGAGCTGCTCGCCGATGTCGTAGGCGCCGACGACGACCAGCCGGACCGGAGGGCCGTAGACGTCGGCGAGCACCCGCGCGCCGGCGTGGTCGAGCACCGCGGGGCGGGTCATCCGACCGCTGCGGGCGACCAGCTCCGCCAGACCGGGCAGGTCGTGCGCTCCGACGACCGCGTCCGACGCCGACGGGTCCGGGTGGTCGGGATCGAGCGGGACCAGGGCCTTGCGACCGATCCCGGGGCCCTCGAGCACCGTCAGGACCACACCACGGGTCCCCGACGCGTCGAGTTCGGCGACGTCGGCGACCGTCACGCCGCCGTCACCCGCGTCGTCCGCGGGCAGCGCTTCGACGAAGACGTCGATCTCGCCGCCGCACGGAAGCCCGACGTCGAACGCGTCGTCGTCGCTGATCCCGTAGCTCTGCAGCCGCGGCGGGGCGCCGCGCAGGACCTCGTCGGCCAGCCGGCAGACGTCGGCCTCGACGCAGCCGCCGGAGACCGACCCGACGACCTCGCCGGACTCGGCGACGGCGAGCTTGGTCCCGACCGGCCGCGGGGTCGAGCGGCGCGTGGCGACCACGGTCGCCAGCGCGACCCGCTGACCGGCAGCCTGCCAGCGCCGGATCTCGGCTGCGATCTCGCGCATCCGACGATCAGCGGGCCGCGGCCGGACCCTCCGCTGCCCGCCGGTCGACCGCGTCCAGCGCCAGCTGGGCCTGCGCGGCGACGATCGCCGGCAGCACCCGTTGGCCGACCGCGCGCATCGTCCCGGACACCGCGTAGTCGGCCGACCAGGTCACGCGGCTGCCGCTGTCCTCGGCCGCGACGTCGATCCGCAACGTCATCGCCAGGCGGTGCTCCTCGCCGCGTCCTTCGACGACGAAGGTCACCGCGTGGTCGACGGGCGCCTCGACCGTCCACCGGGTGCGGAACGGCACGTCGCCGAGCGCCAGCCGCGGCCGGACCGTCGCCGCGAAGCGTCCGGCATCCCGGTCCTCCCACGAGAACTCGTCGACGTTCGGCAGCGCCGGCACGAGCCGGGAGGGGTCGCCGAGTACGGCGAGCACGGCCTGCGGCGCGGCGCTCAGGCGGGTCGATCCGTCGACGATCATCGCGACGTCACCTCCACCGCGCGCCCGCCCGCCGACGGTTCGTGGAGCAGCGACCAGACCCGCTCGGTCGGGTTGTGCGAGTCGGTGACGATCGCCCCGGTCCCGCGCAGCGCGTCCTGGATCGCCGAGCAGACGGTGTGCAGCGCGCCACCGCCGCCTTCGCCCATCCCCTTGCTGCCGGTCGGCGTGAACGGCGACGGCGATACGACGTGGCCCGTCCGGAAGGCGGGCGTGTCGGGCGCCGAGATCACGTGGTAGTCCCAGAAGGTGCCGTTGAGCAGCTGTCCCTGCTCGTCGTACTCGAGGGTCTCCTGAAGCACCGCGGCGACGCCGTGGGCGGCTGCGCCGTGGATCTGGCCCTGGACGATCTGGGGGTTGATCGGCACGCCGCAGTCGTCGATCGCGACGTAGTCGAGCACCTGGGTGACCCCGGTCTCCTCGTCGATCTCGACCACGCAGACGTGCACCTGGCTGGCGTAGGTCAGGGTCAGCTGGCCGGTCTTGGTCTTCCAGTCCGGGACGCCGAACGGCGGACGGTAGACGTAGCGCCGGTTCAGCGAGACCTGGTCGAAGACCTCGGGCGGCAGCGAGCCGTTGTTCATGTAGACGAGGTTGGCGACCTGGGCGAAGCTCATCGCCCGGTCCTCGTCGCCGTCGACCGAGACGTAGCCGGCGTTGAGCTGGAGGTCACCGGGCTCGCACTCGAGCACCGCGGCGGCGACCAGGAAGATGTCGTCGCGGACGGCGCGCGCCGCACCGAGCGCGGCGCCGATCCCGGTGACCGCGAACTGACTGGCGTAGGTGCCGGAGAAGGCGATGTAGGCGTTGCGCGCCGAGTCGTGCCCGGGACGAACCTCGATCTCGGCCGGGGTCACGCCGAGCACGTCTGCGACGACCTGCGATGTCGTCGTCTCGTGACCCTGCCCCTGTGGGGCGGATCCGAGCGCGACGCTGATCTCGCCGTGCAGGTCGAGCTTGCAGATCGCGGCCTCGCCGTTGCCGGAGAACGGCAGGTGCTTGTTGATCAGCCGGGCCTGACCGAAGTTCGAGGTGCCGGAGTCGAGCGTCGAGCCGATCCCGATCCCGATCCGCTTGCCGCTGCCCTCGGCGGCCCGCTGACGGTCGCGCCACCCGTCGTAGTCGATCATCTCGAGCGCCTTGTCGAGCATCTGGTGGTAGTCGCCGGAGTCGTAGAGGCAGCCGTTCGGCGTCTCGTACGGGAACGCGTCCGTCGGAATGTAGTTGCGCTTGCGGACCTCGACCGGGTCGAGCCCGAGCTCGGACGCCACGATGTCGACGATCCGCTCGACCATCCACAGGTGCTGCATCCGCGAGTAGCCACGGTTGGGACCGACCGGCGTCTTGTTGGTCGTGACCGACGTGTAGTCGACCTTGATGTGCTGGAACCGGTAGCAGGCCGGCAGCACCTGGGTGAAGATCACGCCGCCGAGCGGCTCATAGCGCATGTGCGCGCCGACGTCGTCGAACGCCTTCGCCGAGAATCCGAGGATCTCGCCGTCGGCCATCACCGGGACCTCGATGTCGGTGAAGGTGCGCTCGTTGCCATGGCACGACCCGACCAGGTGGTCCGAGCGGTACTCGGTCCACTTCGCCGGACGGCCGGCCTTGCGCGACAGCAGCGCCAGCGCGGTCAGGTAGGTGTAGCTGGTCAGCTTGATCCCGAACGCGCCGCCGATGTCCTGCGCGCGGAACTGCAGCTGGTCGGTGCGGACGCCGAGCGCCGGAGCGATCTGCATCGCCGCGAACTGCGGCATCTGGTTGTTCGACGTGATGTCGATCACGTCGGTGCCCGGGTCCCAGTTGACGACCGCGGCGCTGCACTCCAGCGGGGTCGACGAGAAGCGGTGGAAGTGCAGGTGCGGGATCCGCACGACGTGGTCGGCGTCCTCGCACGCGGTCTCGACGTCGCCGAAGTCGTAGACCCCGTGCCAGCCGACGTTCGATCCGACCTCGGTGTGGACCACCGGCGCGTCGGGGTGGGTCGCCTCGATCGCGTCGAGCACGACAGGCAGCGGCTCGTAGTCGACCTCGATCAGCGCGGCGGCGTCGCGCGCCAGCTCACGGGTCTCGGCGAGCACCGCGGCGACCGCCTCCCCGGCGAAGCGCGCCTTGGCGACCGCCAGGCAGTAGTCCTTGGCGCGGCCGCCGGGCTCGGGCGCGACGCCCGAGTAGCGATCGGTCAGCCGTCGGACCTCCTCCCCGGTCAGCGTGGCGTAGACCCCGTCGAGCCGTTCGGCGGCCGAGACGTCGATCCCGTGGATCACCGCGTGGGCGTGCGGGGAGCGGACGAAGTGGACGTGCCCGGTGCGGTGCATCCACGCGTCGTCGGAGAACTCGCCCTGCCCCTTGACCAGGCGGTTGTCCTCCTTGCGGGGGACGCTCTGCCCCGTCCAGACCTGGTTGGCCGCGGGCGGCGCCCACGACTCGACGGTGCGTTCCTGGGTGCTCATGCCTGCCCCTCGTCGAGCGTGCCCGCGGCGTCCTGGACCGCCCGGACGATGTTGACGTAGCCGGTGCAGCGGCAGATGTTGCCCTTGAGACCGCGGCGGACCGCATCCTCGTCCGGGGCCTCCTGCTCCTGCAGCAGCGCCTTGGACGACATCAGCATGCCGGGGGTGCAGTAGCCGCACTGCAGCGCGTGGTGCTTGGAGAACGACGCCTGCAGCTCGCTCTGCGGCCCGAGCGGCTCGGACAGCCCCTCGACGGTCTCGACCTCGCAGCCGTCGGCCTGGACCGCGAGCTGCATGCAGCTCTTGATCGCCTTGCCGTCGCAGATCACGGTGCAGGCGCCGCAGTTGCCGGAGTCGCAGCCGATGTGCGTCCCCTGCTTGCCGAGCGTGTCGCGCAGGAAGTGCACGAGCAGCTGGCGCACCGGAACGGTCGCGAGCTCGCGCTCGCCGTTGACGGTGACGGTGATCGTCAGGGCGTCGTCAGCCATCTCAGCTCTCCTTCGTGGTCGCCGCGACGATCGCGCGCCGCGCCATCACCTTGGCCATCGCGGTCCGGTAGGTCGCGGACGCGTGGACGTCGCTCGGCGGGTCGAAGTCCTCGCCGATCAGGGAGACCGCGGCGGCCACCGACTCGGCGGTCACGGCCTGCCCGATCAGGGCCTGCTCGGCCGCCGGTTGGCGCAGCGGGATCGGTCCGCAGCCGAGCACGATCCGCGCCTCGGTCACGACGTCGGTGGTGCGGATCAACGCGCTGGCGCGGGCCAGCGCCCACGAGTCGGTACCGACCTGGAGCGACTCGTACGCGACCTCGTCGCCGTCGCGCAGCGGCGGCAGCAGCACCGCTTCCAGCAGCTCGCCGGGCCCGATCGTGGTCATATACGGCGCGACGAAGAACTCGTCGGCGTCGATCTCACGGGGGCCGTCCGGACCGCGCAACCGCAGCCGAGCGCCGAGCGCGACCAGCAGCGGCGGGTAGTTCGACGTCGGGTCGGCCAGGCAGACGTTGCCGCCGACGGTGCCACGGGCGCGAACCTGACGGTCGACCAGACGCGAACTCATCGCCGCGGTCAGCGGGTGGTGCTCGAGCACGATCGGCGAGCGGGCGATCTCGTCGTAGGTCACCGCGGCGCCGAGCACGATCGTTCCGTCGTCCGCGCGCTCGATCCCGCGCAGCGCGTCGATCCGGGTCACGTCGACCAGCAGGTCGGCCCGCACCAGGCGCAGCTTGAGCGCGTTGAGCAGGGTCTGACCGCCGGCCAGGACCCGCGCGTTGGCGGTGCCCGCCAACGCCTCGACGGCGTCCTCGACCGTGCTCGGCCGGGCGTAGCGGAAGTTCGCCAGCAGCACGACGGCTACTTCCGTCCGGGGTAGTCCGACAGCGGCGTGCCGATCCCGGGGCCGCCGTCGCCGACGGTGCCCCCGGGCAGCAGCGGCTGACCGGCCACGACCTGGCCGGGCAGCGCGATCGCGGTGCTCGCCTGGCTGCGCAGGGTGACCCGGTCGCCGATCTCGACGCCGTCCGGGACCAGCGCCACGATCCGCGGACCGAGATCCGAGGTGATCGTCGCCAGCCGCGTCGCGTGCTGGTCGAGCCAGTTGCCCCACGGCAGCTGGCGGCGCTTGGTGACCGGGCGCCGGATCGTCAACTCGGTGACCGTGCCCTGGTCGAGGATCTGGCGGCGGAACTCGGTGCTGCCGCAGGTCGGGCACGCGATCCGCGGCGGGTAGGCCAGATAGCCGCACGAGCGGCACTTGGCGATGGTGAAGTGACTGCTCATCCGACGCGCTCCAGGATCGCCGCGTTGTGACAACTGCCGTGCGTGTAGACCACCATGCCGTAGCCGGTGACCAGACCGAGCCGAGCGTCGGGGATCTGGCGCTCGCCGGCCACGCCCCGCAGCTGGCGGACCGATTCGACCATGCCGTGCAGGCCGCCCGAGGCCCCCGCCTGTCCGGCCGAGAGCTGACCGCCGGACGTGTTCAGCGGCCAGGCGTCCTCGAGCACCGTCTTGTGCAGGTAGCGCTTGACGTCGCCGTCGGGGATCAGCCCGAGGTTCTGCAGCTGGACCAGCACCATCACGGGGTAGTCGTCGTAGATCCAGGCCCCGTCCATGTCCTCGGGCCCGCAGTCGGCGGCCGCCCAGAGGTCGTCGCGGATGTCCGCGAAGCCGGTCGTCAGCCCGTCGCCGTCCTGGTGGTCGGGGTTGTAGGACGCCCGGATCGCGCGGATCCCGACCGACGCACCCTCGAGCTTCGCGGCCTTCTCGGCCGAGGTGACGACGATCGCGTTGCCGCCCGAGACGATCGGCACGCAGTCGAAGCGGGTCAGCGGCGGAGCGATCGGCACCGACGTCAGGTAGTCGTCGAGCGTCATCGGCTTGCGGTAGACCGCGCCGGGGTTCTTGGTCGCCCAGGCGCGCTGAGCGAGCGGGATGCAGCCGAAGTCGGCCTGCTCGAGCCCCTCCTGGATGCCGTAACGCTGGGTCAGGAAGGCGAACAGCGCGTTCGGTCCGTTCAACGGCAGCGGCGAGAGGAAGTCCCGTGCGACCTTGTTGTACTGGTCCGTCATCAGATGGAACTCGCGCTTCTCCATCCGGTCGCCGGACGCGATCACGATCGTCTCAGCGTCGCCCGCCTCGATCGCGCGCATCGCGTGCTGGAGCATGTTGACGGCGCTCGCACCGCCGTTGGTGTCCTCCATCGTCCAGCGACCCGAGATCCCGAGCTTCCACATCAGGTCGATCCCGTGGTCGGGCTGGAGCGAGAACGACGAGACCCCGAAGCCGTCGACGTCCGCGAGGGTCAGCCCGGCGTCGGCCACCGCTTCCAGCACGGCCTCGGCGATGAACGTCTCCGTCCTCCGCTCGACCGAGGGGTGGCGCACGTAGCGCGCCTCACCCGCTCCAACGATCCGTGCTCCGTCGCTCACGTGCGCATCCTATGACTAGTGTGATCAAATGTCAAACATACGGTCGGGGAGTTCCCCGCCCCGCTGCGTCGCCCGCTCACTGCGCGCCCCCGACGCCCCACATCGGCGGCCGCGACGCGGCGAGACCGACGTTGACGACCTTCGGCGCCGTGTACTCGAGCAGCGTCTCGGCGGTCGTCTCCCGCCCGAACCCGCTGTCGCCGACGCCGCCCATCGGAGCCCCGACGGCCAGGTCGAACCAGGTGTTGATCCAGACGATCCCGCTCTCCAGCGCCCCGGCGATCCGGTGCGCCCGACGCAAGTCAGCCGTCCAGACGCCGGTCGCCAATCCGTAGCGGCCGGCGTTCGCCCGCGCGATCGCGTCGTCCTCGTCGCGGAACCGCTCCAGCACCGTGACCGGGCCGAAGACCTCGTCGCGCGAGACGCTGGTCCCGCCCGCGGGGTCGCTGAGCAGGGTCGGAGCGACGAAGAACCCGTCCGTGAGCTCGCCGCCCAGGTCGACCGGCCCACCGCCGACCTGGACCTGAGCGCCCTCCGACGTCGCTCGCTCGACGTGGCCGAGCACGCTGTCCCGGTGCGCCGCCGAGACCAACGGGCCGAACTCCGTGGCCGGGTCGAGCGCGTCGCCGACCCGGATCCGCTCGGTCGCGGCGGTGAACCGCTCGCGGAACGCGTCGTGGACGTCGTCGTGGACGATCAGCCGAGACGCCGCCACGCAGACCTGGCCGTTGGCCGAGAAGATCCCGGCCATCGCGTCCGCGACGGCCAGGTCCAGATCGGCGTCGGGGCAGACGATCATCGCGCCCTTGCCGCCGAGCTCCATCACCGTCGGGGTCAGCTGCTGGCCCGCCGCGGACATGATCCGCCGGGCGGTCTCGGTGCCACCGGTGAAGGTGATCTTCGCGACGTCCGGGTGGGCGACCAGGGCGGCGCCGGTCTCCGGTCCGGTGCCGGTCACCACGTTGAGCACGCCGGGCGGCAGGATCCCCTGGACGGCCCGGGCGAACTCGACGATGCTCGCGGTCGCGAACTCCGACGGCTTGACGACCACGGTGTTGCCGGCCGCAAGCGCCGGGGCGATCTTGTTCGCCAGCGTGATGATCGGCGAGTTCCACGGGATCAGTGCCGCGATCACGCCGAGCGGCTCACGCACCGTGTAGATCAGGCTGTCGGGGCGCTCGACCGGGATCTGCTCGCCGTGGAGCCCGCGGCCGACACCCGAGAAATAGCGCAGGATCGCGGCGCAGGTCGGCACGTCGGCGACGCTCGCCTCGCGGATCGGCCGCCCGTTCTCGGTCGCCAGCAGGCGCGCCCAGCGAGCCCCGTCGGCCTCGACCGCGTCGGCCATTCGCCAGAGCAGCTCCTGGCGCTCGGCCGGGGTGGTCCGGCGCCAGCTGCGGAACGCGGTGCGCGCGGCGGCCACGGCCTGGTCGACGTCGGCAACGGTGCCCTGGGCGAGCTCCGCCCACGGCTGACCCGTGCTCGGGTCGATCGCCGCGAAGCGGTCGGCCGACGCGTGCTCCTCGCCGGCGATCAGCTGGCCGTAGGCCCCACTCGGGACGAACGCGTCGCGGGCGGGCTCGGTCTGATGCATCGGTCTCCTCCTCGTCGGAACGTCGCTCAGCGCGCCAGCCGGTAGCCGGCGGCCTCGCGGTCCCAGCTCTCGTCGGTCACGCCGAGGTCCCGCAGCACCTGCTTGCGGACCTTGCCGTTCTCGGTCAGCGGCAGCGCGTCGGCGAACGCCACGAACCGCGGCACCGCGAAGTACGCGATCCGGGTCTCGCAGTGGCGCATCACGTCCTCGGGCGTCAGCTCGACACCGTCCTTCGGAACGATCGTCGCCATCACCTCGTCCTCGGCCATCTCCGAAGGCACCGCGTAGACCGCCACGCTGGCGATCCCGTCGTGCTCGAGCAGCGCCCGCTCGACTTCGTACGACGAGATGTTCTCGCCGCGGCGGCGGATCGCGTCCTTCAACCGGTCGACGAAGCGGAACCAGCCGTCTTCGTCGCGAACCACGCGATCGCCGGTATGGAACCAGAGGTTGCGCCACGCCTCGACCGTCGCCGACGGCAGGTCGAGGTAGCCCGTCGCGAACGCGTAGGGGTGCTTGTTGCGGAGCACCAGCTCGCCGGCCTCGCCGGGCGGCAGCTCGGCGTCGTGCTCGTCGACCACGCGCGCCTCGAAGTCCTCCAGCACCACGCCCATCCAGCCCGGCCGCTGCCGGTCCGGAGCAGCGCCGATCGGCGCGTTGGTCTCGGTCGACCCGTAGGCCTCGATCAGCTGCACGCCGAACCGCTCACGGAAGGGCTCGAGCAGGCTCTGCGGCGTCGCCGGCGAAAGCGCGATCCGGACCCGGTGGTCGCGGTCGGCCTCGGACGCGGGCTTGCTCCAGAGGATGTTGATCATCGCGCCGAGCAGGTACGTGACCGTCGCCCGCTGCTCCGTCACGGTGGTCCAGAAGCGCGACGCCGAGAACCGCTCGCCGACCGAGATCGTCGCGCCGGCGACCAGCGCCTGGACGAACGCGTTGAGCGCGTTGGTGTGGAACAGCGGCAGGCAGGTGTAGAGGACGTCGTCCTCGCGCAGGTCGAGCAGCTCGCCCATCACCACGCCCCAGTGGTAGAACTGCGCCTGCGGGCACTGGACGCCCTTCGACAGCCCCGTCGTGCCGGACGTGTAGAGCACGGCGGACGTCGTCCCCGGCCCGACCGCTCCGGCCGGCGCGTGGGCCCCGGGACCGGTCAGCGGCGGGGCCGCGCTCATCGGCAGCCCGCGGACCTCGCCGTCGTCGCCGTCGAGCGTCCAGACCGCGGTCAGCGCGCCGATCCCCGGCGACTGCTCGAGCCGGTCGAGCAGCTCGTGCTCGGTGACCAGCAGGCGGGCTCCGGAGTTGGTCAACGCGTGCTCGAACGACTCCCCGCGCATGGCGGTGTTGAGCGGCACGGCGACCGCGCCGAGCCAGGCGAGCCCGAGCACCAGCTCGAGGAACTCGACGCGGTTTCCCGCCATGATCGCGACCCGGTCGCCGGGCTCGACGCCGGCATCCGCCAGCACCGCGGCCGTGCGCGCGGCACCGTCGCGGACCTCGCGGAACGACCGCTCGACCGTGCCGAAGCGCAGCAGCGGCTTGTCGCCGAAGGCCCCGGCCTGGCGCTCGAGCAGTGCCGGCAGCGTCTGCTCGACGACGGGCAGCCCGCGCAGCGCCGACGGGCGGAGACCCAGGTCCGCGCTCATCCCCACAGCTCCGGCCGCTCGCTCGACAACCGCATCGACACGGCCTTCGGCTCGGTGTACTCGAGCAGCGTCTCGGCCGACATCTCGCGCCCGTAGCCGCTGGCCTTGATCCCGCCGAGCGGCTGACCGGGGCTGACGTCGAACCAGGTGTTGATCCAGATCGTGCCGGCCTCGAGCCGGTCGGCGAAGCGGTGCGCCCGCTGCAGGTCGCGGGTCCAGACGCCAGCGGCCAGCCCGAACTCGCTGTCGTTGGCCCGCGCGATCACGTCGTCCTCGTCGGTCCAGGTCTGCAGGCTGGTGACCGGACCGAAGACCTCCTCGCGGACCAGTGCGGTCTGCCCCTGCGGGTCCTCGACGATCGCCGGCTCGACGTAGAAGCCGCCGGCCAGGTCGCCGGGCAGCTCGCGGGCGACGCCGCCGGTCAGCAGCGTGCCGCCGGCGGCCACGGCGCGGGTCACGTGGTCCAGCACGCGGTCGCGGTGCTCCGCCGAGACCAGCGGCCCCATCTGGGTGCCGTCCTCGGTCGCGTCGCCGATCCGCACGCTCTGCAGCGCGGCGACGAACCGCTCGACGAACGCGTCACGCACCGACTCGTGGACGAACAGCCGCGACGCGGCGAAGCAGACCTGACCGTTCTGGAAGACCGTGCCCATCATCGCGTCGGCGACGGCCACGTCGAGGTCGGCGTCGGGACAGATCACGAACGCGCTCTTGCCGCCGAGCTCCATGATCGCCGGGGTGATCGTGTCGGCCGCGGCGCGCAGGATGTGGCGGGCGGTCGGAACGCCGCCGGTGAACGAGATCTTGTCGATCCCCGGGTGGCCGACCAACGCGGCGCCGGCGGCCGGGCCCAGCCCGGTGACGATGTTGACCACACCGCGCGGCAGCAGGTCGCGGGTCCGCAGACCGAACTCGACGACGCTGGCCGCCGCGAACTCGGACGGCTTGAGCACGACGGTGTTGCCCGCCGCGAGCGCCGGCGCGACCTTGAGCGCGGTCGAAATCAGCGGCGAGTTCCACGGGATCAGGGCCGCGACGACACCGACCGGCATCCGGGTCGTCCAGATCCGCATGTCGGGGTCGTCGGGCGCCACGTTGATGCCCGCCGACCCGCGGACCAGTCCGGCGTAGTACCGGAAGATCTCGACGGCGGTCGGCACGTCGGCGATCCGCGCTTCGCGGATCGAGCGGCCGTTCTCGGTCGCCAGCAGCAGCGGCCACTCGTCGTCCTGCTCGAGCCGGTCGGCGATCCGCGTGAGCACCGCCTGACGTTCGCTGGGGCCGGTTCGGCGCCAGCCGGGCAGCGCGGCGCGGGCCGCGGCGACGGCGCGATCGACGTCCTCCGGGGACGCCTCCGACAGCTGGGCCCAGCTCGTTCCCACGCTGGGGTCGATCGCTGCGAAGGTCTCGGCGGTGAGCACCGACTCGCCCCCGACCACCAGCGGGTAGACCTCGTCGCGAACGAACCCTCGTCGCGTTCCGGTCCCAGCGCCTGCGCCTGCCTGCTGCATCGTCGTCCCTTCGGCCCGATCGCGACCGGGCGCATTTCGGCGGCGACCGTCCGGTGGTCACCGCCGGTCGCCCTTGTGATCTTATATCAAATCTTTCGGAGCCCGACAAGGCCCCGGAAGGCCCCGCCGGACCAGGGCTACGCCCGCGCCCGGCCCGCCAGCTCGACCATCGGCAGCGGCGGCGAGGCCTCGTTCTCGTCGACCTCGAGACCCTCGGCCACGAGGTCCGCGGACGCCCGCAGGTGCTCGGCCAGCAGCGTCGCTGCCGCTTCACCGTCGCCCGCCTCGAGCGCCTCGAGCATGCCCAGGTGCTCGCGCGCCCGGCGCTCCAGGTTGGCCGAGTCGCGCATCGATGCGACGCGGTAGCGCTCGCTGTTGCGCCACGCCGGACCGATGCTGCGCAGCAGCCACTCCGACCCCGACGCCTCGTAGAGCACGAAGTGGAACCGCTCGTGCGCGTTGCGCGCCTCGACCTGGTCCCCGCGCGCTCGCGCTTCGAGGTGCGCGTCGAGCGCCTCGTGCGCGGCCTCGACCTGCTCGGTGCCGAACCGCTCGGCGGCGGCGCGGATCGCCAGGCACTCCAGGTTGATCCGCGTGAAGTAGGTGTCGTGCAGGTCCGACAGCGTCAGCGCCCGGACCCACGCGCCCTTGTGGGCGACGATCTCGACGAGGCCGAGGCCCTCGAGCCGGCGCAGCGCCTCGCGGACGGGCATGATGCTCATCCCGAGCTGGGACGCGAGCTCCTGCAGCCGCAGCGGCGCACCGGGCGAGATCCGCCCCGCCATGATCGCGTCGAACAGGGCGGCCTCGGCCTGGTCTCCGGCCGTGGCCCGCAGCGGGCGATCGACCCCCATCTCCTTCGTCACCGCTCTCTCACCTCACGTCAACTGGACCCGCACCACGCGATTGCGCAGTTCGCCTAGCGTACTGACGCGTGTGATCAACGCGTCATCCTCGGAC
>JBQGEK010000055.1:0-4675 GCA_052039575.1 Patulibacter sp. | reverse complement strand
AAGGTCGCCCACTGCCCGTCGGTCAGCGACGCGATCTCGCGGTCCTCGAGCGTGCTGTCGCCGAAGAACGTCGACTCGCGGACCTGATCGGTCGTGGTGTCGATGTCGCCGAGCAGCAGGACGCCGACGAGCGTCAGCAGCAGCACCGCGACCATCGGCACCAGGTGCAGCGCCAGCGCCGGGACGACCAGGGCCCGTGGCTGTCGTCCGAGCAGCGCGAAGCCACGGTCCAGCGTCGCACCGACCGGCACGACGCTCGCGCGATCCGACGGACTCATCCTCGCCGCCGGCCCGGAGGCGACACGCGCACCAGATCAGTGCTCCTGCTGCCCCGGAACAGCACCAGCTCGTTGCGCTGGCGCAGCGTGTCGATCTCGGCCTGCATCTCGGCGCGCAGCTGGTCCCGCATCTGCACGGTCTCGCGCTGCAGCTGCTCGAGCCGCTCGGCGGCCTCCGCGTAGCGCCGCTTCTCCTGCTCGAGGTCGCGCTCGAGCTCGAGCACCCGCTCGACCCCGGCCAGGTTGAGGCCGAGCTCGCCGGTCATCTCCTGGATCCGCCGCAGTCGGTCGACGTCGCTGTGCGAGTAGAGCCGCGTGCCCTTCGGCGAGCGCTTCGGCTCGATCAGGCCCCGCGATTCGTACATCCGCAGCGTCTGCGGGTGCATCTCGGCCAGCTCGGCGGCGACCGAGATCATGAACACGCCACGATCGGCGTCGACCTCGATCGTGAGGCGCGCTTCGGTCTGGTTGCGGCGGGGCGTCGGCATCAGGCGTCGATCATCTAGCTCTCGCGGAACAGCCTCTCACGGCTGGCCGCCGGAAAGAGGTCCCCGAACTGGTTGACGGCGTCGCGCTGCTCGTCGGTCGACGGCTCCGGGACCTCGATCACGAAGCGGTAGTGGATGTCACCACGCGGCGGCTTCGATCCGCCGCCGAGTCGCGCCGGCCCCTCGCCGCGCAGCCGCTGGATCGTGCCGTGCTTGGTCCCCGGCGCGACGCGCAGCTTCTTGCGCCCGGCCAGCGTCGGCACCTCGACGTCGGCGCCCTGGACCGCCTCCGCGATCGAGAGCGGCACGACGACCTCCAGGTCGTTGCCCTTCCGCGCGAAGACGTCCGACGGCGTGACGTGGGTGATCACGAACAGGTCGCCGGGAGGTCCGCCGTTGCGTCCGGCCTGACCCTTGCCGGCCAACCGCACCCTTGAGCCCTCCTTGACGCCGGCGGGCACGTTCACGCGGTACTTCTTGGTGGCGTGGACGGCGCCCTCGCCGCCGCAGGTCGCGCACGGTGCCTCGATCACGGTGCCGGCGCCGTGGCAGCGCCCGCAGGGCTGGCTTATCGAGAACAGGCCCTGACCCTGCGACTCGACGCCGCGGCCCTGACAGCGCGGGCAGACCGACGGGCTGGTGCCCGGCTGGGCCCCGGTCCCGGCGCAGGTGTTGCAGGTCGCGGTGGTCCGCACGCTGATCGGGATCTGCGCGCCGTCCATCGCCTGCTTGAACGAGAGCGTGACCTCGGCCTCCAGGTCGCGCCCGCGCTGCTGCTGGGTGCGCGTCCCGGCCCCGCCGCGCGTCGCTCCGCCGCCCCGGCCCGTGGCCTGGCCGAAGACGGACCCGAGGATGTCGCCGATCCCGCTGTCGCCGAAGTCGAATCCGGCCCCGCCGGTCGAGAAGGCGCCGCCGAGCCCGCCGAACGCACGCGCCTTGTCGTACTCCTTGCGCTTCTCGGTGTCGGACAGGACGTCGTGCGCCGCACCGACCTGCTTGAACCGCTCCTCGGCCGCGGTGTCCCCCGGATTGCGATCCGGGTGGTACTCGCGAGCGAGCTTGCGGTAGGCCTTCTTGATCTCGTCCTGCGACGCCTTCTTGTCGACGCCGAGAACCGCGTAGAGATCCGGCCCCTTGTCCTGTTGCGCGGCCATGAAGTCAGTCCTCTAGCCCGCTACCACGACCTTGGCCGCCCGGACCACGTCGTCACCCCGGCGGTAGCCCACCTGGTAGACGATCGAGACGGTCCCGGGCAGGACCCCTTCGGCGGCGGGAGCGGTCGTCATCGCCTCGTGGAAGCGCGGATCGAACTCCTCGCCGGTCGGGTCGAACGCCTCGATCCCGGCCTGCGACAGCGCGGAGTGCAGCTCGCGGTGGACGATCCGCAGGCCCTCGATCAGCTGCGCGTCGCCCTCCTCGCCCTCGCCGACGTGCTGGATCGCACGGTCGAGGTTGTCGATCGCCGGCAGCAGCTCCTTGGCCAGCCGGGTGACGCCCCGGACCTCGCCAGCCGCGGCGTCACGGCGGGCGCGCTTGCGCACGTTGTCGAGCTCGGCGACCGACCGCAGGTAGCGGTCCTTCCAGTCCGGCTCCTCCTCGGCGGGCGCGTCCGCTTCGGCCGTCGCGGCGTCGGCCGTGTCGTCCGACGGCGTGGTCTCGTCGACCTCTCCGTCGACCGTCTCGGCGTCCGGGGATACCTGGGAGTCGACCGTCGGCACGGGCTCGCCGGTCACCGTCGGGTCGGCGACGAGGCCCTCGTCCTCGGCGTTGGGCTCGTTGGGGTTCGGGCGCTCGGGCTGCTGGGCGGTCATGCGGGGCTCCTGCGGACGGGGTGCGGGCGGGGCGGGCGGGATCTCGATGCGGTCGGGGACCGGCGCGCCGGGGGCACGCCGGTCGGCGCGGCCGACCGGAAGCGCGAGGCGTCCGGCCGGCCGTCGGGACTACTTGTCCTCGTCCACGACCTCGGCGTCGACGACGTCCTCCTCGTCGGACGTGGCGCCGTCGGGGCTGGGCGGGGCCCCGTCTCCGCCCTGCTGGGCGGCCTGCTCGGCCTGGGCCTTCTGGTAGAGCTGCTCGGAGACCTTGTGGAAGGCCTGCTCGAGCGCCTCGCGCTTGGCGTTGATGTTCGCCACGTCCTCGCCCTCGAGCGCGCTCCGCACGTCCTTGATGGCCGCTTCGATCTCGGACTTCGAGGCCTCGTCGACCTGGTCGCCGAGGTCGGCGAGCTGCTTCTCGGACTGGTACGCGGCCTGCTCGGCGACGTTGCGCGCCTCGGCCAGCTCGCGCGCGGACTTGTCGGCCTCGGCGTTCGCCTCGGCGTCGGAGACCATCGACTGGATCTCCTCGTCGGAGAGCCCGCCGCCGGCCTTGATCTCGATCTTCTGCTCCTTGCCGGTGCCGAGATCCTTCGCCGACACGTTGAGGATGCCGTTGGCGTCGATGTCGAAGGTGACCTCGATCTGCGGCACGCCACGCGGCGCGGGCGGGATGCCGGTCAGCTGGAACTTGCCGAGCGACTTGTTGTAGGACGCCATCTCGCGCTCACCCTGGAGCACGTGGATCTCGACCGACGGCTGGTTGTCGTCGGCGGTCGAGAAGATCTCGGACTTGCGCGTCGGGATCGTGGTGTTGCGCTCGATCAGCTTGGTCATGACGCCGCCCTTGGTCTCGATGCCGACCGTCAGCGGGGTCACGTCGAGCAGCAGCACGTCCTTGACGTCACCGGCGAGCACGCCGGCCTGGACGGCGGCGCCGACGGCGACGACCTCGTCCGGGTTGACGCCGCGGTGTGGCTCCTTGCCCGTCAGCTCCTTGACCTTCTCCTGGACCGCGGGCATCCGGGTCATGCCGCCGACCAGCACGATGTGCTCGATCGCGGCCGCGCCCTTCTCCTTGGCGTCGTCGATCGCCTGGCGCACCGGGGCGACGAGGCGGTCGAGCAGGTCGCCGACCAGCTCGGTCAGCTTGGCGCGGGTCAGGCGCACGTCGAGGTGCTTCGGGCCCGACGCGTCGGCGGTGATGAACGGCAGGTTGATCTGCGTCTCCTGCGCGGAGGAGAGCTCGATCTTCGACTTCTCGGCGGCCTCGAACAGGCGCTGGCGCGCCATCGGGTCGTTCTTCAGGTCGATGCCCTGGTCCTTCTTGAACTCCGACGCGAGCCAGTCGACGATCGCCTTGTCGAAGTTGTCGCCACCGAGGTGGTTGTCGCCGGCGGTCGACTTGACCTCGAAGACGCCGTCGCCGATCTCCAGCACCGACACGTCGAACGTGCCGCCGCCGAGGTCGAAGACGAGGATCGTCTGGTCGGACTCCTTGTCGAGGCCGTAGGCGAGCGACGCGGCGGTCGGCTCGTTGATGATCCGCTTGACGTCGAGGCCGGCGATCTTGCCGGCGTCCTTCGTCGCCTGACGCTGATCGTCGTTGAAGTACGCGGGCACGGTGATCACGGCGCCGTCGACCGACTCGCCCAGGTACGCCTCGGCGTCGGCCTTGAGCTTGGCCAACGTGATCGCCGAGATCTCCGGCGGGCTGTACTGCTTGTCCTCGGCCTGGATCCGGGCGTCGCCGTTGGGGCCGGCCACGACCTTGTACGGGACGATCGACTCCTCCTCGCGGACCTCGGCCTCCTTGCGGCCCATGAAGCGCTTGACCGACGAGATCGTGTTCGTCGGGTTGGTCACGGCCTGCCGCTTGGCGACCGCGCCGACGAGCCGCTCGCCCTTGGCGAACGCGACCACCGACGGGGTCGTGCGCCCACCCTCGGAGTTCTCGATGACGGTCGGCTCGCCGCCTTCGAGGACGGCCATGCAGGAGTTCGTCGTGCCGAGGTCGATTCCGATGATCTTGCCCATAGCGTGTCCTCTGGTTCTGCTTCTACGTCGTTGGGAGTCCCACCACCCCGCACGGCCG
>JBQGEK010000054.1:0-2902 GCA_052039575.1 Patulibacter sp. | reverse complement strand
CTCCTCTTCCTGCTCGGTCAGCGCACGGAAGGGCGGCGACCAGCTGCCGACGATCTGCAGACCGGGGAAGCGGGCGCGGAGGTTGCGCGAGAGCGTGTCGAGGGCGTGGCGGTCGCGGCCACCGTAGAGGTAGACGCGGGTGCCAGTGGTGGCGGCGTGCCGGCAGTGCTCCTCCATCAACGTGGGGCCGTAGACCCGGTTGGGCTGCGCGTGTCCGAGCAGGTTGAGCGCCCAGACCAGCGGCTGGCCGTCCGGCACGGTCAGGGCGCTGCCGAGCACCGCTTCGCGCAGCTCGGGGTCCTCCTGGCAGGCCATCACGGTGTGGGTGGCGGCCACGCAGACGTAGGCCTGGCGGCGCGAGGCGACCATCGCGTCGATCCACGCGACCGTTCCCTCGTAGGTGGTGAGGGCGATCGGGACCCCGAGGACCTCGACCTGGGGCGGCGGGACCGTCAGCGCACGGAGCACGTCGGTGTTGGAGACGGGGTGCCTGTCGTCGTGCATAGGAGGAACCCGGGCGCCGGAAGGGGGATTCGGCGACGCAGAGTCACGAACATGAACCCCGCTGGTGCCCGAAGGTTGCGGTAACGATATCGGTCGATCGCGCGAATGCGCGTGGTGGGTGGCAGGTTGCAGGGGGAAATACCGTGAATACGGGGTATATCGGATGGGGGCGGTTGAGTCGATCCGGCGGGCTCGACGGACCGCGACGGTCCGCGGATAGCCTCCCCCGGGTGAAGCGGACCGCACGGAACGAGGCCTGATGGCGCGCCGGGTACTGATCACCGGGATCACCGGACAGGACGGCGGGTACCTCGCCGAGCAGCTCGTCGCCGACGGGGACGAGGTCATCGGGACGGTCCGCCGGCCCGACGGGGCGCTCGCGGCCGCCGGCCTGGGGCACCTGGAGGGCCGCGTCGAGCTGGTCGCCGCGGACCTGCTCGATCCCGACGGCCTGCGGCGCACCGTGCTCGAGGTCGCCCCCGACGAGATCTACCACCTGGCGGCGCCGACCTTCGTCCCCGATTCGTGGAACGACCCGACCGAGGTCACCGCGGCGATCGTCACCGGGACCGCCGCGGTGCTTGCCGCGACCGGCGCGCTGGACGGTTGCCGCACGCTGGTCGCCAGCTCCAGCGCGATCTTCGGCGAAGCGGACGTCGCGCCGCAGGACGAGCGCACCGCGACCCGTCCGCAGAACCCGTACGGCGTGGCCAAGCTCGCCGCCCACGGCCTGATCGGCGCGCTCCGCGCGCATCACGGCTGGTTCCTCGTCTCGGCGATCACGTTCAACCACGAGTCGCCGCGCCGACCGGACCGGTTCCTGCCGCGGAAGGTCACCGCCGGGGTCGCGGCGATCGCGGCCGGACGGGCCGACGAGCTGCGGCTCGGGGACCTGTCGGCGGTTCGGGACTGGTCGCACGCCCGCGACATCGTGGCCGGGATGGTGCTGGCGCTCCGCCACGACGAGCCGGACGACTACGTGCTCGCGTCCGGCGTGCCGCGCACCGTCGGCGATCTGGTCGACGCGGCGTTCGCCGCCCCGGGGGTCGAGCGCCACGTCGTCGGCCCGGACCGGACCCCCCGCGACCCGGTGGGGGTCGACCCCCGCTTCGTCCGCGCGCCCGAGCGGTGTCCGTCGAACGGCGATCCGGCGAAGGCCCGCGACCGGCTGGGCTGGGTCCCGACGACGTCGTTCGACGCGCTGATCGGCGAGATGGTCGCCACGGACCTCGACCTCGTCGGCGTCGAGCGGCGCTGAGCCCTCCGCGCCGCCTCGGCCGAACCGCTCGTCGCTCTGCGACGATGCGCACCAGCCATGCGCATCGTCACCGTCGTCGGCAACCGGCCCCAGTTCGTGAAGGCCGCCGCCGTCTCGCGCCCGCTGCGCGAGCGGCACGAGGAGCTGCTGATCCACACCGGACAGCACCACGACGATGCGCTCTCCGCCGTCTTCTTCCGCGAGCTCGACCTGCCGGCCCCGGACCATGAGCTGCGGCTGGGCGGCGGGACCAACCTGGCGCAGACCGCGCGGATGATCGCCGAGCTCGAGACGGTGGTTCGCGGGCTCGCGCCCGTCGACGCGCTGCTGGTCTACGGCGACACCAACAGCACGCTCGCGGGCTCACTGGTGGCGGCCGACCTCGGCATCCCGCTCGTCCACGTCGAGGCCGGCATGCGCTCCTACGACCGGCGGATGCCCGAGGAGCGCAACCGCGTGGTCTGCGATCACCTCTCGTCGCTGCTGCTCGTGCCGACCGCGGTCGCGGTCGAGAACCTGCGGCGCGAGGGCCTGACCGAGCGCGTCGTCGACGTCGGCGACGTGATGACCGACGTGACGATGCTGGTCCATCCCCGGGCGCGGGAGCGCGCCCCCGACTGGCTTGCCGAACGGGGGCTGCGGGTCGGCGGCTACCGCCTGGCGACCGTCCACCGGGCCGGCAACGTCGACGCGCCGGAGCGACTCGCCGCGGTGATCGACACGCTGACCGCGGTGGCGTCCGAGGACGTGCCGCTGGTCCTGCCCCTGCACCCGCGCACGGCGGCCCGCCTGGCCGAGCACGGGCTCGAGGACCGCCTGCGCTCGGACGCGGGGATCCGCCTGGTCGACCCGGTCGGCCCGCTGGATTTCGCCACGCTGCTGGTCGGGTCCGAGAGCGTGCTGACCGACTCCGGCGGGGTGCAGAAGGAGGCGTACCTGGCGGGCGTGCGGTGCGTGACCCTGCGGGACACCACGGAGTGGACCGAGACCGTGTCGGCCGGCTGGAACCACCTGGTCGACCTGGATCCGAGCGCTGCGGTCGAGGCGCTCGGGCGTCCGCGCCCGACGGCGCGCCCCGAGCTCTACGGCGACACCAACAGCACGCTCGCGGGCTCACTGGTGGCGGCCGACCTCGGCATC
>JBQGEK010000053.1:0-41424 GCA_052039575.1 Patulibacter sp. | reverse complement strand
GGTCGCGGGGTCGGGCACGAGTGACCCTACCTCCGCGGCCGGGGGAGCCCGCGAGAGTGCGGGCCCGCACGGCCACGCTCCCGTCACCAGCCGCGTCCGGCGAGGACCTGATCCTCGCCCAGCTTGCGACTTCGAACGCGTCCTCAGCTAGCCGACGGCCACCCCTGCGGCGCCGAAGGGACGGCGTCCAGCCCGGCGAGGGCCCTGGCACGCACCGGCCGAACGCGAGACGATCTCCGCATGAGCCCCACGCCGGCGCCCGGGTTCGCAGCGCTCGTCTACTCCGATCCGAACTGCCCCTTCTGCTATGCCACCGAGGAGCGTCTGCACGCGATCGGCGCGGCGGAGCTCGTCGAGTGGCGGGGCGTGCCGCACGCCCCGGACCTGCCCGTTCCGATGGTCCGCGACGAGCCCCGGGGCGGAGTCGACCTGACGCGCGAGGTCGCCGTGGTTCGCCGCCGTGCACCCGACGTGCCGATCGAGGTCCCCGCCGGTAAGCCGAGCACGCGACTGGCGATCGAGTGGGCCGCCGCGGCCCTGACCGCAGACCCGGCCGCGGGCCGGGCGTTCGTGCGCCGCCTCTACCGCGCCGTGTGGACCGCCGGCGCCGACCTGTCCGACCCCTCCGTGCTCACGACCCTGGCCGACTCCAGCGGCCTGCCCGGACTCGGCCCGGGGCTGGACGCCCGACAGACGGCCACCGACTGGCGGATCGCGTGGCAGGCGACCGGCCTGCCCGGGGTCCCGCAGCTGGTGCGTCGCGACGGACAGATCGTCTACGGCCTCGCGGACACCGCGGTGCTTCGCGACTTCCTCGGCCTGTCCGCCTGAGACCGCGTGCCGCGGGGCCGGCCCTCTATCCGTCGCGTGAGGACGAACTGGCGTCACCCGCGTTCAGCGCAGGCCGGTGCCGCCGTTGACCGGGATCAGCTGACCGTTGATCCACTCGCCGTCGTCGGAAAGCAGGAACGTCGCCATCGCGGCGATGTCCTCGGGACGACCGAAACGCGGAGAGCGGATCATGGCCCGCAGCCGCTCTTGCTCCTCCGGTGAGATGTTCGCCAAACTCTGCTCGGTGGTGACGAAGCCCGGGGCGATTGCGTTGCAGCGGATGCCCTCCGACCCCCAGCGGCTGGCGATGTGCCGAGACAGCACCACGACCCCACCCTTCGCCGCGCCGTAGGCGACGCGGCTCTGGTCGCCGTTGAGCACCAGACCGGAGACCGTGTTGACGATCGCTCCCCCGCGCTCCAACAGGTGCGGCAGCGCCGCGCGCGCCGTGCGCATGTACCCGGTCAGGTCGACGTCGAGCGTGCGCTGCCAGACCTCCGGCGGCACCGAGAGCAGGTCGGTGTCCCGGCCGAGGGTCTGGGCCGAGGTGTCGGCGGCGACGTTGAACAGCCCGTCGAGTCGTCCGGCCTCCCGCACCGCGAAGTCGATCAGCTCGCCGCACGATGCGTCGTCGGCCAGGTCGAACGCCACCGCTCGGGCCCAGCCGCCCGCATTCCGCAGGTCGGACGCGGTCTGCTCCGCACGCTCCCCGTCGACGTCGCCGACGATCACCCGGGCACCCGCCGACGCCAGGCGGACGCAGGTCGCCAGCCCGATCCCGCTCGCGCCGCCCGCGACGACGACCGCCTTGTCCTGCAATCCGTTCACCGTGTCTCCTCGTTCCGTGCACCCAGCACGCGAAGGAAGCGCTGCTGCTCCCGACGTTGTGCCTCCGCCACCGGCAGGTCGCGCCCTTCCCGCAGCGCCGCCTTCGCCTCGACCAGGGCCGTCCGCGACCGTTGCGCCATCGCCGCGGCCCGCTCCTGCGCCCGCTGTCGCACGTCGACTCCGTCGTCGACGAGCTCGTCGAGCAGCCCGCACGCCAGCGCCTCCTCGGCTGACAGCGCGGCGCCTTCCAGGACCATCCGCGCCGCGACACCCGGGCCGACGATCCGCGGCAGTCGTACCGTCGCGCCGGCCCCCGGCATGGCGCCGACCACGATCTCCGCCTGCGCGAAGCTCGCTCGCCGGCTGCCGATCCGCAGCGTGCAGGACAGCGCCAGCTCACACCCTCCGCTGACCGCGGCACCGTCGACCACCGCGAGCACCGGCTGCGGGAGCCGCTCGATCGCCTCGCCGACCCGAGCCCACAGCGCCAGGTCCTCGGCACCGGCGTCCCCGGACACCAGCCGACCGATGTCGCTGCGCTCGGCCCCCGACGAGAAGACCGCGTCGACCGCGCTCGTCAGCAGCACGACTGAGACGCCGTCGTCGTCGGCGAGCGTGCCGAGCACGTCGAGCAGCCGTTCGAGTGCGACGAACCCGATCCGGTTCTCCGGCGGATTGGTGAGCGCGACCGTCGCCAGCGCCCCGTCCCGCGTGACGGTCCACGGGGCGCTCATCGCGTCGGATCCAGGACGAGCTTGCCGCGGGCCGTTCGGGCCGCCAAGGCCTCGTGCGCCGCGCGCACGTCCGAGAGGGCGAAGCGATGCGAGTCGGGCGGACGAAGCTCGCCGTCCCGGACCAGCGCGGCGAGCGCCGCCACGTCGTCGCGCAACGTGTCGGCATCTCCCACGTGATCGAGCAGCCAGAACCCGGAGACCGACCGCGAGCCCGCGATCAGCCGGCGGGCGGGCACCGTGCCGCTGTCTCCGGAGGCGGCGCCGTAGACGACCAGCCGGCCGCGAGCAGCGAGCGCGTCGAGTGCCGCGTCGAATGCCGTGCCGCCGACGGCGTCGAGCGCCAGGTCGACGCCCCGGCCACCGGACGCCTGGCGCACCGCGTCGGCGAGCGCCGGATCGTCCTCGGCCAGCGCCACGGTGGCGCCGATTTCGAGCGCGCGGTCCCGCGCCTCAGCCGAGCGCGCCGTCGCGATCACCGTCTCGACGCCGGACCGTGCCGCGAGCTGCAGCAGGAAGGTCGCGACGGCACTGCCGGCCGCGTTCACCAGCACACTCGCCGGGTCGATCGCGGTGCGCAGCAGGTGCCAGGCGGTCAGCCCCTGGACGATCAGCGTCAGGGCGTCCTCGTCGGTCACTCCGTCCGGAACCGGAACGACCTGACGCTCGGGCGCCACCGCCCACGCGGCGTACCCTCCGGACCCGCAGATCGCGACGACCCGTTCACCGCTGTCGGCTCGCCGACCGACGACTTCGCCGCCGGGGACGAACGGCAACGCGGCCGCCGGCCCCAGGTGGTTGACGCCGGTCTCGCGCTGGGCGACGTCGGCGGGGTTGACGCCCGCGAGCGCGACCTCGATCAGCACCTGTCCCTCGGCTGCGACCGGACGATCGCGATCCTCGGAGACGGAGAGCGTCTCCGGGCCACCGAGCCGGTCGACGACGACGGCCCTCACGTCGCGACGTCCCACTCGAGACGCAGCGACCGCGGACCGGGCGTGAGCAGGTGCGGGACCCACTCCTCGTCCTGCGCGTCGGCCAGCCGCAGGTTCGGCAGGCGGTCGATCAACTGCTCGATGACGACCTGCGTCTCGAGCCGCGCGAGCGGCGCGCCGAGACACATGTGCGTCCACTTCCCGAACGCGAAGTGCCGCCGCACGTTCTCGCGGTCGATGTCGAAGCGCTCCGGATCGGGGAAGACCGACGGATCGCGCTGCGCGGCCGTGTAGTGCACGTAGAGGTTCGTCCCCGCCGGCAGCTGCACGCCGCCGAGCTCGACGTCGCGCGTGGTCAGGCGGTTGACGCCGCGGACCGACGTCCGCAGCCGCAGGGTCTCCTCGACGGCCGACTCGACCAGCGTGCGGTCCTGCTTCACCCGCTCCCACTGCTCCGGGTGCCGCAACAGCTCGCGCACGGCCACCGGGATGAAGTTGGTGGTCGTGCTGCTGCCCGCGCTGAGGATCGTGGCGATCAGGCTGACCACGTCGGCGTTGGACAACGCCGGGTCGCCGTGCTCGTCGACCGCGGTGACCAGCTCGGACGTCAGGTCGTCCTGCGGGTCGGCCCGCCGCTGCTCGACGAAGTCGACGAGCCAGGCGTTGAACTGCGAAGCGCGATCAGCGAGCTCCGTCCGTTGCTGCTCGTCGAGCTGCGGCGCCCCGACGAGCGCCGCGACCCGATCGTGCGCCCACTGGAAGAACAGCGGCGCCTTCTCCGGCGGCGCACCGACCAGTGCGGTGATCGCTCGCACCGGAAGCTGCTCGGCGAGCTGGCTCATCAGGTCGCACGACCCGTCGGCGACGAACCCGTCGATCAGGTCGTCGGTGATCTCGCGCACCGCGGCAGCCTTGGCCTTGATCATCTTCGGCGTGAATCCCCGCTGCGCGGGCTTGCGCAGCCGGGTGTGCTCGGGCGGGTCGAGCGTCACGAGCGGGCGGTCTCCGACCTGGTCTCCGAAGACGGCGGCGAGATCGTCGGTGACGTGCGCCAACGGGATCACGTTGGTCGACGAGAACGTCTCGGTGTCGCGCAGCACCGTCAGCACGTCGTCGTAGCGCGTGACGCACCACATGTCGTAGTCGGCCATGTAGAAGACCGGGGCATCGCGCTGTGCCGGGGCCAGCCACGGCATCGGATCCTCCGCCTGGCGTGCATCGAGCACGTCGAACGGCAGGCCGTGCGCGACCGGGCAGCCCGGGCGCAGCGCGCCGGCCGCAGCCGGCGCCCCTGCTCCTTCGGGCCCGCCGGCCACGGTCTCTTCGGTGGTCGTTCGCTCGGACACGCCGCGCCGCCTACTTGCCTGCGGCGCCCGGCCAGACCAGGTCGGTGGCCGAGAGCTCGGTCTCGAGCCCGCCGACCGACCGCGAGATCGTGACGAACGGTTCCAGCTCCTCGGCCGTGATGTCGACCCCGAAGCCGGGCAGCGGTGCGGTCTTCGCGACCTCAGCCGGGACCTTCAGCCAGGACTCGACCATCTCGCGCGCCTCGGCGTCGTTGTCACCGATCCACTCGATCGCGTCGGCCAAGGCCGCACGGAAGCCTTCCACGGCCTGCTGATTCTGCTCGACGAACGTGGGCGAGGAGACGAAGAGCGCTCCGATCGCCTGCGAGGTGGCGCCGTTGCTCGCCTGCTCGACCGCCTTGATCGTCACGTCGTCGCCGAGCGCGTAGCCCTCGTCCTCGAGCGCGGAGTAGAAGGGGATGGCCGAGGTCACGGCGTCCAACCGGCCGGCCTTCAGCTGGTCGGGCATGTTCGGGTAGTCCGACTGGATCAGCTTGACGTCCTTGGGGTCGACCCCGGCCTCCTTCATGAGGTACAGGACGGCCAGCGCGCTCGTGCCCGTCAGCGTGGGAACGCCGATCCGCTTGCCCTTCAGGCTCGCGATCGATTCGACCGGCTCCTTCGAGACCAGCACCTGGTTCTTGTGCTCGTCGTCGACGACCTGCACGTGCGAGACGGCCTGGGCCTTCAGACCCTTGCTCGCCGCGTCGATCAGCCCGGCGGGCGTCGCCATCACGATGTCGTACTGGCGCCCCATCGCCGCGAGGTACGCGGGCAGCTGCAGGCCCTCGGTCAGTTCGATGTCGAGTCCGTGCTTCTCGAAGAAGCCCTTCTGCGCGGCGACGTGCACCGGCAGGGTGCCGAAGCCGGCCGTGAACGGCACGCGGAGCTTCGTCGTCTCGGCGGCGTTCGATCCGCTCGCCGCCGTGGTGGTGTCGTCGTCGCTGCTGCCGCAGGCCGCGAGGCCGGTGCCGACGATCGCCGCTGCCAGCACGGCCGATGCCGTCCGGCGGACGCGTTGTAGGGCCATGGTGCTCATTCGCTCTCCCTCTTCGGCGGCCTGCGCCACCGAGTCATTCGCATTATATGAGAATGCGTTCGTACAATTTGAGATTATCAGCAGTCTTGGCTCTTGCGGAGAAACTTGCCCGCGCCGAGCCGGCGGTTCAGATGCCTGGTGCGACGTGCTCGTTCCACCGGTCGGAACCCGAGACGAACCGGCGGTCGAGCAGCTCCACGGGGACGGCTCCGAGCGGTCCGCCGTCGAGCAGCACGGCGATCAGCCGCGCGTCCACGAAGATGCGCCACGCCACCGCGTGCCCACGGTCCCGGTGCTCCGTGACCGCGGCCTCCAGATCCTCGACCGCATAGCCGACGTGATGCGGCCCCGCACGATCGGGCGACCGAAACGGCCCCCGACCGGTCGCCCGGACCAGCTCGAGCGACCCGTCGAGCGCGTACGCAACCTCGACGACCTGCTCGACGACCTCGTCTCCGTGCTCGAAGCGGAACGGGATCCGCGCGATCTTGCGAAACCGCAGGCCGGCGAGGTCCCGAAGCTCCGCGATCGCCGCGGTCACGTCGGGAACCACGAAGCACGAATGGATGCCCCCCGCCGAGTCGCTCACCGCACGCCCCTCAGTCCCACTCCAGCTCGAGGCTGGTGAACCGGGGCAGGATCGCATGGGGCTCCCAGTGGTCAGCCTGCTGCTCCGCCAGACGCACGCCCGGCAGCCGGTCCATCAGCGACTCGACCGCGATCTGCGCTTCGAGCCGCGCCAACGGCGCGCCGATGCACATGTGGGTCAGGCGCCCGAACGACAGGTGCCGCTTGGCGTTCGGTCGGTGGATGTCGAAGGCGTCCGGGTCCTCGAAGACCTCCCCGTCGCGATCCGCCGCGGCGATCGAGATGTAGAGCTTCGCGCCCTTGGGAATCGACACCCCGCCGATCTCGGTGTCCTCGGTCACCGCGCGCCGGTTCGTCCGTGCCGGGGCCCAGTACCGCAGGGCCTCGTCGACCGCGTTCGGAATCAACGTGCGATCCGCCTGCAGCTCGCGCCAGACGTCGGGACGCTGCAGCAGCTCGCGCACGAGCAACGGCAGGAAGATCGTCGTGGTGTCGATGCCCGCCACCAGGTTGCTGTTGAGGACCCCGAGCACCTCCTGGTCGCTCAACGCGGGCGACCCGTCGTCCGACGTCGCGGGGATCAGCGCCGCCGTGAGGTTGTCGCCCGGGTCTCGCCGCTGCTGCTCGATGAACTCCGTCATCCAGGCCTGGATCCGGATCCCTCGCTCGGCGATCTCCGCCTCCTGCTCCGGCGTCGGGTCGGGCGCGCCCTTGACCATCGCGAAGTAGTCCCGCCCCCACAGGGCGAAGTCGTCGGCGAGCTCGATCGGCGCTCCGGTGATGTCCGCGACCACGAGGACCGGAAGCCGCAGCGAGAACCGGTCGGCGTAGTCGCACCGTCGGTCCGCGACGAAGACGTCGATCAGCTCGTCGGCCCGGCGCCGGATCTGCGGCGCCATCTGCTTGACGATCTTCGGCGTGAACGCCTTCTGGGCCAGTTTGCGGACCCGCGTGTGCTCCGGCGGATCCTTCTTGAGCATCGAATGCTGCCCCGGATGACCATCGGGGTACGCAGCGTGCAGGCACGGCGACGTCGTCAGGTCCTTGAACTCGTTCGCCTCGGCGTTCGAGAAGACCGTCGGCTTGCCAAGCACTTCGACGACGTCGCTGTAGCGCGTGACGAACCACGCGTCGTCCTCGGGGACGTAGAACACCGGCGCGCGCTCACGGGCCGCGCGGTACCACGGGTGCGGGTCCTTGGCCGTGGCCAGGGACGCCGGTTCGAACGGCTCCCCGTGCACGACCGGACAGCGCGGCGCGTCGGCGCGAACGGTGCTGGATCGGGCGGTCATCTCTTCTCTCCTCTGCGTTCTCTCGTGGACGTGGCGGCGAATCGCGCTGCCTCGCCGAGCGCGAGGCAGCGGCAGTCCGGCGCCACCGCGGACTGCCGCTCCCGGACGGGTCGGTCAGCCGACCGACCCGTCCGGCCAGTTGCGGAAGAGCCGCGGCTGGAGCAGCCCGACCGCGGCGTTGATCAGGTAGCCGAAGGCGCCGATGATCAGCAGCAGCCCCCAGACGGCCGGCGCGTCGAACGTCTGCTGGCGAACCACCAGCAGTTGCCCGGCACCTTCTCCGGCACCGAGGATGTCGACGAGCAGGGTCACGACCAACGAGATCGAGACCGAGATCTGGACACCGAGCATGATCCCGGGAGCGAGCGACGGCAGGACGATCTTGCGGATCCGCTCGATTCGGGTCATGCCGAGCGTCCGGGACATCTCGAGCCGCACCGGCGGGATTCCGCGCATCGCGTTGACCGTGTTCAGGAGGATCGGCCAGACGATCGCCAACACGACCACCGTCACGCTCATCTGCAGCGTCGTGCCGAGCAGCAGCACCGCGACCGGCACGATCGCCGGCGGCGGCAGGGTCCGGAAGAAGTCCAGCAACGGGCTGACGGCCCGATCGAGCCGCTGCGACGAGCCGATCGCCATACCGGCGAACGCGCCGATCACGATCGCGACCACCAGCGACAGCAGGAACGTCCAGAGCGTACGGGCGAGCGCGGGCAGCAGCACGCCGTCCGCGTGCATCTCGCCGATCGCCGTGAACCACGTGTCGGGCCGCGGGAAGGAGAGGGCGTCGGCAGAACCGACGAGCTGCCAGATCACCAGCAGAAGCACGAGCGGCAGCAGGCCACGCAGCGGCGCGGCACCGACTCCCGATCGCGTGCGGCGGCGCCGCTTGGACATCGGAACGGCAATCGCCATCAGGATCCTCCCTCCCCGACCACGCGCACCCCCGGGAACGCAACCCGGACCCCGCGCACCAGCAGCGCGTTGAACGCGAAGCCGATCACGCCGCAGGCGACCGCGTACCCCCACATCGTCGACGGCTGCAGCGCCTGCTGCGCCTGCACCAACGACCAGCCGAGCCCCTTCGAGGAGACGAGCATCTCGGCCACGATCGCGATCACCAGGGCGTTGACCACCGCCAGCCGGCAACCGACGAGGATCGCGGGGATCGCCGCGGGCAGGACGATCTTGCGCATCTTCTCCGCGCGGTTGAGTCGGAACGTCCGCGAGACCTCGTGGAGACGCGGGTGGACGGCTCTGACGCCACCGGCCGTGTTGAGCAGGATCGGCCAGACCGCGGCGTAGGTGGCCACGATGATCTCGGTCTGCGACCCCGCGCCCCATACCAACAGGGCGACGGGCATCAACGCGACGACCGGCAGGGTCCGCAGCACGTCGAGCGAGGCCATCGTGTTGTCCCGAACCGGGGCGACCAGACCGACCGCGAGGCCGATCGCGACGCCGACCACGATCGCGATGGCCGATGCCAGGACGGCGATCCCGATCGTGTAGCCCGCCGCCGAGAGCAGCGCGCCCGACGAGATCTCGTCGGCCAGTGCGCCGCCGACCTCCGTCGGCGACGGGAGGTAGTCGAACTCGAGCACCCCGGTTGCCACCAGCAGCTGCCAGAGCGCGAGCACGGCCAGGACCGTCGCCCAGCCCGCCGGGTTCACCGCCCGGATCAATCGGTCAGCGGTCATGGTCTTCCCGGATCGCCTCGGTCAGCCGGTGCCGGAGCTCGAGGTACTCGGGCAGCTCGCGTGTCGTCAGCTGGTTGCGCGGACGCGGCAGCGGCGCCTCGACCTGGACCGGGATGTGGCCCGGGCTCCCGGCGATCACGAAGACCCGATCGCTCAGGTAGATCGCCTCCTCGAGGTCGTGGGTGATGAAGATGATCGTCGACCCGGTCTGGGCCTGGACCCGCAGCAGCTCGTCCTGCATCGACGCCTTCGTCAGCGCGTCGAGCGCGCCGAACGGCTCATCCATCAGCAGCACCCGCGGCCGCAGCGCGAGCGCCCGGGCGATCTGGACCCGCTGCTGCATGCCCCCCGAGAGCCGCCACGGGAAGTCGCTGCGGCAGCTCTCGAGGCCGACCATCGCCAGCGCCTCGTCGACCCGGGCCTCACGCTCGACCTTCGGCACCCGCTTCTCGAGTGGGAGCGCGACGTTGCGCGCGACCGTCCGCCAGGGCAGCAGGGCGTTCCCGTAGTCCTGGAAGACCGTGACCACCGTCTCCGGCGGACCGTCGATCGCCCCGCCTTCGAAACGCACGGTGCCGCTCGTCGGAGTCAGCAGACCGCCGAGGATGCGCAGCAGCGTGGTCTTGCCGGTACCGGAGCGACCGACGATGCCGACGATCTCGCCGCGACCGACCGTGAAGTCGAGGTCGCGGAGGATCGTCCTCGGGCCGGTTGCGGTCTGCAACTCGACGCCGGCGTTCGCGAGCTCGTACGCCACGCCGTCGGGGCGTCGCCGCTCGCGCTGGGTGCTCACGTCAGGAACCTCGAGCTCCATCTTCCCATCTCCCCTGCCTTCGCAATGTTGGTGTGACCGATTCGGTCGCTCGTCCGGTGGCCCGTAGGCGGGCCGTCTCGGTGGGCCCGGTGCTCCGGCCCCCGTGCAATGTCGCTCATCCGCTGGCGTTCAACGCTTCTACGTCGTATCCCGCGACGGCCTTGTAGCGGTCGAGGATCTCCCGCAGTTCCTCATGACTGATCACGTCCTCCACCCGTGCGAACCGCTCCGCGCCGCTGCGCTGGTGCACCGTCTCGATCAACGTGTCGGGCGGCGTCGTGCGGTTCGTCAGGACGACCCGGTTGACGACGGGAAGCCGCTCCGCCTCGTAGGCCCGCAACGCCGCTTCCACCGACCCACCCCGGGCCAGCTGATCCGCGATGCTGCGCGCGTCGAGGACCGCCTGCATCGCCCCGTTGGACCCGCGCGGAAGCATCGGGTGCGCCGCATCCCCGAGCAGGGCGACCCGACCGAACGCCCAACGGTCGATCGGATCGCGATCGACCATCGGGAACTCGAGGACCGTGTCCGCACTGCGCAGCAAGTCGGGGACGTCGAGCCAGTCGAACGTCCAGTCGGCGTAGAACGGGAGAAAGTCCTCCAGCCGCCCCGGCTGGCTCCAGCTGACCGGTCCCCGTTCGGCCTGGCGGATCTCGGCGACCCAGTTGACCAGCTGGTTGCCGTGGTCGTCGACCGCGTCGCGGATCGGATAGACGACGAGCTTGCCGGTGTCGAGCGTGCCGATCCGGCAGTGCGACCCACCGGAGAGGAACGCGGGGGCCCGGGTCAGTCCACGCCACATGTTGACGCCGGAGAAGACCACGTCGCCGTCGTCGGGATGGAACTGCCGGCGGACGGCGGAGTGGATGCCGTCGCAGGCGATCACCGCACCGGCGGACACCCCGGGACGCGCGGCGCCGGTCGACGTCTCACGCAGGGACACGGTCGCGACGTCCTCCGTCACTTCGACCCCCGTGCAGGTGGCGTCGAGATGGACGTGACCCCGACCGAGCCGCGCGTGGACGGCCTCGAGCAGGACGTCGTGCAGGTCGGCACGGTGGATCAGCAGCTGCGGCGATCCCGCCGGAGCCGGGTCGCGCAGCACGAGCTGCCCGTGACTGGTGAAGAAGCACGACTCCTGGAACTCGATCGCCCGGCGGCGCAGGCCATCGAGCAGTCCGAGATCGGCCAGCACGCGCGTACCGTGCGGAAGCAGCGCGATCCCGGTCCCGATCGGCTTGATCTCCGGGGCCGCCTCGTAGACCTCGCATGGGACGCCGCGCTCGTGGAGCGCCAGCGCCAGCGTCAAGCCGCCGATGCCTCCGCCGACGATGATCACGTCGTTGGTCTCGCTCATCAGTTCCTTCCCGGTTCGGCCGCCCGGCGGGCGGCGAGGATCTCGTGGGCGCGCGCCCAGCAGTCGTCGAACGCCGCCTTGGACTCGCGCAGCAGCTGCTCGTGGGGCTGCTTCCAGTACGAGTCCTCGTAGTCCGCGCCGTAGGTGCCGTCGTCGGAGAAGACCTCGAGCTCCCACCAGCCGTCGTAGCCGACCTCGAGCAGCGTCGCGATGATCTCCGGGGCGACCGCGCGCCCCCGACCCGGCAGCTCACGGTCGAACCCGCCGCGCTCCTCCGGCTTGATGTCGTTGACGTGGACCGAGTTGATCCGATGCCCGTAGCGGCGCAGGCGCTCGTGGAGGTCCGGTTCGCACCAGCTGTGGAAGACGTCGAACATGATCCCGACGTTCGGGCGACCGATCGCGTCCACGAAGTCGACGATCTGCGGCAGCTCGTACAGCGGCGATCCGCGACGCTCGGCCAGCAACTCGAAGGTGATCTCCACGCCCTCCTCGGCCGCGACGTCGGCGATCCGGGCCAGCCCCTCTGCGACGGCCGAGACCGGGCCGACCGGGTTGGCTGCGTCGCCCGACGTTCCCGGCCCGACGACGACGGCCGCGGGCTCGAACGCCGCAAGCCGACGTACGCTCTCGCAGATCAGCTCGGTGCGCTGCTGCGGGTCGACCACCGCCCCGGCCTGGTTGAACGGCACCGGCAGGATCGTGTGGATCGCCGGGACGCAGTAGGTGGCGGCGAGGCCGTGGGCCTGCAGCGCCGCGCGGATCTCGGCGTCGCCGCCGGACCGGAACTTGCCTTCCCACAGACCGACGCCACCGCCGCCGGTGCGCGCGACCTGCTCGATGTCGTCGAGCGCGCTGTTGTGCGGGGTCGAATAGGCGTTGACCGCGTAGCGCGGTGCCGGGATCTCCATGGCCGGGGTCTCCTTCGAATCCTTCGTCGGCTCGCTATCCATCAGAGGAAGCACGCGCCGCCGTTGACGAGCAGGGTCTGGCCGGTGACGAACGCCGCCTCCGGACCGGTGAGGAACGCGACGGCGCCGACGATGTCGTCGGGCTCGCCGATCCGCGGGATCGGCCGACCCACGGCCGCCGCCTCGATCGCCCCGGGCGGCAGGCTCTGCTCGGTCATCCGGGTGCGCGTCACGCCGGGGCTGACCGCGTTGACCGTGATCCCGTCGACGCCAACCTCGGTCGCCAGCGCCCGCGTGAACCCGATCAAGCCCATCTTGCTCGCGCGGTAGGCGACGAACTGCGGCATCGGGTTCATCACCGAGCCGCTGGCGACGTTGACGATCCGGCCGCCCCCGGCTCGCCGCATCGACGGGATCACGGCCTTGGACAGCAGGAACGGCGCGTCGAGATTGACCTGGACGATCCGCCGCCACTGCTCGACCGAGAGCTCGTCCCACGACAGCGGGTCCTCGACCGCGGCGTTGTTGACCAGCACGTCGCAGCGGCCGAACCGCCGCTCGATTGCCGGCCCGAGCGCGGCGATCGCGTCGGCGTCGCCGAGATCGAGGTCGACGCCCTCCCACTCAGCACCGGCAGCGCGGACGGCGCGCTCCGCGTCGTCGGCCGGCACGACGTCGACGCCGACCACCGCGTCGCCGCGCTCGGCCAGCCGGCGACAGATGGCCGTTCCGATCCCGCCCGCGGCGCCGGTGACGATCGAGACGCGGTCGACCGTCATGCCCGACCTCCGCGACGCGGCCCGCAAATTCTCGACATATGCGAACTCAAAATCAAGATGTGAGATAACGTAGCATCTGTGACCGTGCTCCGGAACGCCAAGCTCGAGAAACCGTCGATTGCCCGAACCGTGCGAGACTCGCGACTGTGAATCCATCAGCCGCCGACAACGGCACGCCGCGTCAAGGCCGCGCCTCGGGGGCGGAGACCGCCCGGAAGGCGCTACGGGTCCTGCTGCACTTCTCGGTCCGGACCCCGACCGCGTCCGTGAAGGAGCTCGCGGCGGCCTGCGACCTCCCGCTCGTGACGACCCACCGCTACGTCGCGCTGCTCAAGGAGCTCGGGCTGATCGAAGAGGCGGGCCGCGCGCAGTACCGGCTCGGGTGGCGCGCAGCTCAGCTTGGTCACGCAGCGACCGAGGCGGGCAGCATCGTCTCGATCGCCGAGCCGGTGATGCAGCGGCTGGCCGACGAGACCGACGAGACCGTGACGCTGTTCCAGCGGGCCGACCTCGAGATGGAGTGCATCGCACAGGTCGAGTCCGCGCACGTGATCCGCCTGACGTTCGAGCCCGGTCAGCGCCTCAAGCTGTCGTCGGGCGCGTCGGCGCGGGTCCTGCTGTCCGCGGTACCGGACGACGAGCTCACCCAGACGCTCGACGCCTTCGAGAAGCGCGACCCGACGTTCCACGAACGTCGCGCCACGTTCGAGGAGGGGATCCGTCAGACCCGGGAGCGTGGCTGGGCGACCAGTCGGGAGGAGATCGACCAGGGCGTCTGGGCGATCGCCGCGCCGGTCAGCCTCGGGCGACACACCGTCGCCAGCCTCGCCGTCGCGGGGCCGCTGCTGCGGCAGAACCCCGACACCGAACAGCGCGTGACCACGTTGCTGCGCGCCGCCACCGAGACGCTGAACGACCGGCTCGAGTCCCGCCAGACCAGCTGAGAGCCCCGACCCTGGGCTCAGTCCACCCCGCCGAACAGCGACGGCAGGGTGTGGCTCATCCCGCCGTCCGCCGCCAGCACCTGACCGGTCACGTAGCTGGCCAGGTCGGAGCAGAGGAACAGGATCGGACCGGCGATCTCGGCCGGAACGGCCGCGGATCCGCGGGGGATCCGCTCGTCGATCCGCTCCCACTGCCGCTCCCCGAGCATCTCGACCAGCCGCGGGGTGCGGACGAAGCTCGGCGCGACCGCGTTGACGCGCACGCCGGACGGCGCCAGCTCGGAGCCCGCGCACTCCACCAGGTGATGCAGCGCGGCCTTCGCGGTGCCGTACGCGGTTTGGTTCTCGACCCGCAGCTCACCGGACATCGAGCCGACGAAGACCATCGCACCGCCCCCGGCCTCGGCAATCGCCGCCCCGCCGACCTGCAGCGCGAGGAAGGCATGGTCGAGCACCGTCGCGAACTGCAAGCGCCAGGTCGCGTCGTCGGTCTCCGCCAGCGGCTGCTGGTAGGCAACACCGACCACGTCGACGATTCCTCGGACGGGACCGACCCGTTCCCGAGCCTCGCGGAAGATCCGCTCCACGTCGTCCCGCACGGTGATGTCCCCGGACGCCGACGCGCCGCCGACCTCGCTCGCGACGGCGTCGGCCAGCTGCGGATCGCGGTCGACGCAGAGCACGTGCGCTCCGGCCTGGCTCAGCGCGTGGGCGGTCTGCCGGCCGATCCCCGCCCCCGCTCCCAGCACGACGTAGCCGTGCCCGTCGAGCCGCAGGCGGTCGAGGTACGCGGGAACCTCGTCGTTCTCGCCCGACACGCTCACGCGTCCTGGTCGAGGGCGGGCGCTGGACCGGACAACGGTCGCACCTGCCGCAGCCGCTGACGCACCGCGGGCCGCATCATGTCCGGCAGCCACTCGTTGCCGTCGTCGACCTCGACCGCGACGCTCTCCACGCCGGGCAGGTCGCGGGTGACCTCGTCGATCCGGCTGCGCATGTTGCCGATCTGCATGCAGAACGGGCTGGTCACCCGCAGCTCGACGACGACCTCGCCGTCGGACTCGCGAATCTCCTTGACCAGGCCCATGTCCTCGATCGGGATCGGCACGCCGGTGGCGATGCTGCACGGGTCGATGACCCTGCGCAGCGCGTGCCTCACGGCGTCGACCGTGTGCTCGGCGCTCGTTGCGGCCGCGGGCTGCGTGGTGGTTGCGGTGCTCATCGACCGACCTCCTCGGGGACGGAGCGTTCCGGCGGAGACCAGGTCCCGTCGGCGATCGCTCGGAAGAACGTGCAGAGCGCCGGATTCACGACCTCGGCGCGCTCGATGTTGACGAGGTGCCCGGCGTCGAGCACCACCAGCGTCTCGACCTGCGGAATCCGTTCCATGGCGTGGTGGTAGCCGGGCAGGCGCAGCTTGTCCTCGGACCCGACCACGACCAGCGTCGGGTACGGGATCCGCTCGTAGGGCGTGCGGTCCTCCTGGCCGAACGACGTCCGCTGCGGGACGTTCGGCGCCTTCAGGCGCGCCGCGTTGATCGCTTCCCAAGCGCCCGGCTGAAGGCTCGACCGGACACGTCGCGCGACGTACTCGCGGTCCTCCGCCCAGCGCGGGTCGTGCAGCGACGCCCGGAGGATCCGGACCATCGCCTGCTCGGTGCCGTCGTACTCGAGCATCGCCCGGCGGTGCTCGTTGTCCGGCACGAAGCCACCACCGCTGACGACCGCCATCGCGCGGATCGGCAGCCGGCAGTCGCTGCGCGCGGCCTCGCGCACCAGCTGCGAGCCGCCCATCGAGCACCCGGCGAAGAACGCCTCGTCGATCTCCAAGGTGCGCAGGAACGCCGCCATGTGACGGATCCGTCGGTCGGATCCCGAGACGAAGTCGTGGAGCTTGTCGGTCTGACCGAAGCCCAGCCAATCCGGAGCGACCACGCGGAAGTGCTCGGCCAGCGGCTCGATGTTGCGCTCCCAGGTCAGCGCTCCGCTGGCCCCGAACTCCCCCGAGTGCAGGAGCACGACCGGGTAGCCCTCCCCCGCCTCGAGGTAGTGGGTGCGGATTCCGCCGACGTCGACGAACCGGCTGCGCACGTCGACCATCTCAGGCGGGGAGCGGATCGGTCGCGGTGGTCGAGTACGGCGGCAGCACGTCGCCGTCGCCGCGACGCTGGTCGAACTCGTCACCGGAGATCGCGGCCAGCCGCGCGTCGAGGTCGATCCCGTGCAACCGCGCGTAGTTCCCGGACAGGATCTTGCGCTTGTCCTCGGCGGTCAGCTGGGCGACGATCCCGCCGTCGACCAGCTCGTCGCTGAACTGGAACCGACGCGCGAACTCCTCCAGGTGCGGACGCGGGTGGGCGACCATGCAGCCGGTGCCCCAGAAGATCTGGTCGAGGCACTTCGGGCCGCGGATCAGGCTGGCCAGCGCGTGCTCGAACGCCTTCGGCCGTCGCGTTGCCATCGTCGCGGTGCTCTCCAGGTTGACCCAGACGTTGTCGAAGCGCGCCAGCTGCCAGGCGGTCTCCTCGATGAACGCCATGCCGCCGTGGACGATCTCGAAGTTGAGATCGGGAAACGCCATCGCCGCACGGTCGATGTCGTCGACGCGGTAGTGCCGCAGCTCGACGGGCCCCAGCGGCAGCGCCTTGTGGATCGCGACCGTCTTCAGGCCGAGCTCCTGGGCACGCTGCAGGACCGGGAACGCAACCTCGGGGTCGTCCATCAGCCAGCCGCTGATCTCGTTCGCGGTCCAGCTGTTGGGGTACATCTTCAGCCCGACCGCGTCACCGCCGAACAGCTCGACCTGGCGCTCCAGGTCCTCGATCGCCGCCGCACCCTCCATCGGATCGACGCCGACGTAGAAGACGAACCGATCCGGCCAGCGTTCCCGCGCCTCCAGGCCCTTCTCGACCGAGCAGATCCCGTCGTGGTACGCCCGGATCGGCACCACGTGGTAGGCCGCCAGGTCGGCGTGGCTCTCAACGAACGACATGTTCGCGACCTCTTCGATGCTCCAGTCGCGCTCGTAGTCGGCCGTCGTCATCCGGTAGCCGGGCGGGCTCGTGCCGGCGTTGCCGCGCGAGAGCATGTCGGTGATCCACCGAGCGTGCGGAGTCCGGAAGTTCGCCTCGGTCAGGTTGTACGGGTGAACCACCGCGTCGATCACGGGGACGCCGTCGATCATGCTGCTGCTCCATCGGTCGGGGTGGTGGTGCCCGGAAGGTCGGCGAGCCGGCGACGGACCTCGGCCGCGTCGATCGCTCCCGGCCGGCGCAGCTGGAAGCGGTCGCGGGTCCGGGTCCAGTCGTCGCCGCTCATCCGGCCGACGAGTCCCAGTGCGTCGAGGTCGGGAAGCCCATCATCGCCGATCACGTCGTCGGCGACGTGGATCCGCTGGACCGCGCCGATCACCAGCGAGTTGGTCGGCCGGTCGGCGGGGCCGAGGTCGACGATCTCGCGCACGTGGCACTCGAACGCGGCCGGCGACCGGGCGACGCGGGGCGGGCGGACCGTCTTCGACGGTGCGCTCCCCAGGCCGAGCAGCTCCCACTCGTCGACCTCCGCGGGCAGCTCGGAACTCGACAGGTTCGCCCACGGGGCCAGTTCCTCGTTGACCACGCTGACCACGAACTCGCCGGTCTCGCGGATGTTGCGCAGCGAGTCCTTGTTCACGCCGTCGCGGCTCCCGGGGGACACGCCGAGCGTGGGCGGCTGGAACGAGAACGCGTTGAAGAACGAGAACGGCGCCAGGTTCGGCTGCCCGTCGGCGCTGACGGTCGAGACCCACGAGACCGGCCGCGGGCCGACCAGCGCGTTGACCAGCCCGTTCAGCGTGCGCCGGTCTGCGTCCTGCGGATCGACGATCATCCGACCGCTCCGGCGGGGACCTGCGCGGCGACGCGGTTGCTGAGTCGGCCGATCCGGTCGATCTCGACCTCGACCACGTCGCCGTCCACGAGGAACCGCTTGGGGTCGAACGCGGCACCGACACCGCCGGGCGTCCCGGTCGCGATCAGGTCCCCGGGCTGCAGGGTGACGACGCGCGACGCATCAGCGATCAGGTCCTCGACGCCGAACAGCAGGTCGTCGAGCCGCGCCTGCTGACGCAGTTCGCCGTTGACCGTGGTGCGCAGCTCGAGCCCGCCGATCTCGCCGAGCTCGTCCGGGGTCACGATCGCCGGCCCGAACGGGGTCGACGCCTCCCACGACTTGCCGGCGAACCACTGCTTGGTGCGCCACTGGTAGTCGCGCACGGTCACGTCGTTGAGCACGGTCAGGCCGCCGACGTGCTCCCACGCGCGCTCGGCCGGGATGTCCCGTCCGGGTCGGCCGACGACGATGCACAGCTCGCCTTCGTAATCGAGCTGCGGCGACGCCGCCGGGAGCGGGATCGTCGCTCCCGGGGCGATCAGCGCTCGCGGAAGCTTCGAGAACAGCGTCGGCGACTCGGGCAGCGGCCGGCCCATCTCCTCGATGTGCGACCGGTAGTTGAGCCCCACGCAGATCACCGCGGGCGCACCGAGGACGGGCATCAGCAGCGCGTCCACGTCGTAAGGAACGACCGCGGCGTCGTCGGCCTCCAGCGCGGAGCGAGCCGCATCGAGACCGGCCGGGTCGGCGAGCAGCGCGCCGACGTGGCCGTACGCCCCGTCGGCGACGACGGCGATCGTGCCGTCGTCGCGGACGACGCCGGCGGTGGGCGCTCCCGCGCGTTCGATCGTGACGAGTTTCATGAGGGCTCCTGAGGGACGGAAGACGGCAGGGGGCGGAAGCGCGCGGGCGGCGCTGTCACGCGGCCTCGCGGTAGAGGCCGAGCGCCCGGATCGCGGGCTCGTCGGAGAACGAGAACAGCAGGGCGTCGGACGATCCGGGGTTGGCGTGGCGGTGCTCGAACCAGTACGGCAGCGCGAACGTGTCGCCGGGCCCCCACTCGAGGCGCTGGTCGCCGATCTGCGACCAGCCCTCGCCGCGGACCACGTGGTAGACGACGCTCGCCGTGTGGCGGTGGGGTGCGGTCTCCACGCCCGGCCGCAGCAGCTGCATCGACGCCGAGAGCGTCGAGAGCACCGGGCCCCCGGTCCGCGGATCGCGGTACTCGAGGATCAGGTCGTCGTGCGGATCGCCGGGCTCGTCGCGCAGCTCCTCGAGCGCTCGCTCGACGTCGGCCAGCTTCCACACCAGCGTCGACGCCTCGGGGGCGCCGGTCCAGCGCGGCTGCAGCGCACCGGACCGCAGCATCTCGGATGCCTCCGGCAGCGCCTCGATCTCGGGAGCCCCCGAGTGCTCGGTGAAGATCAGCTTGAGCGTGTTGACCATCGGCAGATCGAGCCCGTCGAGCCAGATCATCGGGCCCTCGCCGGCGTGGCCGTGCTCGTGCCACGACCAGTTCGGCGTCAGCAGGAAGTCGCCCGCGTCCATGTCGCAGCGACGGCCGTCGACCACGGTGTAGGCACCTTCGCCCTCGACGATGAACCGCAGCGCCGTTGCGGTGTGCCGATGCGGCGGCGCGACCTCGCCGGGCAGCACGAGTTGGATCGCGGCCCACAGCGTGTCGGTGGTTCGCGCGATCTCGTGCTCGGACGTGCCGGGGTTCTTGAACGCCAGCACGCGTCGCTCGGCGTCCTCCGCGGAGATCAGCTCCCCGGCGCCCAGGATCAGCCGCCTCGCCTCGTCGTACTTCCAGAGGTACGGCACCATCTCCGTGGCCGGCTCGGGCGTGAGCGCCCCACGGATCCGCCAGAGCGGCTCGTAGTTGCGCTCCGGAAGCACCGCGTAGAGCTCCTCGAGCGACGTCGGGGTCGAAGTCGATGCCGGATTCATGGTCTGGTCCTCGGTCGAAGCGGGTCGGTCGCCGTCGTGCGACGTAGCCGCAAGCTAGTTCCGATGGCCGCTTCGGCGCAACGTGTCCAGGCAAAAGTTCTGCAACACAGAACTCAACTCGTGGTCCGCGATTCGAGCAGGCGCAGCGCCCGGTCGGGCACCGTCATGCCCCCTCCGCTGCCGCCCAGGCGGGTCGCGAAATCCTGAACCTCACGCGCCACGACTCGAGCGATCGCCGGCGCGTCGTCGGGGGAGAGACGCTCCGAGGGCGCCGCCACCGCGAGCGCCGCCACCGGCCGACCGACCGGGCCGACGACGCAGACCCCGACGCCGGAGACCCGTTGCTCGCTCTCGCCGAAGTTCGTCGCGTAGCCCGCGCGTCGAACCCGTGCGAGCTCCTCCCGCAGCTGGTCGCGATCCGCGACGGTCGCGCGGGTGACCTGGCGAAGCCCCCGCGGGAAGAGCACGTCGACCACCGCGTCGTCGAGCTGGGCCAGCAGCGCCTTGCCGCCAGACGTCGCGTAGGCCGGTGCCCGCAGACCCGTTCGCGCCCCGACGCGCAGCCCCTGGGGACCCTCGAGCCCGTCGACGAACCGCACGGAGGGGCCTTCGAGCATCAGCAGATGCACCGTCTCGGCGGTCGCGGCACGCAGCGCCTGCATGTGCGGCTGGGCCGCCTCCCGGATGTCGACCGACCGCGCGGCCGCCGACGAGAGCTCGATCAGCGCCGACCCCGCGCGATACGTCTTCGAGCGTCCGTCCCGAGCCACGAAGCCGCGATACTCGAGCATCCCGAGCAGGCGATGCGCGGTCGACCGGGCGACGCCGAGCCGCGTCGCGACGTCCGTCAGGCGCAGGGGCGCCGCCTCCTCGAGCATCAGCAGGACGCGCAGCGCGTTGTCGACCGAGTGCAGGGGATACGGCGGCTCGACCCGCGAGCGCACACCCTCGTTCAGCGGCCGATCCATCGCCGCACCGTACCAGTGTTCTTCTCAGCGGAACACATGCCCGAAGCTGCGCGCGGCGGGTACCGGGGCACGAGGGGCACGACCCGCGCGAGCGCCGAGCTCTCGGGCGGCTTCGACGCCACCGGCGCGATCGCGTTCCGGCTCTACGGCCCCGACGACCTGACATGCGCGAACCCCGCGGTCTTCACCGATCGGGTGGGGGTTCCCGCCAACGTCGCAGGCGACTACCCCTCCGGCTCGTTCGTCCCCGCACCGCGCCAACCGACGGGCGGCTGCGCTCAGCCGCCGACGGTGGCCTGCGCCCCGTCCTCGACGACCGCGGACGCGAGCAGCTCGTAGGAGCGCATCCGCGCCGACAGGTCAGCCACGTTCATCGCGACCATCACCTCGTCCGCGCCGGCGTGCTCCGCGAACGCCGCGACCTGCTCGCCCACCTGGCCGGCGTCGCCGATCGCCGAGAAGTGCAGCATCTCCAGCGCGTGACGGCCGGCCGGGGAACGCAGCAGCGCCTCGACCGCGGCGCGATCGGTGCGGTCGACCGGCTGCGTGCTGATCGCGCGGGCCATCTTCTCCAGTGCCGTCGCGTGCAGCAGCTTGGCGTCGTCCTCGCTGTCGGCGGCGAAGACGTTCATGCTGGCGATCATGTACGGCGCGTCGAGCCGCTCCGACGGCTGGAACTCGTCCCGGTAGATCCGCGACGCGTACAGCAGCTCGGCGGGCGCGAAGTGCGACGCGAACGCGTACGGCAGGCCGAGCTGGGCCGCCAGCCGGGCGCCGAACCGCGACGAGCCGAGGATGTAGAGCGGAACCTCGGTGCCCTCGCCCGGGATCGCCCGCACGGTCTGCCCGGGCTGCTTCGGGCCGAGCAGGCGCTGCAGCTCGACGACGTCCTGGGGAAACCGCTCGGATGCCTCGGGCGAGCGGCGCATCGCACGGACCGTGTCGAAGTCGGTCCCCGGCGCACGGCCGAGACCCAGGTCGACGCGGCCGGGGTAGAGCGTCTCGAGCGTGCCGTACTGCTCGGCGATGATCAGCGGCGAGTGGTTGGGCAGCATCACGCCGCCCGCGCCGACCCGGATCCGCTCGGTGTTGGCGGCGATGTAGCCCGCGAGCACCGCCGGGGTGGACGACACGATGCTCGGCATGTTGTGGTGCTCGGAGAACCAGTAGCGCCCGTAGCCCCACTGCTCGGCCCGCTTCGCGAGCTCGGCGCTGCCGAGCAGCGCGTCCCGCGGCGAGACGTCCCCGCCCGCCGTGGCCAGATCCAGTACCGACAACCGCACGCCCATCACGACCTCCTCACCGGCCCGCCGACCGCGGGCACACGCTCCCGGGCGACTCCCGGGAACCCTTGTCGACGGTACCCGGCGGCGTCCTCGGGGGCCGCGGAACGGGGCTCTCCGGCCGCAGCGGCGTCGAGCGCTTCGGGGTGGGCGGGATCGGGCGTCGTGCGTTCCAGGCGGAGCTCGGCAGGGTGCGGGACCGAGCGACGCAGCCCGACCGGCCCCCTCAGCACCACGCTGCGAGCAGATCCTCAGCCGAGTACGCCACGTCGGCCCCCTTCGGACGGGCACCGTCCGGACTCACGGCGGCGAGCAGTGCGCCGTCGCTCCTCGGCACCCGCTCGCAGTCGCTGCGGAGCCGCTCGATCTCGCGAGCGGTGACCCCTCCGCGGGTCCGCCACTTGATCGTGGCGGCGAGCGCCGTAGCGGTCGACGTCAACGCGACGACGTCGACCTCGACGCTGTTGTCGCGTACCCACCACGGCCGTACCGACTCGACGCCGACCAGGTGAGCATCGGATACCGCGAGGCGGAGCAGTGCATCGCGGACCACCGGCTCGACGCTCTGTCCCCGCCAGGTCTCCCAGTCCCGGTCGAACGCGGCGATCGCGAGGTCGGCCCGGCCACGGGCGATGCGATCGACGTAGCGCTCGACATAGCGGAACCAGAACCGCAGGTAGGGATCGACGACGCGGTACCGCCGGAGCTTCGATGAGGGCGGTGCCCACGCGGGAAGCTCACGTTCGATCAGGCCCTTGACCTCGGTCAGCGTGCGCAGCGCGCGCGTGGTCGCGGTCTCGGCACGCTTGCGCTCTGCCGCGTCGTCGATCGACCCCAGCACGTCCTTGAACCCCGGGGTCGCCCGGTCGCTCGACCCGATCGCCGACAGCACGCCGTAGGCGAACTGCGGCTCCGGGAACTCGGCGTCGAGGCTCAGGCGCGCCGTGGTCACCAGTGGGCTGTACGGGTCGGCGAGCGAGTCACGCACGTAGTCGACGACACGCCGCGAACGACGACTCATCAGATCGCTCACCAAGCGCGGGTAGCCGCCGGTGACCAGATAGGCATCGAAGACCTCCGCTGCCGACCGGCCGGGCATCGCCTCGGCGATCTCGGACGGGTTGAGCGCCGGGACGACCAGCGGCGCAAGCCGTCCGAACAGCGGACGACCGTGACTGGTCAGCCGATCCATCATCGCCACGTCCGAGCCGATCAGGATCAGCAGCACGGGGAGCTTGGCCAACGTCCGGTCCCACTGAACCTGCAGCTCGCCCTCCAGCGTCGGGTCAGCGCCGACCAGCCACGGGAACTCGTCCAGCACGACGACCACCGGGCCGCTGCGCGCGGCGATCGCGAGGCGCCCCAGCCACTCCCGCCAGGTCGCGGCCGGCGACTGGGCGAGCAGCTCGGCGTCGGGCAACGGCCGGGTCGACTCGTGGATCGCCGCCGTGGCGTCGTCGAGCTGCTTGGAGAGCGGGGCCTGGAACACCGCGCTGACGAACGCATACGGCACGTTCCCGGCCTCCACGAACCGCTCGACGGCCGTCGACTTTCCCACCTGACGCCGACCACGGACTGCCACCATCCGCCCCTCGCCGGTGGTGGTCACGGCCTCGAGGTGGCCCCGCAGCGCCGCGAGCACCGGACCGCGGCCGACGAACCGAGATGCCGGAATATGCGTCATCTGGAGAATCATACATCTGATGACGGTTAACTCGCCGGGGATTGAGTTCTACGCGTTCGTCCGACGGGCCCGCCACGAGGCGTCCACGAGACTCAAGGCGCGAGCGCCCGGAGCGGGCAGGTCACGGTTCCGTCGTCGGCCGTGAGGATCGGACCGGTACCGGTGACGACGAGACGGAACGACGGTTCCCCCACGGCGTCCGTGTCGATCTGGTCGATGACGCGTCGCAGCGACTCGACCCCCGCAAGCACCTGCGCCCCGCCGAGCTTGACTTCGATCGCCCCCCAGCGTCCGTCGGGAAGCGCGATGACCGCGTCGATCTCCTTGCCGTTCGAGTCCCGGTAATGACGGACCTCGCCGTCGATCACGGACGCAAGCACCAGCAGATCGTGAACGACGGCGCTCTCGAAGAGCGTCCCCAGCGTCTCCAGGTCCCCACGCAACTGCTTCGGCCCCGCTCCGAGCGCTGCTGCCGCGAGGGACGGATCGACCACGTGGAGCTTCGGCGAGGTTCGGAGCCGCGCACGGGACCGCAGCCTCGGTGTCCAGGGCGGTTGCGACTCGACGATGAACAGCCGCTGGAGCAGGGCGACGTACCCCTAAGCCGGTCTTTGCAGGATCGCTAGCCCGACATATGCAGGATTGCTAGCCCGATCTTTGCAGGGTTCCTAGGCCGATCTTCGCAGGCAGCGTCGGGCGCGATACCGGCTTGGCGACGGCTCACGGGGAGGCGATCCACCCCAATCCGTCCCGAATCGATGGTTCGATGTCGAGAACCTCGAATCGGCTCCGCTCTCAGGGTGAAGGGCCGCGACGGGCGGCCCCACGAACCAGGAGACGACCATGCCGCAGTACCTGTTGCTCAAGCACTACCGGGGCGGACCGGAGCAGCACCGCCCGTTCCCGCCGATGGATCAGTGGGCGCCCGAGGACGTCGAGGCGCACATCGCCTTCCTGCGTCACGTCGCCGCGACGCTGCGCGAGAGCGGAGAGTACGTCGACGGGCAGGCACTGACCCAGACCCGCACCTGGGTCCGCTACGGCGGCGAAGGTGCCGCGCCGGTCACGACCGACGGACCGCACCCCGAGACCAGCGACCTGGTCGCGGGCTGGATGATGGTCGACGTGGAGTCCCGCGAGCGGGCGATCGAGGTCGCCGCCTGGATCTCGTCGGAACCCGGGCCCGGCGGCGACCCGCTGTACGAGTGGATCGACGTGCGCGAGGTGATGCCGCCGTCGGCCGCCGATCCGGCGTGACCGAGAGGGTCGCGGGCGGGTTCGACGAGGGCGCCCTGCGCGCCCTCGTCCCGGGGGTGCTCGCGGGTCTGGTCCGGCGCGGCGAGGACTTCGACGCCGCCGAGGACGCGTTGCAGGAAGCGCTGATCGAGGCACTCCGGAGCTGGCCCACGCACCCGCCCGACGATCCGCGCGCATGGCTGACGACGGTCGCGACGCGGCGGCTGGTCGATGCCCGTCGCAGCGAGGCATCCCGTGTCCATCGCGAGGACGCGGTCTTCGCCGAGCCGACGCCACCGGACCCGAGCGGGTTCGATCCACCCGGCGAAGGCGACGACACGCTGTTCCTGCTGTTCTGCTGCGCGCACCCCGACCTGGCGCCCGCGTCCCAGGTGGCGCTCGCGCTGCGGGCGGTCGGCGGCCTGACCACGCGCGAGATCGCCGACGCGTTCCTCGTGCCCGAGGCGACGATGGCGCAGCGGATCAGTCGCGCCAAGCGGACGCTCCGCGGACGGGCCCTCGACCGCCCCGGGGACCTCGCGGTCGTGCTGCGCGTGCTCTACGTGATGTACGGGACCGGCCACGGGCGTCCACCCGGGTCGGACCCGGGCGACGACGGAGGCACGATCGACCTGGCCGGCGAGGCGATCCGGCTGACCCGCCAGCTGACGCTGGCCACCGAGGAGCCGGAAGCGTGGGGCCTGCTCGCCCTGATGCTGCTCAGCCACGCGCGACGCGACGCGCGCTTCGACCCGGAGGGCCGGATCGTCACGCTCGACCGCCAGGACCGCAGCCGCTGGGACACGCGCGAGATCGCCGAGGGCGTGCGCGTCCTCCAGGCGGCGCTGGCGCGTGAGCGCCGTGGTCGATTCCAGATCGAGGCCGCGATCGCCGCGCTCCACGACGACGCGCCGAGCGCCGCCGATACGGACTGGCCGCAGATCCTCGCCTGGTACGACGAGCTGATCGATTTGACCGACGATCCGCTGCGCCACGATCCCGCCGCGGTACTCAGTCGCGCGGTCGCCGTCGGCCACGTGCTCGGACCGGAGCCCGCGCTGCGTGAGACCGACCGGCTGCGCGACACGCTCGCCGACCGCCACCGCTGGCACGCGGTCCGCGGCTACCTCCACGAGCTCGCTGACGACCACCCGGCCGCCGGTGACGCCTACGCCGAGGCCGCCCGCCGCGCGACGAACGTCGCCGAGCGCGACCACCTGATCCGCCAGGCGGCACGAGTACGGGCGGGGTGACGGCGCCGGCGAACGACCAACCAGGAACCGCTCCGCCAGCCACGAAGGGGTGCAATACGGTTGGCGATATCGCTCCGGCGTTCCGCGTCACCCGCGTACTCCCCCATCACCAATTCCTTTTCCCCCGAGGAACCCCATGCTCGACCTGCCCGGCAAGAAGCTGCTGGCCGTACTCGGCCTGCTGCTGGTCAGCCTGCTCGCCCTCCCATCGGCGGCGAGTGCCGATCGCGAGTTCACGCCCCGCTTCTCAGCGAACGTCCCCGGCGACGTGATCATGGCGAGCAACACCCTGATGACCTGCCCGCCGAGCGCCGCCAACTGCGCGGCGGCACGGGCCGGCGGCTCGTTCAACAACAACGTGTTCGCCGGTCAGTTGGTCGACGTCGACGATGACCCGACGACGGCCAACTCGTCGCGGGCGCAGCTCGACGTGCCGAGCGGGGCGACGGTGCTCTTCGCCGGGCTCTACTGGGGCGCCAGGTGACCAAGCTCGCGAGCGTCGGCCGCGGGATCACCGGCGACACGGTGACCTGGACGGTTCAGGTCACGAACGGCGGCCCGTCGACCGCCGTCGACGCGGTGCTCGATGATCCGACCCCGACCGGCCTCGCCGTCGAGAACGTCACCGCCGACCGCGGCAGCTGCACCGAAGTCGTGCGCTGCGAGCTCGGAGACCTGGCGCCCGGGGCAACGGCGACGATCGAGATCCGGACGACGATCACCGGCAACGCGACGCAGATCGTCAACGTCGCCAGCGTCTCGTCGCAGACGGCCGACCCGATCGAGGCCAACGACGAAGCGACGGCGACGCTCGACGTCGACAACAGCGCGGACCTCGCGATCAGCAAGGTCACGGATCTGCTCGGGCAGACGACGCTGGCCGCCGGCAGCGCGTTCGACTACGTCCTGTCGGTCCGCAACGACGGTGCGGGAACCGCCGACGCCGTCACCGTCCGCGACCCGTTGCCGAGCGACTTCGACTGGATCTCGACATCGGTCACCGGAGCGCCGTTGGACTGCGGCGCCGGCCCCGTCGACGGGGCGATCGTCTGCACGATCCCGCAGCTCGCAGCCGGGGAGGACACCGAGATTCGGATCCGCGGCAGCGCGACCAACGGCGGGCTCTACGACAACGTCGCGACCATCGAGTCCGAGACCCGCGATCCCGACGCCGGCAACAACCAGAGCGACGCCCCGGTCGTCGTGACTCCCGCGTCCGACCTGCAGCTGTACAAGCAGCTCGGCTCCAGCGACCCGGTGCTCCCGGGCGAGACGACGACGGTCACGATCCGCCTGGTCAACGCCGGGCCGAGCATCGCGACCGGCGTCACCATCACCGACCAGCTGCCGCCCGGCATGAGCTTCGTGTCGAGCGACAACCCCGCGTGCACCGGTGCGGGGACCGTGGTGTCGTGCGACGTCGGCACCCTTCCCGTCGGGGAGGCGAGCGCCTTCGTCACCACCGTCACCGTCCGGATCGACGGCGATGCCACGCCGGGGAGCCCGCTGACCCCGATTGCCGTCGCCGACGGCGAGCAGCCCGACCCGTTCCCCGACAACAGCGCCGGAGTCACGGTGATCGTCGACGATCCGCCCCCGGTCGATCCGCCGGTCGTCGATCCGCCGGAGGTCGATCCGCCGATCGCCAGCCCGCCGGGGCCGATCGCCCCGCCGGCCCCCGCGCCGCCCGCGCTGCTTCCCCCGGTGGTGGCGGAGCGACGTGCGTCCGTCGCGCTGCGCCAGGTGCGGTCGCGGTCCACGGTCCGGGGTGGGCAGCGCGTGGACCTTCGCCTGCGTGTCCGCCCCCGCGGCGGAGACGTGGCACGGGCCACGGTCTGCACGCGACTGCCGCGTGGCCTCGCGCTCGTCTCGCGTACGGGGCTCCGGGTCAGCCGGGGACAGGTCTGCGCGACGCTCACCCGCCTCCGCGAAGGACGGACGCGAACGGTCACGATCCGCGCCCGAGCCACCCGCACGACCCGGACTCAGCGGCTGCGCGTCACCACGCGCGTCGCGGTCGCCGGACAGCGTGCCGTCACCGGCACCACGACGGTCACGGTGCGGGCGACCCGCGCGCGGGGTGGTGGCGTGACGGGCTGAGCTGCCGTGCCCGAGAGCGCGCGGTTCGCGACGTTCAGCCCGACGTGATCGAGCGTTCGTCGCAGGCCCCGCCCCCGACCGGGAACCGTCGGGTCACCGTGTAGCCCGCCGTCCGCTCGGCCGCCGGGCGGCCCGCGGCGTGCGCGGCGGCGATCAGCTCGTCGGGGCGCAACGCCCTCGCCGTCGCACGGGCGTCCGTCACGGTGCCTCCGAGGTCGTTCGCCCCCCAGCGCAGCCCCTCGATCGCGTCCGCGATCGACCCGGAGGCTTGCACGTGGACCACCGAACGGCCGAGCGCCAGGCGAGCGACCGCGATCCGTCGCAGCTCGCCGTCCGTCGACGGCGCTGGACCGTCCGCGGCGTGCCACGCCCTGCGCGGAATCGACCACCGGCGATCAGCGAACGAGACGATCCCACCGCAACCCCACTGGACCCGGCCGACCGCCGCGAGGAACCGGGCGTACCCGCATGGGTCGCCGAGCCGGGTCGGTCCTGCATCGGCCGTGACCGTGATCCCCGTGCGCCGACACGCGCCGACCACGGCGGCCCACGACGGCAGGTCGTCGGTCACGGCGGGGGCCTGCGGTCGACCGTTCGCGACGGCCGGCCACGGCGAGTGGACCGTCATCGATCCGAGGCCGGCGTCCCGGAGCCGGCCGAGCAGGCGGTCGAGCGGCAGTCCCGAGTCCCCCGTGATCATCGCGATCTCGTGGGGCCCGTAGGCCTGCAGGTCGAGGTCGCGGCCGTACTCGCGCGCGAACAGCTTGGCCAACCGCAACCAGCCCTCGTAGTCGTCGAGGGTCCACCGCGGCGCGCTCCCCGTCTCGAGGCGGAGCGCGGTCGCTCCGCCCGCGACGGCGTCCTTGACCCGCTGCTCCAGCTCGACCTCGCCGATCGTGTGGGTCGGCGATGGCGCAGACGGCCGGCACACCCCGCACCGGTCGTCGTCGGGGCCCGAGATCTCGATCGCCCGATCGACGACGAAGCCGACGGTGTCGCCGGCCAGCTCGCGTCGCAGCTCGTCCGCGGCGTTCCGGATCTGCTCGACGGCCACGGGGTCGCGTTCGACCAGCAACGCCGTCGCCTGCGCCTCCGACAGGCCGTGCCCGTCACGCGCCCGCTCGAGCACCGCCGACACGCGATCACGCGCCGTCAGCGAACGTCTCGGTCGGCCGCGTGCTCCGTCACGGATCCGGTCACCGGGCGTCATCGGGATCAGCGCGTAGCTGCCCCCTGGGCGAGCGCCTTGCCGATGATGTGCAGCTGGATCTCCGACGTCCCGCCGCCGATCTCGAGGATCTTCGCGTCGCGCATCATCCGCTCGACCGGATACTCATTGGTGTAGCCGTAGCCGCCGAAGACCTGGACCGCCTCGGACGTCGCCCGCATCGCGGTCTCGGAGCCCAGCAGCTTAGCCGCCGCCGACTGCATGTTCAGCCGGCCCGCGCCGCCGGAGTCCGCGACCGCCGCGCACTCGTAGAGCAGGGCCCGGCAGGCCTGGGTCTCGGCGTAGGTCCGTGCCAGCTTGGCCCGCACCAGCTGGAAGTCGGCGATCGGCTGACCGAACTGGCGCCGGGCGCGGGCGTAATCGGTGGCCGCGTCGAGCGCCGCCTGCGCCAGCCCGACCCCCTGCGCGGCCATCACCAGCCGCTCGGCGTTCAGTCCGCTCATCAGGATCCGCAGGCCGTCCCCGACCTGCCCGATCAGGTTCTCCTCGGGCACGAAGACGTCGTTGAACGCCAGGTCACCGGTCGGCGAGCCGCGCCAGCCCATCTTCTCGATCTTCGGACCGCGAACGAACCCCTCGCTGCGGGTGTCGACCGCGAGGAAGCTGATGTCGCGGGCGCCGTCGCCACCGATCTTGGCGTAAACGAGCGCCAGGTCCGCGACCGGTCCGTTGGTGATGAACGTCTTGGCGCCGTTCAGCCGGTACCCGCCATCGACCGGCTCCGCGCGGGTGCGCATCGCCAGCGCGTCTGAGCCGGCCTCCGGCTCGGTGATCGCCAGGCAGCCGATCACGCTGCCGTCGCAGAGCCCCGGCAGCAGGCGTCGGCGCTGCTCGTCCGTCGCGCTCCGCGTGAGGTTGTCGACGACCAGCGCCGCCTGGTGGATCACGGTGACGCAGCTGGCCATGCAGCCGTGCGCAAGCTCCTCGGCGATCAGGCACAGCTCGGTGACGCCGAGCGCCGCGCCCCCGTGCTCCTCCGGAGCCGTGGCCCCGAGCAGCCCCAGCTCGGCCGCCTCGGACCACGCGGTCGTCGGGAAGGCCCTCTCGCGGTCAAGCCGCGCGGCGCCCGGCGCCAGCCGCTGCGCAGCGAAGTCGCGCAGCGTCGCCTGCAGCATCTCCTGCGCGTCCGTCAATCTCGCCAGCACGTCGTGTCCCTTCGTCCCGCTCTTCGAATCCGACCGATCAGTCCATAACTCAGGTCGACGTATTCCCGCCGATAGAGGACTCAAACGCAAAATAGACTATTTGGTCGGTCTGCGATACCGTCGCCCCATGAGAGCGGTTCGCTGGCACGGACGACGCGACGTGCGCGTCGAGGACCTCGACCTCGACGGCGGCGCCCCGCCCGGCACGGTCGAGATCGCCGTCGCCTACTGCGGGATCTGCGGGTCCGACCTGGCCGAGTACGCCCAGGGGCCGGTCGTGATCCCCACGGATCGCCCGCACCCGCTGACCGGCCACCGGGGCTCCGTGACGCTGGGGCACGAGTTCGCCGGCGTGGTGGTCGACGTCGGCGACGGGGTGACTGGCGTCGCCGTCGGCGACCGGGTCTCCGCCGACGCCTGCTGGCGCTGCAACGCGTGCCCCGCATGCCGGCGGGGCGAGTACAACCTGTGCCCGCTCGGCGGAGCGATCGGAATGGTCTCGGACGGCGCGATGGCGTCGCGGGTCCGCGTCCCCGACTACTGCGTCGTCCCGCTACCCGACGGCGTCTCGCTGCGGGCGGGAGCGCTGCTCGAGCCGTTCGCGGTCGCGCTCCACGCGCTCGACCGCGGTCGAGCGACGCCCGGGGACAGGGTGCTGATCACGGGGTTCGGCCCGATCGGCGCCGCCACCGCCGAGCTCGCGAAGGCAACCGGGCTCGAGACCCTCGTGATCGAGCCGGACGAGCAGCGGCGCGCCCGGGCGACGGCGCTCGGCCACGCGACCGTCACCGGCGAGACGGCCCGCGACCGCGCCCGGGCGATCAAGTCGCGCACCGGCGGCGGCGTTCCGCTCGCCGTCGACAGCAGCGGCGTGGTCGCCGGGATCCAGCAGGGGATCGCGGCCCTGCGGCGCGGCGGCACCGTCGTCGTGGCCGGGATCCCGAAGGCCCCGCTGGAGATCGACGCGGCCCGGCTGGTCCTGATGGAGCACGCGGTCGTCGGTACGCTCGGCTACCACCACGACCTGCCCCGCGTCGCCGCGATGATCGCCTCCGGGGCGCTGGACGCCGAGCGGATCGTCACCCGCGAAGCGCCCGTCGCCGACGCGGTCGGCTGCTTCGAGCACCTGGCGTCCGGAGCCACCGACGACCTGAAGATCCTGCTCGAGATCGGCGCCCACGCATGACCGTACGACGCAACCCCGCCGGCTGGCCGGGCCTCAGCATCAGCGAGTCCGTCACCGTCCCCACCGGCGATGGGACGTGGATCGTCCTGTCCGGGCTGGTCGACCTGACCGACGACGGCTCGATCCGGCTGGGCACGGTCGGCGAGCAGGCCGCTGGCGCCTTCCGCTGCATCGAGGCGGCCCTGCGGCGCGTCGGCGGCACGCTCGACGACGTCGTCCGCACCACGGTCTACCTGACCGACCTCGACGAGTTCCCCGCGTTCGCCGCCGTCCGCGACGAGCTCTTCCCCGCGGGCCGCCTGCCGGCGAGCACCGCGGTCGAGGTCGCGAAGCTGTCCGGCGGGGCCGCGATCGAGATCGAGGCCACGGCCTTCGTCCCGCGCTAGCCCCGGGCGGCGCGTGCCCCGCCACTGCGGTGGGGAGCGCACCGCGCGTCGGGGCTCAAGCTGCCGCGCGGCGCGAGTCCTGCAGGCTGCCGTCCTCGACGGCCCGGTCGTAGGCCTCACGCAGCAGGAACCGCTGGATCTTGCCGGTCGGGGTCTGGGGGAAGGCGTCGACGAGGACCAGGTAGCGCGGGATCCGAAACCGCGCCACCCGCTCGGCGAGCGTCGCCCGCATCGTGCCGACGTCCAGGGTCGCCCCCTCGTGGCAGCGGACGAAGGCGCACAGCTCCTCGCCGTAGACGTCGTCGGGGACGCCGATCACGCAGGCATCGGCAACGGCGTCGAGCAGGTCGCGCAGGTCGTCCTCGACCGCCGCGGGAGAGATGTTCTCCCCGCCGCGGATCACCATCTCCTTCTTGCGCCCGCTGATCCGCACGTAGCCCTCGGCGTCGATCTCGCCGAGGTCGCCCGACAGCAGCCAGCCGTCCTCGGTGACCGCCGCGGCCGTGCCCTCCGGATCGTCGAGGTACCCCGGCATCACGAAGCCGCGGTAGCGCAGCTCGCCGGTCTCGCCGACGGGGACGCGGGTCGCGGTCCCGGGCACGACGACGTCCAGCTCGACGTCCGAGAGCGGCCGCCCGACGGTGGTCACCTGGCGCTCGAACGGATCGGACGGCGACGTCACCGTGGCGAGCGGGCCGAACTCCGTCTGGCCGTAGGTCGTGGCGAACCGCGCCCCGTAGTGGTCGCGCCAACGTCGCGCCACGGCCGGCGGCACGACCGCGCCGCCGGAGATCACCGTCCGCAGGCTGTCGAGTCGTTGGCCGTCGCGCGTCGCCTGCTCGTCGAGCGCGATCAGCATCGTCGGCACGGCCGCGAGGAACGTGCCCCGCTCGTCCTCGATCGCCCGGCAGACCACCGGCGGATCGAACGCCGCGATCGGCACGTGCGTTCCGCCCGCCGCCATGATCGCCAGGCCGGTCACGATGCAGCCGCCGCAGTGGAACAGCGGCAGCGGGTTGACGGCCCGGTCGTCGGACGTCATCTCGGACCGCTCGGCCATCATCCGGCCCATGTTCGCGATCACCCGGTTGGTCAGCTGGACGCCCTTCGGCGACCCGGTGGTCCCGGACGTGAACTGGATCTGCGAGACATCCCCGGGCGCCACCAACGCGCGTCGGCGATCGACCTCCTCGTCGCCGACCGCGTCGCCCCCGCGGAGCCATTCGTCCCAGCCGATCCCCGCGTCGCTCGGGGCGTCGCCGAGCGCGACCCGGTGCGCGACGGCGCCGGGCGGCAGCCGGTCGAGGATCCCCCAGAGGTCGGCGCTGCGGTCACTCGGCGTCAGGAAGATCGCCTGCGGCCGGGCCCGCTCGACGGCGTAGGCGATGTCGTCGTAGCGGTAGAGGGGGTTGATCGGCACGAAGATCACGCCGGCCCACGCGCAGCCGTGCTGCAGCAGCGGGTGGTGGACGAGGTTCGGGGCCCAGACCATCACCCGCGACCCCGGTTCGAGCCCGAGCGCGAGCAGCGCCTTCGCGATCCGCACGACCTCGTCGCCGAGCTCGCCGTAGGTCAGCCGTACGAGCTCGCCGTCGACCCCCGGCGCGACCAGCGCCTCGCGCTCGCGGTGCGCCGCCACCGCCTCCTCGAGCAGGTCCGGCACCGTCATCTCGCGCGCGACACGCGCGGCGCCGTCGTCCGGCCGCCAGTACGACAGGCCATCCTGCGACAAGCTCATTCGCTCTCCCTGGTTCGCTCCACGTTGCGGCTTCGAAGCATCGCGTGCCGCGAGGCTCCGGTCGTTGGACATCTGGAGCTGCTTCCAACCCGCACCTTGACACCGCGTGGCTCACGAGATGTGCTCGTGACGGTCCGGCCCCAAGGAGCAAGCATGTCCGACACCTGGTTCGAAGCAACCGAGCTGAGCGAAATGTCCCGTCCCACCATGGACCGCGCGATCGAGGCGATCGACGCGGGCGACGTCGCCACCGCGCGCCGGCTCTGCGAGGAGATGAAGAGCGAGTGGCAGATGCTCCACGACCTGATGGCCGAGACGATCCTCGGCCTGGTCACGTACGTCCAGGACGAACTGGGCGACGACGGCGTCGCCGCCGCCTGGAAGAGCCAGAACACCCGCGGCTGGAAGCGGCACGTCCACGCGATCGATGCCCTCGACCGGCGCGACGTGGTCGAGCTGCTCGCGGCGACCTGGCGGGCGCACTCCGCGAGTGGCGTCGGCCCGCATCCCGGGGCGTTCACGATCGTCGAGGACGAGGAGAAGTTCACCTTCTCGATGAATCCGTGCGGGTCCGGGCAGCGGCTGATGCGCCGCGGGCTCTACGAGAAGAACGGCTACGGCAAGACGAAGGACGCCCACGATTGGTCGTACGGTCGCAAGGACTTCCCGCTGTACTGCACCCACTGCACGTTCATGAACGAGTCGATGCCGATCGAGTGGAGCGGGTTCCCGCTGTACCCGTCGACGCCGCCGGACGACTTCGACCACGACCCGTGCGTCTGGCACTGGTACAAGGACAAGGCCGACATCCCCGCGGAGTACTGGGAACGCCACGGAGCCGTCAAGCCCCGCGCGGGGGACCACTGATGTCGTCCGAGTCCAGCGTCGACATCGAGCTCGTCGACGGGGTCGCGGTGCTCACCTTCGGCGACGAGGAACGGTTGACGACGCTGGCCCCCGCGATGGCCGACGCCCTGCTCGCCGCAATCGACCGGATCGAGCAGGACCCCGGCGTCCGCTGCCTATTGCTGCGCGGACGCGGACGGGCCTTCGCCGTCGGCGCGGACCTCGAGCAGCTGCGCGACCTCTCGCCGGACGAAGCGCTCGCCTACACCGCCAAGCTGATCGAGATCGGCCGTCGCGTGGACGAGCTCGACGTGCCGTCGGTGGCCTGCATCAACGGCTTCGCGTTCGGCGGCGGACTGGAGCTGGCGCTGGCCTGCTCGACCCGGATCGCCGCCGACAGCGCGTCGATGGGCCTGCCCGAGGTCAAGGTCGGGATCCTGCCCGGGTCGGGCGGACTGGTGCGGATGCCACGGATCATCGGCCGCGGGGTCGCCCTGCGGCTGCTGCTGACCGGCGAGACCGTCTCGGCGCCGCGTGCCGCGGAGATCGGCCTGGTCGACCTCGTGGCCCCCCGGGACGAGGTGGTCGACGCGGCCGCCGCACTGGCGCGGGCGATCGCGGCCAACCCGCCGCTCGCGGTGCGCGAGATCCTCGACGGCGTACGGGAGATCGAGCGGATCCCGGTTGCCGACGGACTCCGCCGGGCGAACGAGCGGCTGCGCTCGCTGCTGGAGACCGAGGACGCACGCGAGGGCATAGACGCCTTCCTGCAGAAGCGCGCGCCGACGTTCACCGGCCGCTGACGCGGGGCGGTTCGTCGGCCGAGGGCTCCGGGTCCGGCGTACCGTCGGCCACCAGCTCCAGGTCGTGGACCCGGACCACGGTCAACGCCAGCAGGCCGACCGTCTGGTGCTCGGGGTCGCGCAGCAGGTCGAGCCCGGTCAGCTCGTGGACGCGCGCCAACCGGTAGCGCACCGTGTTCTGGTGCACGCCGAGCTCGTGCGCCGCCCGGCGCACGCTCCGCTCCGCGTCGAGGAACGCCCCGACGGTCTCGAGCACCGGGGGCACCGACGCCAGGGGTCCGAGTACCTTCCGTGCGAAGCGCTCCGCGCCGTCGGGGTCGGTCGATCCGAGGACGAACTGGGCAACGCCCAGCTCCTCGTTGGCGAGCACGGGATGCGCTCCCGGCCGGTGGCGGCGGCGCAGGTGGTCGAGCACGCGCTGCGCCTCGTCGAAGCCGCGTGCGGCGCCTTCCGGGACCCGGCAGGCGCCCGAGATCCCGGCGATCAGCTCTTCGCCGCCCGGGATCGCCCCGAGGATCCGCTCGATCTCGTCGCCCGCGCTCGCCCGGGCCTTTCGCGCCCGTCGTGGCGCAGCGTCGACCAGGAGGTAGACGACGGCGTCGGAGGCACGCCAGACGAGCCCGGCGCCGGCGACGCCGCGGACCGCCCGGACCGCGGCCTTCACGGCGTCGGTCGAGACCCGGACCGGACCGCCCGACGCGGCGCCGATCGCGGCGACCAGGTGGTCGCGATCGCCGACGACGCCGAGCCGCTCGGCCCGACGGCGGAGGGCGGCGTCGGGCCCGTCGGCGCGCCGCAGGTCGCGCATCACAGCGGCATCCGCCTCGGCCTCGGCGTTCCGCGCACGGGCCTCGCCGACGAGCTGCAGCGTGGCCTGGGCAGCCGCGCACTGGACCACGAGCGTGCCGAGCGAGTCGATCCGACGGCGCGTCTCGGCGACCACGACGTGCCCGCAGGGTTCGTCCGCCGAGGCGAGGTGCGCGACGGCAAACCGCCGGTGGATGCGTGGATCGCTGAACGGGCCGACGACCGCGGTCCGGCCCGGCTCGATCCCCCGCAGCGCGGCCGCCACGTCCGCTTGCCCGACCAGCTCCGGGTCGAGCGGGGTCGCGGCTCGTGGCGCCCCGCCCTCGTTCCCTGCCAGCCGCCGACCGCCGTCGCCGTAGATCGCACACGGGTTGCCGGTGCGCCTGGTCACGAGCTCGACGAGGCCGCGGAGCGACGCTCCCGCGACGACGAGCTCCAGGAACTCGGCCTGGAGCCGCGACGCTTCGCGGAGGTAGCCGAACTGACGAGCGTGCTCGCGGGTCCGGGCGGTCGCCGTGTCGGCGCGGCGCGCCTCCGCGATCGCGATCGCCGCGATGCTCGCGATCGAGCTGGCCAGCGCGATCTCGGCGTCCGCGAAGGTCCGCCGGGTGCGGGGATCGTCGAGGAACGCGATCCCGACGACGGCGTCGTCGGCGACCAGCGGCACCCCGAGGATCGACTCGATGCTCCAACGGCGCACCGCCGCGCGCAGCGGCCGGCGGTCGGACCGGGCGTTGAGCACCACGGCCGGGGCCCCGCGCTCGAGGATCTCGCGCGTGAAGCCGTCGGCCAGTCCTCCGCAGCGCAGCCGTTCGATCCCGACGGTGTCGCCGACGTCGTCGGCGTCGGCCGCGACCCCGCGGAACTGCTCGTCGTGCGCGTCGCGCAGGTAGACCGCGCAGCGACCGGCTCCGATCGCGCCGCGCATCCGGCGCGCGAGCTCGCGCGCCGTCCGCGTCGCACGGTCGTTCGCCCCGGAGCACGCCGCGGGGCCCCCGGGCGACGGTGAGTTTTTGCGTTCTAGCAGCATTTGTACCGTCTGGTCGGTCAGCATAACAGGGGCTGAGACTTGGAAGGGACTCCAACTGCGGTGCCGCCCGCCCGGGGGTCGACTGCCATCGTGCCGGACATGAACTCGCACGTCCGCCCGCAGCCCCTGGCCCACCAAGTCGCCGTCGTGACCGGTGCCAGCCGGGGCATCGGCGCGCACATCGCGCAGCGCTACGCCAGCGCCGGCGCCCAGGTGGCCTGCGTCGCGCGCACTCTGCGGGAAGGCGGCAACGCGCTGCTCGGTGGCTCGCTGGAGGAAACCGTCCAGACAATCCAAGATCGCGGCGGCGAAGCGATCGCGATCGAGGCGAACCTCGCCGACCCAGCGTCGTACGAGCAGATCGTCGGTGCGGCCCACGACGCCTTCGGCCGGATCGACATCCTGGTCAACAACGCGGCCGTCGGGTTCTTCGGCCCGACCGTCGACCTGGCGCCGAGTCGTTGGAACCTCTCGTGGCGGGTGACGGTCGACGCGCCGCTGCGTCTCAGCCAGCTGGTGCTGCCCGAGATGCTCGCGCGCGGCAGCGGGCGGATCATCAACCTGACGTCGGAGGCCGCGATCGGCCCCGGCCGCGGCCCGTACGGGCCTGAGGCGATCGACATCGGCGACGTCGCCTACGGGATGCAGAAGGCGGCCGTCGAGCGCCTCACCCAGGGCCTCGCTCGCGAGACGTACGACCGCGGCGTCGGCGTCGTCGCGCTGGCGCCATCGCAGATCGTGCCGACGCCCGGCGCGCTGTTCAACGCCCACCTCAGCTCGACAGACGATCCCGCCGCCGAGGATCCGGCGATCATCTGCGACGCGGCGATGGCCCTGGCCACCGCCCCGCTCGACGAGATCACCGGCCGGATCGTCTACAGCCAGCAGCTGCTGACCGAGCGCGGCGAGCTGCGGGGCGGCACCGGCTACGGGGTGGATCCCCGGCTCCCCGTCAGCGGCTTCTCGCAGCGCTAGAGACGGAGGCATCCGGTGAACCGGCAGATCATCCTCGAGCGGCTGCCAGAGGGGGCGGTCACGTCCGAGCACTTCGCGCTCGTCGAAGGTCCGGCACCGCAGGCGGCGGCCGGCGACGTGCTCTGCCGGACGCTGCTGCTGTCGATCGACCCCGCCAACCGGGCGTGGATGCTCGAGCACTCCTACCGCGAGCGGATCGAGCCGGGCCAGCTGATGCCCGGCTTCACGCTCTCCGAGATCGTCGACCCCGGCGACAGCGAACTGGCCGCCGGCACGATCGTCGCCTGCGAGGCCGGCTGGCAGGAGCAGGCCGCGCTGCCCCGCGAGGCCGTCGACCCGATCACGGTTCGCGGGCCGCTCTCCCACCACCTCGGGGTGCTCGGGATCACCGGCGTGACGGCGCACGTCGGCCTGTTCGACGTCGGACGCCCGCGGCCGGGCGAGACCGTGCTGGTCTCCGCCGCCGCCGGCGCCACCGGCTCGGTCGCCGGGCAGCTGGCCCGCCTGGCGGGCTGCCGCGTGGTCGGTATCGCCGGATCGGCCGAGAAGTGCGCGGCGCTCGTCGAGCGACTCGGCTTCGACGCCGCGGTCGACCGCTCGGACCCCGACGTCCGCGCGGCGCTGCGCCGGGCCTGCCCGAACGGCGTCGACGTCTACTTCGACAACGTCGGCGGCCCGCTGCTGGACACCGTGCTCGCGCGGATGAACCTCGGCGGGCGGATCGTCTGCTGCGGCGTGGTGTCCGAGCTGGAGCACGCCGAGCACCGCGGCGCCCGGCTCGTTCCCTCGGTGATCGTGACCCGTCGCCTACGCATGGAGGGCTTCATCGTGCTCGACCACCGCGACCGCTGGCCGGCCGCCGAAGAGCAGATCGCCGGCTGGATCGCGTCCGGCGACCTCGTCCCGCTGGAGGACGTCAGCGAGGGCCTTCAGCACGCGCCGGGCGCGCTGGTCGACGTGCTCGCCGGGCGCAACCTCGGCAAGCGCCTGATCCGCGTCGCGGATCCGGCGGGCCCCTCGGGGAGGGCCGTCCGGTGACCGGTGCCGCGTCCCGCCCGCTGCTCGGTCGCGTCGGCGTCTGGTGGGCGCTCGGCGGCGTTCCCGCCGCCTCGTTGCGGAGCTCCGCCGCCGAGCTCGCCGCAGCCGGCTGGGGCGGACTCTGGTTCGGCGAGCTCCCCGGATTCCGCGACCCGTTCGTGCAGGCCGCGCTGCTGCTCGACGCCACCGAGCGGCTGCCCGTCGCCACCGGCATCGCCAGCGTCTACGGCCGCGACGCGGTCGCCGCGCGGGGCAGTGCCGAGGCGCTCAACGAGGCGTTCGACGACCGCTTCGTGCTCGGGCTCGGCGTCAGCCACCGACCGACGGTCGCCGAGCGCGGCACGACGTACGGCCGACCGCTGCCCGCGATGCGCGGCTACCTCGACGGCTACGACGCCGCGGCGTACCGGGGCGCGGCGCCGTCGCAGCCGACTCCGGTCGTGCTCGCGGCATTGCGACCCGGCATGCTGCGCCTGGCGGCCGCTCGCACGGCTGGAGCCCACACGTACTTCATGCCCGCGGCCCACACCGCCCGGGCGCGGGCGACGCTCGGACCCGATGCGTTGCTCGCGGTCGAGGTCAGCGTCGCGCTCGAGGCCGACCCCGCGGCCGCCCGTGAGCGGGCGCGGCGGTTCGTCGCGCCGTACCTGCAGCTGCCCAACTACGCGAACGCGCTGCGCGAGCTCGGCTACGGCGACGACGAGCTCGCGCGACCCACCGACCGCCTGCTCGACGATCTGGTCGCGTGGGGCGATCCGGCGTCGATCGCCGCCCGGGTCGAGCAGCACCTCGCGGCGGGCGCCGACCACGTCTGCGTCCAGCCGATCGCGTCGTTCGCCACGGCCCGCGCCTGGCTCGCCGAGCTGGCGCCGGTGCTCCTGCGCTAGCGGCCGACGGGCGACCGCCGTCGCGCTACGGGACCAGCTCGGTCCGGGCCCGGACCGTCGCCGCGATCTTTCGCACCGTCGGCACCACGGCGCCGTTCGGGTCCGCGAGCACGTCGCGGAAGCGGACCAGGCTGATCCCCGCCAGCACCGTCCGGGCGAACGACGCCGCGATCTCCTCGAGCGAGTAGCGGCCGTCCGGGCGGTACCACGTCCAGGCCCAGTTGCACATCCCGAAGATCTGCAGCGCCACGAGCCGTGGATCCTCGTCCCGCAGCTCGTCGCGGTCGATCCCGCGGCGGACCACCTCGGTCACGAACTCGGTGTAGCGGTCGCGCAGCTCGCGGACCTCGCGCATCTCGGGATCCGCGCTGAACCGCAGGATCTCGCGGGTGAACGCGACGCTGCCGTCGCGGTCCTCGCGGAAGCAGAGCATGATCGCGTAGATGAAGGCGCTGAGCTGCTCGACCGGCTGGTCGATCTCGGTCACGATCAGCTCCGCCTCGGCGATCCGCCGCAGCATGTACTGCTCGTGCATCAGCTTGAGCATCTGCAGCTTCGTCCCGAAGTGGTGGACGATCAGCCCGTTGCTCACGCCGAGCTCGGCCGCGATGTCCGAGAACCGGGCCTGCTCGTAGCCGTGGTCCGCCACGCGCGCGATGAAGCTGCGAAGAATCTCTTGCCTACGGTCGGGACGTGCCACGACGACTACCTCCGTGGACGGTCGTCGCGATCCGCGCGCGCCATCCGGGTTGAACCAGCGAACAAGGGAGTGTGCCTCACCGGTACCAGCGTACGGCGCGCGGGCGACGGCCCGCGCACCGTACGATCCGGACCTACCTCGCCGTACGCACCTGGTCGCGCAGCCGGGCCGTAGCGTCCTCGTCGACGGCCAGGCTCTCGTCCTCGGCGTCGC
>JBQGEK010000052.1:0-4268 GCA_052039575.1 Patulibacter sp. | reverse complement strand
TGGGCAGCGCCTTGTAGATCTCCAGGTGGGTACGGGCGTCGCGCAGCGCGGTCTCGCGGTCGTCGGTGACCACGACCCCCTGCTCGACGGCGACCAGCCGGTCGGGACCGACGGCCTCGCGCGCGAGCGCGGTGTGCTCGGGGGTGACGAGGTACGGGTGCGCGCCCTGGGTGCGGTCGCGGGCGAGCTCGAGCATCTTCGGGCCGAGCGCGGCGAGCACGACCGGCGGCGCGGGCTCGCGGCCCTCAGGGATCCGCAGCGGGGTCTCGGCCATCGCGTCGAGGTAGGCGCGCATCGTCGCGACGGGCTTGCCGTAGGTGCGCAGGGTCATCGTGTCGATCGCCGGTGCGTGGCTGGCGCCGAGCCCCAGCATGAAGCGGGTGGGGTGCAGCGCCGCGATCGTCCTCGCCCCCGCGTTGGCGACGGTCGCGTCGCGCAGGTAGATGTTGGCGATGCCGGTGGCCACGACCAGCCGTTCGGTGGCACCGAGCAGCATCAGCGCCTGGGTGAAGGTGTCGCGTCCGCTGGGCGCCTCGCCGTACCAGAGGGCGCCGTAGCCGAGCTCCTCGATCTCGCGCGCGGCCTCCTGAACCTGGGCCACGGGCGTGCCGTTCAGCGCCCCGGACCAGATGCCGATCTTGCCGAGGTCGACGGACTGCGTTTCGGGAAAGACGGGCGAGGCGGACATCGATTGGCTCCTACACGGGTCGGGTCCCTCCCACGCTAGCCAAGGATGGGTGCGGCCCCACGGCAGTGGGCCTCCCGGCCCGAGGCCATCCCAGGCCCAAACCTGGGTCCGACGACTTCGTGGTTTATCCGCCGGAACCGGGCGGATCGTGAGCTCGGAGCGCGCTTCACCCAGCCAGCGTCGCGCAGCCCGTTCGTGCTACCTTGCAGATCGCTCTGGGGCTATAGCTCAGCTGGAAGAGCGCCTGCATGGCATGCAGGAGGTCGCCGGTTCGAGCCCGGCTAGCTCCACCTCAGAACGACGTACCGAGACCCCCGCGGATGCGGGGGTTTCTTGGTTTCTGGGGCCGGCCACGGATGGCTTCGCGGCTTGGTCTCGGCGGGCGCGTTCAGGCACTGGTGCCTGTATTCGGCGGGATGCCTGGGGATGCGGGGCGATGGGCGGGGATCCGCCGCGATCCAGTCGAGGCATGCGCTTACGGGCGTCCGTCGTCCCCCTTACTCGAGGAAGTCCGCGATGCGCTTGTGCTGCCACCCAGCCCAATTCACTTCGAACGTCTTTCGGAACACATCTGAATGATCGTCGATCTTTGTCGGGGCGATCCGAACGCCGATCGCTTGGTCACCATCGTCCGGGCCAACGAGCTTGAGCACGTCGAGGTGCTGCACCTGGCTGTCATCGTCGAACAGCCGCCCCCGTAGCGCGTCGAGCGTGCCCTTGGTCAGATTGTCCAGGTCAAGGCGCTTTCGCCGATTGGGGCTGAGCAAGAACACGAGACGGACGCAGAGCGAACTCTCTCCGAAATGCTCGACTTGGCGTTCATCGAGGGCCGCGTGCACCGCGCGCCGAAACGCTCTCTGCATTGAGGCTTTTGGGCCTGGTGCGATGACGGATCGACCCGAATGTGAAAGAGGACGCTTGGCTGCTCAAGGCCGCGGTAATCCCAGCACGTCACGCATTGCGCTTGATGTAGCCAACTCGCCTTAGATTCAAGCCCGTCGAACAAGACTTGGCGCAAGTGGCTCGCGCTGCAGAAGAAGCCGGAATACGCAGATTCCGAGATGCTTGCCAAACGAAGCCATCTCGCTACGGCGTCGTCGCGCTTGGCGTCCGTCTGTTCGGCACCTACTGGTATTCCATTTTCGGCGTTGTAGGCGGCAATGACGAGTTGCCGCAGAATGCTCACGTCGGGGGCCTTCGACTCGAGAACCTGCCGAATCAGCGGATTGTCAAGGCTGTCACCGGTAGCCATCGGACCACGCTAGCTCGCCGAGCGGCTCGCGACTTCTAGGTCTCGGCTCCAGTTCGTCACCCCGCGTCGATGGGGTCTGCTGCACGGTTGGGTGACATCTGATCTGTCTAGTCAGGGGACTGGGCTGGAAGGATGTTGCTGTGCCGACGCCATTTCCCGGCCCGTAGTCCCGGGCGTTGCGATCCCCAGCTGCTTCCGACCCTTGCGACCACCGGGACCCGGTGATATCGTCGAGTTGATATCGGAGGTGGTAAGCGTGGAGCAGATCCTGATCCGCAATCTTCCCGTAGGGACCAAGGCCGCGCTGAAGGCGCGGGCCGAGCAACACCGGCGGTCCGTCGAGGCCGAGGCGCGAGAGATCCTCGCCGACGTCCTCGAGCGCAAGCCGGTCACCATCGTCGACCTGCTCGGCACCGACGAGGGCCAGGACATCGAGTTCGAGCCCCAGCGCCTCGGGCTGGCCGCGCGGACCCCTGAGCTGTGACCCAGCGCATGCAGTACGTGCTGGATACCAATGTGGTGTCTGCGCTTCGTGTCCGAGGGCGCAACCCGCAGGTCGAGACCTGGGCAGCTGCCGTTCCCGTCGCCGACCAGTTCGTGTCGGCGATGACGATGGCGGAAATCGAACGTGGCGTCGTCGCCAAGGAACGATCCGATCCGCCTCAAGGCGTCATCCTGCGACGGTGGTTCGAAGACCGGGTGCTACCGGCGTTCGCCGGACGAGTGCTGCCCTTCGACCTCGGCGCCGCGCGCATCTTGGCGACCTATCGCGTCCCCGAGCACGCTCCATTTGACGACGCCCTCATCGCCGCCGTCGCCCAGGCGGCCGAGATGACCGTCGTCACGCGCAACACCCGCCATTTCGAACCCCTTGGTGTTGCTTGCCTCGACCCGTGGGAGCAGGACGGATAGGTCACGCCGCGTCGCGGCGAAGCGATCGCACCGTGCGCGCTGCTTCGGCAACCAGGGCGTCGTCGTCATCGCTGCTGCGCTCTTGAACCTCGCGCAGCGTCTGGAATCCAACAGAGACCCGGGCGATGTCCTCAATCACGGCGCGGTCGTCCTTCTCGGGGTTCCGGGATCGCAAGCGGCGCAGCAGCACGGAGTCGATCTCGACCGTTGTCGTCCGTGCGTCCATGCTTCCAGCGTAGTGAGGCTCGGTGCCTTGATCCAGTCGACCCGTGACTGCTTCTGGTCCGCGTGGTCAGGGCCACGCACGGAGGCGACGCCGGACTCCATGATCGCGACTGACACCCCTCTGGCGCATCGACCGATGCATCAAGCCTGCGGCCAGGGCGGTCGAAACGGTCTGGCGCCCAGCTGAGCGACTCGTGGCCATAGTCGTTGATCTGCCCACCGAGTTTCGACGGCCTTCAGGCGCGTCGCGCGCCTGGTCGGTCGCGCCGAGGAGGTTGCGGAGGATCCCCGTCGCGGGATCGAGGTACGGGTCCGCGGCGGCCGGCACCGATGGCTAGCGCGTGACGGCCGCCTGCGCCCGAGTGCGGTGCTGCGCCAGGAGCTGCTGCTCGTAGGCCTTGAGATCTTGCGTCATCACCTGTCCGGTGGCATGGGCTTCGAGCTGGGCGACGACCTCCGGCGAGGGCTCGAGGCCTTCGGCCCGGACCAAGCCGACGGCACTGCGGGCGGCGAGGGGACGATCGACCATGCACCGAATCCTACCGGGCTTCGCGGCGCCGCAGGTGAGGATCCGCGGGCCCTCGATCAGGCGCAGGCGCGGTCAATTCGGCATCCGGCGCGCTCGGACCGATGATCGGAGCGAGCGCCTGGGCCCTCGGACGTCAGGCACTGTTCGCAAGAAGTGCCTGAATCCCCCGACATCGCCGAGGATCGCCCCCGATCCGCCGTCGATCGCCTCCGTCCACGAATCCGCAGGGCTTCACGAACCACCTGCAAATCGCCACACCCAGACCACCCGAACCCACCCAGCCAGCCTGCATGGCATGCAGGAGGTCGCCGGTTCGAGCCCGGCTAGCTCCACCTAGAGACGAAGGACCGGAACCCCCGCTTGTGCGGGGGTTTTCGCGTGCTGTGGGAATCTCGAAAGAGGCACCCTCGCGAACCGCGAGGGCTCGAAGAGAACACCTCACGAACGGAGCGTCCAGTGCGCGTCTTCATCATCGGTATCGCGGGTGGCATCGGCGGCCTGCTCGCGCGGGAGCTGCGTTCTCGCGGGGACGACGTTCACGGGCTCGTTCGCCGTCCCGAGCAGCGGGCAGAGATCGAGGCCCACGGGGTGAAGGTGCGCGTCGGCGATCTCGCCGAGATGACCGCGGAGGACCTGGCGTCCGCGATCGGCGACGTCGACGT
>JBQGEK010000051.1:0-2235 GCA_052039575.1 Patulibacter sp. | reverse complement strand
ACCACGCCGATCGGCGCCGCTCGTCCGAGAGCGTCGCCGATCTGATGGCCCTGCGCCCGGCTGCAGCCGACTCGGCTCCGGCGACCGCCTGAGGCGCAGCCCCCGAGCCGACGTCATGGCTGCAGGCGCTCGATCCGCCAGCCACCGTCGTCGCGCAGATAGGCGAACCGGTCGTGGGTGCGGTCGGGGCGCCCTTGCCAGAGCTCGACCTCGTCCGGCTCGACGCGGTATCCGCCCCAGAACGGCGGGGCCGGCACCGGCTGGTCGGCGAACCGGCGTTCGGCTTCCGCGACCTGCGCCTCGAGCTCGTCGCGCCCCGCGATCGGCTCGCTCTGACGCGACGCCCACGCGCTGACCTGGCTGCCACGGGGACGCTGGGCGAAGTACCGCTCGGTCTCCTCACGCGTCACCGGCCTGCAGCGTCCGACCATCCGGACCTGGCGGTAGATCGGCGCCCAGTGCAGGCAGATCGCGGCCTGGCCGCTCGCCGCGATCTCGCGGCCCTTGCGCGACCGCTGGTTGGTGAAGAACGTCAGGCCCCGCTCGTCGATCCCCTTGAGCAGCACGATCCGCACCGATGGCCGACCGTCGGCGTCGACCGTCGCCACCGACATCGCGTTCAGTTCCGTCTCGCCGGACAGGACGTCGCGGGCCTCGCCGATCCAGCGCGCGACCTGCTTCAGCGGATCGGCGGCGAGTCCCTCTCGCCGTAGCGGCGCGCCGTCGTAGGTCCGCCGCAGGTCCGAGAAGGGCATCGGCCCATCGTGGCAGGACCGTCAGGCAACGGCGGACGCGACGTCGAAGCGCACGCCGGTCAGCTGCTCCGAGACGTCGAACAGCCGTGCTGCGACGTCCATGTCGCGTCCCGCGCGCGACGACGGCACCGGACCGATCCCACCCCGCAGCTGGAAGAACCGGGTCGGACCGACGTACGACCCGCCCGCGAGCTCGTCGTCGGCCACCGCGAACAGCGTCGGCAGCGCGCCGTACGCGTCCGACGCGCCGATCAGCGCGTTGCCGATCCGACCTCCCAGGCCGTTCAGCCGCGCCATCGTGCCGCCGCCCATCGTCGGCCCCGACGTCTGCAGCTCGGTCGCCGAGTACCCCGGATGCGCCGCATGGCTGCGCAGCGGGATACCCGCCGCGTCGGCGCGGACCTGGAGCTCGCGAGCGAACAGCAGGTTGGCGAGCTTCGACCGACCGTACGCCTTCCACGGCCCGTACCCGCGCTGCCACATCAGGTTGTCGAAGTCGATCGACCCGATCCGATGCACCGTGCTGCTGACCGTGACCACGCGCGGGGCCGGTGCCGCACGCAGCGCGTCGAGCAGCAGGCCGGTGAAGGCGAAGTGACCGAGGTGGTTGGTCCCGAACTGGAGCTCGAACCCGTCGGCGGTCTCGCGCTGCGGGGTCGCCATCACGCCGGCGTTGTTGACCAGGACGTCCAAGGGCTGCCCGGTCGCGGAGATGCGCTCGGCACAGGCGCGGACCGAGACCAGATCGGCCAAGTCGAGCTCCTCGACCTGCACCAGTGCGTCGGGGACCGCGCGGCGAATCCGGCTGACCGCGGTCTCGGCGCGCTCGGGAGAGCGGCACGCCAGGGTCACGTAGGCGCCGGCCCGCGCGAGCTCCTGCGCGGTCTGCAGCCCGAGCCCGCTGTTCGCGCCGGTGACGACGACACGCCGCCCCCGGAGATCACCCATGTCCGTCGCGCTCCACCCCATGTGGACACCATACTCGGCGCTCGGGCGCGCCGGGGGATCGTCTCAGTGGCGTTTCACCGACGACTGCGCCCACCGATCGCACCGAGCACGAGCAGCAGCAGGACCGATCCGAGCACCGCGATCGCCCACGTACCGAGGTCGTAGAACGACTCCAGCTCACCAACGCCGGCGGCCGAGGCGACCGCCCCGCCGATCAGGGCACCGAGCACGCCGACGGCCGTCGTGGTCAGGCAACCGAGGCCGCGACCGCCGGGCACGATCGCCCGCGCGAGCATGCCTGAGACGAAGCCGAGGACGATCCAGGCGAGAATTCCCATGCGGCCAACGGTACCGCCTCGACGGGGTGGCACCGTGGCGCGCAGCACGCTAATCTTCGCCGCCGCGCCTCCGTAGCTCAGCTGGTAGAGCACTTCACTCGTAATGAAGGGGTCAGCGGTTCGAGTCCGCTCGGAGGCTCTGGTTCGAACACGGGGGAATCGTCCACGGCGGACGGTTCCCCCGGTTCCGTTCG
>JBQGEK010000050.1:0-11205 GCA_052039575.1 Patulibacter sp. | reverse complement strand
CGGGATGGACGTCACCAAGGTCCTGGGGACCCAGACGATCCCCTACCGCGACCGCAAGCCGGCGTGGTTCAAGGTCCCGGCTCCGGGCTCCCCGAAGTACCGGGAGCTCAACGAGACGATCAAGGCCAACAACCTCAACACGGTCTGCCAGGAAGCGGCCTGCCCGAACATCGGCGAGTGCTGGGAGCGCGGCACCGCGACGTTCATGATCCTCGGCGACACGTGCACCCGTCGTTGCGGGTTCTGCCACGTGATGACCGGGACGCCGACCGGGAACGACCCGCTGGAGCCGGCCCGCGTCGCCCGCTCGATCGCGCTGTTGGAGCTGCGCCACGCGGTCGTCACGTCGGTCGACCGCGACGATCTGCCCGACTACGGCTCGCGGATCTGGGCGGCGACGATCAACCAGATCCGGCGCCAGTCGCCGAAGACCAAGATCGAGACGCTGACCCCGGACTTCCGCGGTGAGGAGATGCCGTTGGCGACGGTGATCGAAGCCGGTCCCGACGTCTTCAACCACAACGTCGAGGTCGTTCCGCGGCTCTACCAGGTCGCCCGTCGCGGGTCGACGTTCGAGCGCTCGTGCCGCGTGTTGCGCAATGCCAAGGCGATGGCCGGCGATTCGCTGTCGACCAAGTCGGGGATGATGGTCGGGCTCGGCGAGACCTTCGCCGAGGTCGTCGACGCGATGAAATACCTGCGCGAGGTCGACGTCCAGATCCTCACGATCGGCCAGTACCTGCGGCCGACCGAGAACCACCTGCCGGTGGTCCGCTACTGGCACCCGGACGAGTTCGACGAGCTCGCCGACATCGGGATGAACGAGCTCGGCTTCGACCACGTCGCCGCCGGCCCGCTGGTGCGCTCGTCGTACCACGCCGACGAACACATCGAGCAGGACGAGCCGGGCGTCGGCCCGATGGCGATCTCCGCGTCCGCCTAGACGACAGCCGGCCGGAGGGGGCAAAGCTGCCCCGGGCGGAGACGGCGGACGGAGTACGGTCGCGCGCACACCGCACACCGTACGAACGAGAGGCCCGCATGTCGTCCACGAGCACGCCCCCCGACACCATCGTCCTGATCCACGGGTTCTGGGTCACGCCGCGCAGCTGGGAGCACTGGATCACGCACTACGAGGCCGCGGGCTACACCGTGATCGCGCCCGCGTACCCGGGGCTCGACGTCGAGGTCGAGGCGCTCAACGCCGACCCGACCCCGCTGGAGCAGCTGACGGTGGCGGGGATCATGGAGCGGCTCGAGGGGATCGTACGCGGGCTGCCCCGACCGCCGATCCTGATCGGCCACTCGGCGGGCGGCGTCTTCGTCCAGCTGCTGCTCGACAAGGGGCTCGGCGCGGCCGGCGTCGCGATCAACTCGGCACCGACCGAGGGCGTGCGGGTGGCCCCGCTGTCGCAGTTGAAGTCGGCGTGGTCCGTGCTCAAGCACCCGATCGACCGCAACCGCGCGGTCTCGTTGTCGCCCGAGCAGTGGCACTACGCGTTCACGAACACGTTCGACGAGGCGGAGTCGCTGGCCGCCTACGAGCGCTACGCGATCCCCGCGTCGGGATCGGTCTTCTGGGAGAACGTACTCGCCAACTTCAAGCCGGGCCAGCAGGACACGGCGGTCGACTACCGCAACGGTGACCGTGCTCCGCTGCTGTTCGTCGCTGGCGGCGAGGACCACCTGATGCCGCCGGCCGTCCAGCGCTCCAACGCCAGGCACTACAAGTCCGACGCGCTGACCGAGGTCGTCGAGTACGACGGCTTCGCCCATCTGCTGCCCGCCCAGGAAGGCTGGGAGCGGATCGCCGACGAGGTCCTGGACTGGGCAAGCGAGCACGCCGTCAGCCAGGCGTCCGCGGAGCGCGCATCACCGGCGAGCTGAGGCCCCGGTCGGGCCGATACACACCACGCGCGGGTCGGGTTCGGTCGAGAGCTCGACCCCGGCGCAGACCGAACGTCAGCGTTCCTCGTGGTCCTTACGCGGCTTTGACAGGCCCTTCGCCATGGTGTTGCTCACCCGCTATCCCGCGGGTACCGACCCGACTTCGCGCACCTCATGGCTCCCGAACATCGCTCCCTCTGGTCCGACGGCCCCTCCGAGACCGACCACCACGGGTGGTTGGACGACGAGCCGACGACCGAAGCGGCCGCCGCGCCGCCGGTCGAAGAGGCCCCGACCCGCCCCCACCGCACGACCTCGCGCCGTGCCGCGGGACCGAGCGAACCGTCACCGAAGACGTTGTCGCGCCGCCGCCGGCTGCGCAACGGCGTCGTGGCGCTGTCCGCGGCCGCGCTGCTCGTCGGCGGCGTCGCGATCGGCATGCAGGTGGTCGGGACGACCACCGTCGAGCGGTCGGTCGTCGGTGGTTCCGGCTCGACCCCGTCCTCGGACGCGATCAAGGCCGTCTGGGAAGCGACCAACGAGGGCGTCGTCCGGGTGACCACGAGCACCGGTAACGGCACCGGCTGGGTCTACGACGACACCGGCCTGATCGTCACCAACAACCACGTGGTGTCGGGCGGCCGCGACATCAAGGTCCGCTTCGGCGACCGTGGCCAGGACGTCTCCGCCCGGCTGATGGGCACCGACGTCTCGTCCGACCTGGCGGTGCTGAAGATCGACCCGAAGGACGTCAACAAGCTCGTCCCGCTCGAGCTCGCGGACTCGGACCAGGTCCAGACCGCCGACCAGGTGATCGCGATCGGCTACCCGCTCGGTCTCGACCAGACGACCACCGCCGGGATCATCTCCGGCGTGGGTCGCCAGATCCAGGCGCAGAACAACTTCTCGATCGACAAGGTGATCCAGACGGACGCCCCGATCAACCCGGGCAACTCGGGTGGTCCGCTGCTCGACATGAAGGGCCGCGTCGTCGGGGTCAACTCGCAGATCGCGACGACCGGTATGGGCGGCGGCAGCGTCGGCATCGGCTTCGCCGTGCCGTCCAACACCGTCAAGCGCGTAGTCCCGACGATCGCCACCGGCGCCTCGATCCAGCATGCCTACCTGGGAATCCAGATGGGCAAGATCGAGGGCGTCGAAGGTGCCGCCGTCGGGCAGGTGACGCCGGGCGGCCCCGCCGCTCGCGCCGGGATGCGCTCGGTGACGGGCAACCCGCAGGCCGGCCAGAACCCGAACGGCGACGTGATCGTCTCGATCGCCGGCAAGAAGATCGACAACCCCGACGACGTGTCCCGCGTCGTCAACGAGCACAAGCCCGGCGACATCGTCGACGTCGAGGTGATGCGCAACGGGAACCGTCAGACGCTGAAGGTCACGCTCGGCGACCGCCCGACATCGGCGACCGGCAGCAGCTCGACCCGGACGCCGCGCAGCCCCGGGAGCCCCAACAATCCCCGTAGCCCGGGGAGCCCGAACAGCCCCGGCAGCCCGAGCGACCCCAACGCGCCGTTCTCGCCGCGGTCGCCCGGCACCCCGTAGACCCGCTCTCCGACGAGCCCTTCGATTCCGTGAGCTTCGCTGCCCCGCTGTTTCTGATCGCCCTGCTGCTGGTTCCGGTCGCCGTCATCGCCTACGTGGTGATCGAACGGCGCCGAGCGTCCAGTCGCAACGCCTTCGCGGCGCCTGCGCTGATGGCGTCGGTGCTGCCGCGCCGGGCCGGATGGCGGCGTCATGTCGCCCCGGTCGGCATCGTGCTGGCGCTCGCGGCCCTCGTGGTCGCGGCCGCGCAGCCCGAGCGGACCGTCGCGATCCCGGTCGAGCGGGCGACGGTGATGATGCTGACCGACACCTCGGGATCGATGCGATCCGAGGACGTCGCCCCGACGCGGATGGAGGCGGCGAAGGCCGCGGCGCTCGACTTCGTCGACGACGTGCCGCCGCAGATCCGGATTGGCGCGATGGGCTTCAACCACAAGGTCAAGCTGCTGACCGCCCCGACCACCGACCGCGAGCCGGTGCGCCGCGCGATCAACGGCCTGGAGGGTCTCGGCAGCACCGCCACCGGCGACGCGCTGGCCGCCGCGCTGCGGACGCTGCGCCCGCAGGGCGAGCGCGGCAGCCAGACCCCGGCGGCGATCGTGATGCTGTCCGACGGCGAGTCGGTTCGCGGAGTCGATCCGCTGCCGGTGGCCGAGGAGGCCGGGCGGCTCGGGGTACGGGTCTTCACGATCGCGCTCGGTACCGACGACGGAACACTGACCTACACCGACGACGACGGCCGCACCCAGACCGAGCGCGTCCCGCCGGACCGCGACGCGATGCGCCAGATCGCCGAGCTCTCGGGCGGCACCTACGCCGACGCGCCCGATGCGGCGTCGCTGGAGGCCGTCTACCGCGAGCTCGGCAGCGAGGTCGCGACCGAGCCCGGCAAGGAGCAGACCACGGTCTTCGCGGTCGGCGCGGCGCTGTTGCTGCTGATCGGCGGCGTCGGCGGCTCGCTCGCGGTCACCGGCCGGGTGATCTGAGGCCGGGTCTCTACGGATTCTCCCAGCCGGGGTTTACCCTGAGCTGAGAGTCGTACGATTGGGTACACGTATCGATGATGTTTCGTCGCACTCTCCCCCTCCTCCTGACGGGCACGATGGGCGTCGGGCTGCTCGGTTTCGGCCTGACCGGGCTCTCCAGCGCTGAGCCACAGCTCCGCACCGCCCACGAGACGGTCGAGCGCGAGCGGCAGCAGGCCGAGCCGCTGATGCAGCGCGTCAACTGCGACCCGGACGAGAAGCCGGCCGCACCCGCGCCGCCTGAGGTCTAGCCCCGGTGCGCGTGCTGGTGGCCGAGGACCACGGCGGCGTCGCCGAGGCTATCGCCCGTGGCCTCCGTCGGGACGGGATCGCGGTCGACATCGCCGAGGACGGCGAGACCGCGCTGTTCAAGGCGCGCGTCCACCCATACGACGTCGTCGTGCTCGACCGCGACCTGCCGAAGATCCACGGCGACGAGGTCTGCCGGACGCTCAACGGCGAGCAGCCCGAAACCAAGATCCTGATGCTGACCGCCGCGTCCTCGCTCGACGAGATGGTCGACGGCTTGGCGCTCGGCGCCGACGACTACCTGACCAAGCCGTTCCGGTTCGCCGAGCTGGCCGCCCGCGTCGCCGCGCTCGGCCGCCGCAGTGGACGGGTCCGGCCGACGGTGCTCGAGCATGGCGACATCACGCTCGACCCGGCGCGCCACGAGGCCACGCGCGGCGGTGCGTCGCTCGACCTCTCGCCGAAGGAGTTCGGAGTGCTGCAGGAGCTGATGGCCGCCGACGGGCAGGTCGTCACCACCGAGCAGCTGTTGGAGCGGGTCTGGGACGAGAACGTCGACCCGTTCACCAACACGGTGCGGATGGTGCTGGTCACGCTGCGGCGCAAGCTCGGCGACCCGGCCGTGATCGAGACCGTCCGCGGCGCCGGCTACCGGATGTGATGCGTCCCGCCGGCGGCGAGCGACTCCGACCGTGGCGGCGCTGGCCGCTCCGCGCCCGGCTGACCGCCCTCTACACCGCGCTGTTCACGGCGTCGTCCGCGGTCGTCCTGAGCGTCGCCTACGGGCTGATGGACGGCCACGTGTCACGCACGCTGCCCGCGCGGCTCGCCGACCCGATCCTCGACGAGATCGCGCTGCAGCTGATCTTCGTACTGGTCGGAACCACACTGCTGGCCGGGGCGATCGGCTGGGTCGCGGCGCGCCGCGCGCTGCGACCGATCCACGCGGTGACGGCCGCCGCACGGCGGGTCTCCGACGAGCGGCTCGACGAGCGGCTGGCGCTGACCGGGCCGCAGGACGAGGTCCGCGAGCTCGCCGACACCTTCGACGCGATGCTCGAGCGGCTCGAGTCGAGCATCACCGCGCAGCGCCGGTTCGTGGCCAACGCCGGGCACGAGCTGCGGACGCCGCTGACGGCGATCCGCACCGAGGTCGACGTCACGCTCGACGACCCGAACGCGGACCGCGACGAGCTGCGGGAGATGGGCGAGCGGGTGCTGGCGGGGACCGACGAGCTGAACGACCTGCTCGACGGACTGCTGGTCCTGGCGCGCAGCCAGCGCGGAATCGACCGGCGCGCCGCGGTCGAGCTCGGCGCGGCGATCCGGCGGGTCGTCGACGAGCTCCCGATGCCGGACGATCGGACCGTGACGATCGACCCGCCGTCTCGTCCGGTCGAGGTCTGGGGCGACGGCGCGCTGCTGCGCCGGGTGGTTGCCAACCTGATCGACAACGGGCTGCGCTACAACCACCCCGACGGCTGGGTCCGGGTCACGCTCGAGACCGAGACCTCCGCCGGGCAGCGCTGGGTCACGCTGCGGGTGGCCAACAGCGGCCCGGTGATCGCCGTCGACGACGTCGCGCGGCTGACGGAGCCGTTCGAGCGCCTCGGCCGCCACGGCGGCGGCGGATCCGGCCTGGGCCTGTCGATCGTCCAGGCGGTGGTCGCCGCGCACGGCGGCGGGCTGTCGATCACCGCACCGCCGACCGGCGGCCTGGTCGTCGACGTCGTGGTGCCGGCGGTCGACTGAGCGCGCGACCGCGGTCAGGGGCGACCGCCGGTCGACGACCCTGGTCACCGGCTTCGGCACGGATCGATCGTCCTTATGTTCGTGTGACGGTCCGCGGCCTAGCCTCCATCTCACCGTCCGACCGTTCTGCGGAGACCCAGCCATGAGCACGCCGTACCCGACGCCCGACCCGACCCCTCAGACGCCGACCTCGTTCGGTGGCGATCCGACGTACGCGACCCCGGCCGCCACCCCGCAGCCGCAGGAGCAGGAGGTCTCAGCGATCGAGGCCGCGTCGCGTGACCTGGAAGCGGTCCTCCACGAGGTCAAGCGCGTCGTCGTCGGACAGGACGCGATGCTCGAGCGGGTGCTCGTCGCGCTGCTCGCCGGCGGTCACGTGCTGCTCGAGGGCGTCCCCGGGCTGGCGAAGACGCTGACGGTCAAGACCCTCTCGACGGTGCTGGGCGGCGAGTTCCGACGGGTCCAGTTCACCCCCGACCTGGTCCCGGCCGACCTGGTCGGCACGCGGATCTGGCGTCCCGACACCGGGTCGTTCGAGGTTCAGCTCGGTCCGGTCTTCGGCAACCTGCTGCTCGCCGACGAGATCAACCGCGCCCCCGCCAAGGTCCAGTCGGCCCTGCTCGAGGTGATGCAGGAGCGGCAGGTCACGCTCGGCGGCGAGACCTTCCCGATGCCGTCCCCGTTCCTGGTCCTGGCGACGCAGAACCCGATCGAGTCCGAGGGCACGTATCCGCTGCCCGAGGCCCAGGTCGACCGCTTCCTGCTCAAGGTCGTCGTCGAGTACCCGTCGCTGGCCGACGAGGCCACGGTCGTCCAGCAGGCGATCGGCACGACTGAGGAACCGCGTCAGATCATCACCCCCGACGCGCTGCTCGCCCACCGCGAGACCGTCCGCACCGCCCACGCCGACCAGCAGGTCGTGCGGTTCGCGGTCCAGCTGGCCGACGCGACCCGCCATCCCGAGCGCTACGGTCTCGGCCACCTGACGTCGTCGATCGACGTCGGCGCCAGCCCGCGTGGCCCGATCGGCCTGATCCAGACCGCCCAGGCGCTGGCCGTGCTGCGCGGTCGCAGCTACGTCACCACCCGCGACGTCCGCGCGCTCGCGCTCGACGTGCTCCGCCACCGCCTGGTGCTGTCCTACGAGGCACACGCCGACGGCGTGACGGCCGACCACATCCTGCGCGAGATCATCAGCACCGTCGACCCGTCGGCCGGCGAGGAGTCGTTGCTCGACGCGTCGGCTCCCGTGGGTGCCGCCTAGGACCACGATGCAGACCGACCTGATCGATCCCCCGGGCCGCCAGGGCCCGGGAACGGTGGGCGGCCCGATCGTAGGCGCGATCGAGCTGGCCCTCGCGCGGCGCAGCGGCGGCGTGCTGCCCGGCGAGTACCAGGCCGCCGGCCTGGGTAGCGGCACCGAGCTGAGCCAGCTGCGGCCGTACGCCGAGGGCGACGACGTCCGCCACTTGGACGCCGCCGCCAGCGCCCGCACCGGCGAGGCGCACGTCCGGCTGCACGTGCCGGAGCGCTCGCTGACCACCTGGATCGCGCTCGACATCTCGCCGGCGATGGCGTTCGGCACCGCCGACCGGCTCAAGTCCGACGTCGCCGAGGGCGCGGTCCGCGTGATCTCGCGACTCAGCGTGCGTCGCGGCGGCCGCGTGTCGCTGCTGCGCTTTGGCGCGCACCCGTCGACGACGACGTTGCTGCCGCCCGCCGGCGGGCGGCCCGCGCTGGGCGCGATCGACCGCGCGCTGGCCGAGGGCGTCGCCGCCGACGGCGCGCCCGACCGCGAGGACCTCGAGACGGCACTCGGCCGGTTGCACCGGGTGGCCCGCCGCCCCGGTCTGGTCGCCGTGGTCTCGGACTTCCGTGACCCGACCGCTTGGGAGCGCCCGCTGTCCGTGCTCGGCCGCCGTCACCGAATCGTCGCGATCGACGTGTCGGACCCGCGGGAGCGTGAACTGCCCGACGCCGGCATGCTGATGATGGTCGACCCGAACAGCGGCCAGACCGTCGAGGTCGACACCTCGTCGCCGCGGCTCCGCGAGGCGTTCGCGACCGCCGAGACCGAGCGTCGCGAGCAGGTCCACAAGGCGCTGCGCCGGGTCCAGGCCCGGCACATCGACCTGTCGACCGACGCCGAGTGGCTGCGCGACCTGGGACGGGGGCTGCGATGACCGTGTCCGTCCCGCTCGCGCTGTCGCTGACCGCGCCGTGGTTCCTCCTGTTCCTGCTGCTGGTCCCGCTGGGCTACGTGGCGATCCGCGCCGCCGCCGGCCGCCGCAAGCGCCACGCGGTGCGGATGCCCGCGACCCCGACCCTGATGGCGGTCGCCGCCGCCACGCCGAGCTACCGCCGCTGGTTGCCCGCGGCGCTGATCGCCCTGGCGATGGTGCTGCTGGTGATCGGGCTGGCCCGTCCGGAGCGGACGGTGTCGGTGCCGGTCGAGCGTGCCTCGATGATGCTGGTGACCGACGCGTCCGGGTCGATGCGCGCCGACGACGTGCCGCCGACGCGGATGGATGCCGCCCGCAACGCCGCGCTGGACTTCCTCGACGACGTGCCGGCACAGACGCGCGTCGGCGTGATCGGGTACTCGTCGTCGCCGAGCGTGGTCCAGGCCCCGACGACCGACCGCGAGGTCGCTCGTGAAGCACTGAACAGCCTGGAGCCGGACGGCGGCACCGCGACCGGTGACGCGTTGTCCACCGCGCTCGACGCGTTGAAGGCCGAGGGCGACCCGTCGACCGAGAGCGACGACGACCGCCCGCCGGGAGCGATCCTGCTGCTGTCGGACGGCGCCACGAGCGCCGGCGAGGATCCGCTGCTGGTCGCCGACCAGGCGAAGGACGCCGGGATCCCGATCTACACGGTGTCGCTCGGCACCCCGGACGGCCAGGTCGACATCGGCGGGCAGACCCTGTCGGTGCCGCCGGACCCGGAGTCGATGCGCGAGATCGCCGATCGCTCCGATGGCGAGGCGTTCAACGTCGACGACGGCGAGGAGCTCAAGCGGATCTACGAGAGCGTCGGTGCCCGCGTGGCGACCGAGTCCCAGCAGCGCGAGGTCACCGCCGCCTTCGGCGGCGCCGGCTTCGTGGCGCTGGCGATCGCGTTGGGCCTGGGCCTGCGCTGGCGCAGCCGGGTGGGGTAGCTGGGCGGCAGTACCTGGCCAGGCTGGCCAGGTACTGCTACGTTGACCGCATGGCCGAGCCAGTGAGCATCAGCGATGCGAAGACCCAGCTGTCGCGCTTGATCGCTGCGGCGGAAAGCGGCGAGGACGTCGTCATCCGCCGCGGCAACCGCCCCGTCGTGCGTCTCGTTCCGGTCGACCCGCCCGACGAGCCGCGGCGTCGGGTCCTCGGTGCCCTGGCCGGCCAGATCACGATCGCCGACGACTTCGACGAGCTGGGCCCGGAGTGGGATCCCTATCTGTGAACACCCAGCTCCTGGACACCCACCCGCTGCTCTGGGCCCTGTCCGAGCACCCGAATCTCCCGGCCTCTCTGGCCGCGGCCATCGAGGCAGACCCATCCCGGTTCCTGGTCAGCGACGTAAGCCTCTGGGAGATCGCCATCAAGCGCTCGGCCGGCAAGCTGCAGGTCCCCGAGTACGTGCCCGAGATCGTCTCTGACCTCGGCTTCGGCGCAGTGCGGATCAGCCGACGCCAGACCTGGGACGTCCGGAGGCTTCCGATACATCACCGCGATCCGTTCGACCGGCTGCTGATCGCGCAGGCGCAAGATCTCGGCGTGCCGATCGTCACCCGCGACGCTGCCTTCGCCGACTACGACGTCCCAGTCGTCTGGCCGAGCGACTGAACGCGGCACTGGCCGGCCAGTCGCACGGCGCGGCGCGACCATCACATCGAGGCAGGCCGACCCGCACTGCCCCGGCTACCGCCGGCGACATCGGCGTCCGTGGGACGCCCACCGCTGAGCGTCCCGGCCAGCTGGGATAGTGGTCCGGCCCGCCCCACCGTCCCCCGAGGTCCGCTGTGCAGATTGAAGATCGCGTCGTCGTCGTGACCGGGGCCGCGTCGGGCATCGGCAAGGCCCTCGCCGAGCGGTTCCACGCCGACGGCGCGCTCGGTGTCGTGCTGACCGATCTCGACCCCGGCGTCGGCGCGGTGGCAGGCGCGCTGGGCGACCGGGCCACTGCGGTGATCGGCGACGTCACGAAGCCGTCGCTGATCGACGCCGTCTGCGACACCGCTGCCCGCGCGTTCGGCTCGGTCGACCTGTTCTGCGCCAACGCGGGCGTCGCGATCGACGGCAGCGAGCAGGCCGGCGACGAGGCGTTCGACCTGTCCCTCGACGTCCACCTGCGATCGCACGTTCTGGCCGCCCGACGGCTGGTCCCGGAGTGGCTCGAGCGTGGCGAGGGGTACTTCCTGTCGACTGCGTCGGCGGCGGGACTGCTGACCCAGGTCGGCTCGGCCCCCTACACCGTGAGCAAGCACGCGGCGGTCGGCTTCGCGGAGTGGCTGGCCGTGACCTACGGGCACCGCGGGATCGGCGTCAGCTGCCTCTGCCCGATGGGCGTCGAGACCCCGCTGCTGCAGAGCGGATTCGACGGGCCGGGCTCGATCGCGGCGGAGACGGTCCGGGCCGCGGGCGACGTGCTCACGCCCGAGGTCGTCGCGCAGATCGTCGCCCACGGGATCCGTGAGGAGCACTTCCTGATCCTCCCCCACCCCCAGGTCCACGAGTTCGCCCGCCGCAAG
>JBQGEK010000049.1:0-24145 GCA_052039575.1 Patulibacter sp. | reverse complement strand
CGCGCGGGCAGGACGGTGGGCTCGGTCTCGCGTCCGTCGTAGTTCGGGACGAAGTCGACCGTGTCCATGTCCAGGTCGCGAAGCATCTCCATCGCGAGCCGGGTGAGGCGAGCCTCGGTGTACCGCATGGCCGCGGCGGGGTCGTCGTCGACCGAGCCGAAGTTGCCCTGACCGTCGACGAGCGTGTAGCGCATCGAGAAGTCCTGGGCCAGGCGGACCAGCGTCTCGTAGATCGAGGAGTCGCCGTGCGGGTGGTAGTTGCCCATCACCTCGCCGACGATGCGCGAGCTCTTGGAGTAGCCGCGCGTCGGGCCGAGCCCGAGCTGCGACATGCCGTAGAGCACACGGCGGTGAACGGGCTTGAGACCGTCGCGGACGTCGGGGAGCGCCCGGCCGACGATCACGGACATCGCGTAGTCCAGGTACGCGGTCCGCATCTCGTCTTCGAGTGCGCGGGGCTCGATGTTGCCGCCGCTGATCACTTCGGTAGCCACGGATCAGGCTCCTTCTCGTACGAATCGGGGGGACGGCATCGGCATCTGAGGATCAGACATCGAGGTTCGCGACCTGATGCCCGTGCTCCTCGATGAAGTCCCGACGGAACTCGACGTGCTCGCCCATCAGCTGGGAGAACAGGTGGTCGGCCGCGGCCGCGTCGGCGATGCTGACCTGCTGGAGCGTCCGGCCGGCCGGGTCCATCGTGGTCACGCGCAGCTGCTCGGCGTTCATCTCGCCGAGACCCTTGAACCGCGACAGGCGCACACCACGCTGGGCCAGGCCGAGCACCGAGCGGCTCAGCTCCTCGAAGGTCGCCGCCTCCTCGGTGTGCTGGCCCAGCGTGACGCTGAACGCCGGCTGGCCGAGCAGGTCGACCAGCTGCTGGTGGACCTTGACGAACCCGGTGTACTCGGCGCTGTCGAACAGCGACCGCTCGAGCGTCGTCGTCCGGGCCAGGTTGGTCTTCTTCTCGGTGGTCCGGATCCGCACGTGCGTGTCGTCCTGCGACAGCAGCTGGACGCGGATCGCGGCGTCGTCGCCCGCCGCCGAGTCCGCCCCCAGCTGGGCCAGCACCGCGTCCGAGCCGACGATCCCGTCGTGGACCAGGCCGGTCGACGCCAGGAACTGGACGACCTCGGTCCCGTGGGTCCCGCGCAGCGCGCTCGCCCAGGCGTCGTGCTGCTTGCGCAGCCGCCCGAACTTCTGCCACTTCGCGGGGGTCAACCCGACCTTCTCGCCGGCGCCGTTGATGAGCTCGAACTTCTCGAGCTTGTCGGACAGCAGGACCTCTTCGAGCTCCGAGTCCTTCTCGATGTACCGGTCGTTGCTGCCCTGCTTGAGCTTGTACAGCGGCGGCTTGGCGATGTAGACGAAGCCGGCCTCGATCAGCTCCTGCATCTCGCGGACCAGCAGCGTCAGGACCAGCGTGCGGATGTGCGCGCCGTCGACGTCGGCGTCCGTCATCAGGATGATCTTGTGGTACCGCGCCGACGTGATGTCGAACTCCTCGCGGATTCCGGTGCCGATCGCCGTGATCAGCGCCTGGACCTCGTTGTTCGCCAGCACGCGGTCGATCCGCGCGCGCTCGACGTTGAGGATCTTGCCGCGCAGCGGGAGGATCGCCTGGGTGTGCCGGTCGCGGCCCTGCTTGGCCGAGCCACCGGCGGAGTCACCCTCGACGATGAACAGCTCGGCCAGCGACGGGTCCTTGACCGAGCAGTCGGCAAGCTTGCCGGGAAGCCGCGAGTTCTCCAGCGCGCTCTTGCGCCGGGTCAGATCGCGGGCCTTGCGGGCCGCCGAGCGCGCCTGAGCCGCCTGGACCGCCTTGCGGACGATCTGGCGCGCGTCACCCGGGTTCTCCTCGAGGAACTCTGCGAGCTTGGCGTTGACGACCTGCGCCACGAAGCCCTGCATGCCCGGGTTGCCGAGCTTGGTCTTCGTCTGGCCCTCGAACTGCGGGTTGGTCAGCTTCGCGGAGATGACCGCGGTCAGGCCCTCGCGGATGTCCTCGCCGGACAGCGCCGGGTCCTTCTCCTTGAGCTCGCCCTTCTCACGCGCCCACTTGTTGATCGTGCCGGTCAGCGCCGAGCGGAAGCCCGACAGGTGCGACCCGCCCTCGTGGGTGTTGATGTTGTTCGCGAACGAGAACACCGACTCCTGGTAGGTCGAGTTCCACTGCATCGCGATCTCCACCGCGCCGCCGGCCTTCTCGTCCTCGCCCTCGAAGGTGATGACCTTCTTCTGGATCGGATCCTTGGTGTCGTTCAGGTACGCGACGAAGTCGGCGATGCCGCCCTCGTAGTGGAAGTCGACCTTCTTCCCGCCCTCGCGCTCGTCGACGATGATGATCCGCAGTCCGCGGGTCAGGAACGCGGTCTCGCGCAGGCGCGTCTCGAGCGTCGTCCAGTCGTACTCGGAGGTCTCGAAGATGTCCGCGTCCGGCAGGAAGCGAATCTCGGTGCCGGTGCCGTCGTCGGCGCCGAGCGCGTCGCCCTTCTGCAGCTCGCCGGTCGGCTCACCGCGCACGTAGCTCTGGGTCCAGACGAAGCCGTCACGGCGGATCGTGACGTCGAACTCCTCGGACAGCGCGTTGACGACGGACGAACCGACGCCGTGGAGACCGCCGGAGACCTTGTAGCCACCGCCGTCGCCGAACTTGCCGCCGGCGTGGAGCACGGTCAGCACGACCTCGACGGTCGGCTTGCCGGTCTCGTGCATCGCGACCGGGATCCCGCGGCCGTCGTCGGTGACGGTGACGGAGTTGTCCGGGTGGACCGTGATCGTCACGGTCGAGGCGTGTCCGGCGAGCGCTTCGTCGACGGAGTTGTCGACGATCTCCCAGACGAGGTGGTGGAGGCCTCGGGAACCGGTCGAGCCGATGTACATGCCGGGCCGGTGGCGAACCGCCTCCAGGCCCTCCAGGACCGTGATGTCCCCCGCGTCGTAGGTGCCGTTCGATGCGGTCGAGGACGTGGACTGAACTGCGTCTCCCGTCTCCAGCGCGTCGTCGGTGGTGGGGGTGTCGTTCGTCGCCATAAGCCTCCGTGCAGCAAGAAACGCCTCGGTTCCCGGGTCAAGGACGTCGGGCCGAGGCGCACCGAGCGAATCCTTCCTAGGATACCACAGGGAGGCGGCGGATCCCCTGTTCCCATCGGCTGATTCGGCTGCAAACAGGGGGATTCCGCGGCGCCGGTCCGACCCCGGTCAGCGAACGAACGGTCGGCCGGCGATCAGCGTCGACGCTGCGCCGGGCCACCGCCGCCAGAGCGAGCCCGGATCGCGCGGATCTCGGGGAACCCCGCGGCACCGATCCGCTCGACCACGGTCGCCTCGAGCATCTGGATCTCGTGGGCCCAGGTCGCTTCCTGACAGGCGACGTGGAGGGTTCCGTCGACCACCGCGACGGGACGCGCCGCGGCGGCGATCGCGGACCCCACCGCCGTCGACCACACGCGCTGGACCCGAGCGAGCCCCAGGTCACCACCATCCTCCGGCGCGATCGCGTCGAGCAGGCCGTCCAGCCCGTCACCGGGAGTCCTCGGCGTTGATCGGCGGCGACGCGACACCTCCTCAGTCTCGCGCAGTCCCCTCCCCCGTGGCGACCCGCTCGGTCTCCGCCGTTCCCGGTACGACCGAGACCAGGCCGACCGACGGATCGTCCGAGCCCGGCACGTGCTCGGCTTCGGTCACCGTCACCAGCGCCTGACCGCGGGACGCGATCACGTCGACCAACCGGGTCCGCCGGACCACGTCAAGCTCGCTCATCACGTCGTCGAGCAGCAAGATCGGCCGCTGTCCGGTGCTGCGCTCGATCACGTCGGTCTCGCCGAGCAACAGGGCCAGCAGCGCCAGCCGCTGCTCGCCCTGCGAGCCGAACCGGTGCAGCAGCCGTCCGTCCCGCCGCACCGCCAGATCGTCCCGGTGGGGCCCGTGGTGGGTGAAGCCGCGCTCGAGGTCGCCCGCCAGGCGCTCGCGCAGCGCCTCGGCCACCTGCCGAGCATCATCGGCCGATCGCGGGCGGTAGGCGATCTCCAGCTTGCCCTCGAGGCCGAGCTGCTCCGCCCGGGCGCTGACCGCGGGATTGATGGTCGCGACGACTTCCGCCCGGGCGGTGGTGAGGGCCGCGGCGGCGCGAGCGACCGCCCGGTCCCACGGAAGCAGCTCGTCGGCGGCCTGCTCGACCCCCGCGCCGCGTGCCCGCAGCGAACCGAGCAGGGCGTTGCGCTGACGCAGCGCCTCGTGGTACCCCCGGCGCACCGGCGCGGCCGACGGACGGAGCACCGAGACCAGCTGGTCGACGTGTGATCGGCGCAGCGCGGGACCGCCCTTCACGAGCACCATCCGGTCGGGCAGGAAGACGCTCAACCGCGGACGAGCCGGATGCTCGAGCAGGCTCTCGACCGGGTTGCCGTCGACCCGCAGCCGCCGGCGCTCGCCCGGTTCGATCCCGACCGTCAGGCTGCTCGTTCCGTGGTCGGTGGTGACCTCGGCGGTCACGTGAGCCGCGGCAGCCCCGCGGTGCACGATCTCCTGGTCGCTCGCCTGGCGGAACGAGCGACCGGTACACGCCAGGTACGCGGCTTCCAGCAGGTTGGTCTTGCCTGCGCCGTTCGGACCGGAGATCACGGTCAGCCCGGGACCCAGCGCGACGTCCGATTCCACGTAGGTCCGGACGTCCCGGACCCGGAGCCGCGAGAGGTACGGCGTGCGACGGCTGGTTCGATCCTCCGCGCCCGCCATGTCCACCGTCGCGGCGGTCAGCTGTTGAGGCGGATCGGCATGATCAGGTACAGGAAGCCCTGATCGTCGGTGGTCTGCAGCAGGCCGGGCCGGATCGGGCTCGTCAGACGCAGCAGGACCTCGTCGCCGTCGATCGTGTCGAGGCCGTCGCGCAGGTACTCGGGGTTGAACCCGATTGCGAACGGCTCGCCGTGGAACGGCACCGGCATCGGCTCACGGGCCTCGCCGACGTCCTGGGTCTGGGCGGACACGACCAGCTCGCCCTCGCTGAACGCCAGGCTCAGCGCCGCCGCCTTCTGGGCCAGCAGCGACACGCGACCGACGACCTCGCGCAGCTCCGACGTCGAGACGCGCAGCTCGTGGTCGAACGTCTCGGGGATCAGCGAGCGGTACTGCGGGAAGGTCCCGTCGACCAGCCGCGAGCTCAGCGTGTGGTTGCCGACCGAGAACAGCACCTGGTTCTCGCCGGGGGCGACCGTCAGGGTCTCGGCTCCGGTCGCCGGGACCAGCCGCTCCAGCTCCTGCATCACGCGGGCCGGCACGTTCGCTTCGAAGCTGCCCTGCAGCGGGGTCTCGAGCGTGGTCCGCTTCTCGGACAACCGGTAGGAGTCGGTCGCGACCATCGTCAACGTGTCGCCCTCGGCGCGCACCAGCACGCAGGCCAGCAGCGGCCGGGTGTCGTCCTTGGCGGCGGACCGCACGACCTTCGCCGTCGTCTGGATGAAGGCCGCTGCGGAGACCTCGACGCCGGCAACGCCCTGGGGCTCGGGGAGCGGGGGGAAGTCCTCGCCGCGGAGCGTCCGCAGGTGGAAGACCGCGGAGCCGGCCGTGACCTCGACGTCCTGCTCCTCGGTGCGCAGCTCCAGGGTCACGCGCGGGCCAGGGGCCTGCCGCGTGATGTCGAGCAGCAGTCGCGCGGGCAGCACCACCGTGCCGGGCTGCTCGACCTCGCCCTCCAACGAGATCCGAAGACCGACCTGCAGATCGGTGGCCCGTAGCTCGATGCCGTCGGCGGTCGCGGCGATCTGGACCCCGGACAGCGTGGGGTTCGCCAGTCGACCCGACGCGATGCGGCTGAGCGACTGCAGATGTCCGAGCAGGTCCTGTGCGGAGGTGTGCAGTTTCACCTTGAAGTCCTCAGAAGGAAGGAGGTATCAGAAGTCATAGGAAGGGCTGTGCGGCCTGTGGATCGACGCGGGCTGCACCACCGATCCCCAGTCAGCTTCGGGCCTGCGGCGAGCTTGCGCGCACACAGACCCCTGTGCAGTCTGTCAGTCACGTCGGTCGTCCTGTGGATCGACGTCGGACGGCGCCGCGGAACCCTGCACAGTCCGCAGTCGTGAACGCACACGCGCAAGGTCGACCTGTGCGCTCGGATCGGAGTTGATCTGCTCGGTCACGCTGCGGACCGCGGTCATCACGGTGGTGTGGTTGCGGCCGCCGAAGTCGCGACCGAGCGTCGGGTACGACGCTCCGGTCTCGTCGCGCGCGACGTACATCGCCAGCTTGCGTGCCCACGACAGCCGCTTGTCGTTGCGCCGCGAGAGCAGGTCGTCCTCGGTCACTTCGAAGGTGCCGGCGATCGCCTCGAGGATCTGGGCGACCGTCGCCGGTCCGGGCGCCGCCGCGACGATGCCGTCGTCCGTCCGCTGGCCGGGCTGCTTGGACCGGCCGGGGTAGAGCGACCCGAGAACCTCCTGGGCGAGCCCGGCCGTCAGCGGACGCTCGGTCAGCGAGGCGTAGGCGACGACGCGCACGAGGGCGGCCTCGACGGCGCGCACGCTGGTGTTGACGTGACGGGCGATCTCCTCGAGCGCCGTCGGGTCGGGGACGTCGATGGCCTGGCCGACGATCCGCTTGCGGAGCACCATCATCCGGGTCGCGATGTCCGGCGGATCGACCTCGGCGACCAGTCCGGAGCTGAACCGGTCGCGCAGCCGCTGCTCGAGCTGCTGCATGTCGTGCGGGATCCGGTCGGCGGTCAGCACGACCTGGGCACCAGCCTCGTGGAGCGCGTTGAAGGTGTGGAAGAACTCCTCTTCCGTGGCCTTCTTTGCCATCAGGAACTGGACGTCGTCGACCAGCAGCAGGTCGAGCTCGCGGTAGCGCTCCTTGAAGCCCTCGATTCCGCGGCTGCGCAGCGCGCCGGTGAACTCGGTGGTGAAGGTCTCCGCCGTCGCATAGCGGACTCGCAGACCGGGGTGGTGCTGGCGCGCGTACTGCCCGATCGCATGGAGCAGGTGCGTCTTGCCGGTCCCGGGGGGTCCGTAGAGGAACAGCGGGTTGTAGGCGGTGCCCGGGTTCTCGGCGACGGTCAGGGCGGCCGCGTGGGCGAACCGGTTGGACGGACCGAGCACGAACTCCTCGAACCGGAACCGCGGGGTGAACGGTCGTTCGGTCGGGGAGACCGCGGACTCGGTGGTCGGTGCGGAGGACCCGCGGTACGGGGCGTCGGTGCTGCTGGGCCGACCGCTCTCGCTGGGGGTCAGGACGACCTTCAGCGGTCGGTCGAGGACCCGGGTCGCGGAGGCGCTCAGCAGCGGCAGCAAGCGGTGGCTGATCCACGCGCGGGCGTGGGCCGGGGCCGCGACCCACAGCTGGTGGCCGTCGGCGGAGACCGGCCGGATCACCGAGAGCCAGGTGTCCCATGCGTCGTCGCCGATGTGCCGTCGCGCGTCCTCGATGATGGCGCTCCAGGCGCGGTCGAGGTCAGGAGCGGGCACGTTTGCAGGCAGGGAAAGACGATCGCCATGGAGGCGAAAGGAACAGATGACGGGTCGCGCTGTGGCGGGGTCCGAGGCATCGCTCGTCAGGGGTGACGGCGAGCGACGAATATACCAGCGGGCCGTCGCCGCGGGAGCGAAATTCTGGCCGATCCGCAGAGATATCCCGGAAAGAGCGCGAACAACGCCGAACCCGGGCGAGGTGCCCACCCGCGGTGCTGTCCGAGCGGTGCGGTAGGTCGCTCCGCTTGGCGCTCGCCGGGTCGATAGACTGCTCGTTCCGTGCCCGCGTGGGCAGGTGACGTCACCTGCCGTAGACCGCGGCCCCTCGACCTGAGTTTAGAGATGAAGCGCACCTACCAGCCGAAGAAGCGCAAGCGCGCGCGCACCCACGGTTTCCGTGAGCGCATGTCCACCAAGGCCGGCCGCGCGGTCCTGAAGCGGCGTCGGTCCAAGGGCCGTCGTCGCCTGACCGTCTGACCCCATGTCTGATCCCCGTCCGGCCGCGCCGCGGTCGAAGCGGGGTCGCCTGACCCGCAGCGCCGACTTCGACCGCGTCTTCCGACGTGGTCGTTCGTATGGCAACCGCTACCTGGTGCTGCACGTGTTCCCGCAGGATGCCCCGGAGCAGCCGCGAGACCCCCGGGTCGGTTTGAGCGTCTCGCGGCGCGTCGGCAACGCGGTCGAGCGCAACCTCGTGAAGCGGCTCCTGCGGGAGGCCTTCACCGAGCACGTCACCCGCTTCGTCGGGACCGTCGACGTGGTGATCGTCGCGCGCCCGGACGCGCGCGAGCTCGCCGAGCGGGACGGCCTGAGCGGTGTCGCGGATGCTCTGCGCGAGGTGGTCGAGAAGGCCATCCGCGCGCTGGCTCCGGAAGAGGCCTCGGGACCGACGTGACCGGCCTGCTGCGGTCGATCGTGGTGGCCCCGATCCGGCTGTACCAGCGGGCGATCAGCCCGTTCCTGCCCCGTACCTGCAAATACGAGCCCACCTGTAGCCACTACGCCGTTGACGCGGTGCGGACGGAGGGGGTGCTGCGCGGTCTGGTTCTGGCGGCGTGGCGCATCCTGCGCTGCAACCCGTGGAGCCACGGCGGCTACGATCCTGTGTCGGCCCAGCGGGTGTTCCGCTCCCGCCGATCGTCCTCGCCGTCCTGAACGAGACCTATGCCTGTAGCCGTCATCGCCCCGATCCAGTGGCTGATCGATCTCTTCCTCCCGATCCTGGAGTTCCTCCACGATTCGATCGGGTTCGGATGGGGGATGTCGATCATCGTCCTGACCATCCTGCTGCGCCTGGCGGTTCTGCCGCTCGGCGTCAAGTCGTTCAAGTCGATGCGCGGGTTGCAGGCGATCGCACCGCAGTTGAAGAAGCTGCAGACGAAGCACAAGGACGATCGCCAGCGTCTCCAGCAGGAGACGATGAAGCTGTACTCGCAGCACAAGGTGAACCCCTTCGGGTCCTGTCTGCCGATCATCGTGCAGATTCCGTTCCTGGTCGCGTTCTTCTACATGCTGCGGACGGACCTCAAGTTCGAGATCTGCGGAGACGGGGTCGACAGGAACCTGCCCAACACGATGGGCTGCGGAGCTGTACCCAATCCGGTAGGCGACTGGATGTTCCCCGACCCAATCCCGGCGGGCTCCTCGCTCGGCGGTTTCGGCGAGAGCTTCTGGGGAATCTCCGACATCACGGCCACCGCCACCGGCGGACTGCTGGTCCTGCTGCTGGTGCTCTACGTCGGTTCGCAGATCGCGTCGTCGCTGGTCAACATGCCGCCGACCGTCGACAAGAACCAGCGCCGCCTGATGCTGGCGCTGCCGCTGGTCTTCGTCGTCTTCCTGATCCCGATCAAGCCGCCGTCCGGTCTCTTCATCTACTGGATCACCACCAACGTCTTCACGCTGGTGCAGCAGTGGGGCCTGATCCAGGTCTACGGGCACGTCAAGCCGATCGAGGTCGACGACGACGAGGAGGACGAGCCGGCGCCGACGAAGGGCAAGGCGAAGGCCGCGGTCGCCACGGCCGGCGGCACCCCGCCGCCCCCGCCGCGCAAGAAGAAGAAGAAGCGCAGCGGACGGAGGCGCTGAGATGGGCGCAGCGGATGGGGTGGGGGACCGGATCGCGGAGGACGTCGCCGGGCTGGTGGCTCGGATGGCGGCCGCGCTCGACGCCGGCGACGAGGTCGAGGTGACGCGCGAGGGCTCGCGGATCACCGCGACACTGCACGGCGATCGGGTGGCACCCTTCATCGGTCGCCACGGTCACGTGATCGATGCGGTGCAGCACCTGGCGACCCGGGTGGCGGCGAAGCACGCCCCGGGGGGCGATTGGGTCGTCACGGTCGATGCCGGCGAGTACCGGAGCCGTCGGGCCGGGATCCTCGACCGCGTGGCGGACGAGGCGGCGGACCGGGCGGTCCGTTCCGGTCAAGAGGTCCCGCTCGATCCGATGACGGCGAGCGAGCGGCGCTACGTCCACGAGCGTCTGCGTGATCGCGGAGACGTGCAGACGCACAGCGAGGGCGACGAGCCCGAGCGTCGTCTGGTCGTCAGCCGCCGTCGCGGCTCGTGAGCAGCGGCGACCACCGCACCGCGTACGTCGATGCGCGGCTCGAACAGCTCGCGGCGACGTACGACCTGGGCGGCGACGTCGTCGACGCGCTCGCGGTGCTGGTCGAGGTCTTCGCCACCGACCCGCACGCGGCGACCACGATCCGCGAACCGGACGACGTGATCGATCGGCACGTCGCGGACGCGCTCAGCGGACTCGAGGTGCCGGAGCTGTCCGAGGCGGGCGACGTGGTCGACGTCGGCGCGGGCGCGGGTGTCCCGGCCCTGGTGCTCGGCGCGGCTCGCCCGGAGTGCCAGATCGTCGCCCTCGACACGGTGCGCAAGAAGACGGAGTGGGTCTCCGCGTGCGCCGAGCGGATGGGGTTGAAGAACGTGTGGGGCGTCCACGGTCGGGCCGAGTCCTGGAAGGCCGGGATGGGCGCGATGGACGTGATGACCGCGCGGGCCGTGGCGCCCCTCGGCGTTCTGATCGAGTACGCGTCGCCCCTGCTCCACGAGGACGGTCTGCTGGTGGCGTGGAAGGGCGCACTCGACGGCGAGGAGTGGAAGACCGGACTGTCGGTTGCCCGCCGGATGAAGATGACGAAGCCCGCGGTGATCGACGTTCAGCCGTGGCCCGAGGCGCGCGAGCGCCGACTGGTCCTGAGCTACAAGGACGGCAGGACGCCGAAGGGCTTCCCGCGGGGTGAGGGACTGGCCCGACGGAAGCCGTTGACCTAGTACGGTCCGCGACCGTTTCACGTGAAACGGTCACTGCAAGGCCCGCGGTTTCACGTGAAACGGTGGTAGCTTCCGTGGCCCTTGGGCACGATCTACGCCATCGCCAATCAGAAGGGCGGGGTGGGGAAGACCACCACCGCCGTGAATCTCGCTGCCTGCATCGCCGAAGCGGGCTTCCCGACGCTCCTGGTCGATATCGACGCGCAGGCCAACGCGACGGTCGCGCTCGGCCTTCCGAAGAACTCCGAACCAAGCGTCTACGACGTGCTCCGGGGCGACGTGGCGGCGGCGGACGCGGTGCTGCCGACGGCCGTCGAAGGCCTCTCGATCCTGCCGGCTCAACCTGATCTCGCGGCCGCGACCGTCGAGCTCGCCCGCGAGACGGGGAGCGACGGACGCCTCCGGGACGCGCTCGAATCGCTCCGAGCGGGGTACGAGTTCATCGTTCTGGACTGTCCTCCGTCGCTCGGTCCGCTGACGATCAACGCGCTGGTCGCAGCCGACCGGGTGATCGTTCCGGTGCAGGCCGAGTACTTCGCGCTGGAGGGCCTTGCCGGTCTGCTCGACACCCTTGGCCTGATCCAGCGGCGGCTCAACCCGCGCCTGACGGTGGCCGGCATGCTGCTGACGATGCACGACACGCGGACCCGCCTGTCGCACGACGTCGAGCGCGAGATCCGTGAGCACTTCCCGGACCTGGTCTTCGACACCGTGGTCCCACGGAACGTGCGGATCAGCGAGGCGCCGAGCTACGGCATCCCCGTGATCCACCACGACCCGCACTCGAGCGGGGCGACGGCGTACTTCGATCTGGCGAAGGAGTTGGTGGCCCGTGGCTGACGAGAAGCCCAAGCCGAAGGCCCGTCAGCGGGGAATGGGTCGCGGGCTCGCCGCGATCCTCGCCGCTGACGAGCGCGCCGAGGAGGCGCCCGGCCGCCCGGAGTTCCGCAACCTGCCGGTCGAGCTCGTGGTGCCCAACCCGGGGCAGCCGCGCCGTACCTTCGACCCCGAGGCGCTGCAGGCGCTGGCCGGCTCGATCGCCGACCGGGGGGTGCTCCAGCCGGTGCTCGTTCGCCCGCTGCCGGGAGGCCGCTACGAGCTCGTCGCCGGCGAACGGCGCTGGCGCGCCACGCAGCTGGCCGGGCTGTCGGACATCCCGGCGCTGATCCAGGAGCGCGACGACGCGACCACGCTCCAGGCGGCGCTGATCGAGAACATGGCCCGGGCCGACCTCAACCCGGTCGAAGAAGCGCGGGCGGTGGCGGCGTTGGTCGAGGATCTCGGCCTCACGCGGGAGGCCGTCGGCAAGATGGTCGGCCGCTCGCGGGTGGCGATCTCGAACCTGCTGCGGATCCTCGACCTGCCGGACGACGCGCTTGACCTGATCGGTTCCGGGTCGCTGTCGGAGGGCCACGGTCGGGCCCTGCTGCTGGCCGACGGCCACGACGCCCGGCGTCAGCTCGCCGAGCTCGCGGTGGCCGAGGGCTGGTCGGTTCGGGTGCTCGAGCAGCGTGCGCGGGATGCCCACAGCGGGTCCCGGTCGAAGACCGCCCGCACGGCGGCGTCGGCCGATCACGTCGAGGCGGCCGAGGCGCTCGGTGATCGCTGGAGCCGCGGCCGCGGACGCGACGTCCGGGTCAAGCCGAAGGGCAGCGGGTTCGTGGTCGAGATCCGTCTCGACGACGTCGAGCAGGCCGCCCAGTTGAGTGATCGTCTGGGTCTCTGACCGGTCGCCGAGGGCCTGGTCACGGAGAACGCCCGCGCCGGGGAACTGCGCTAAGATCACCCTCCTTCGGGCGATTAGCTCAGTCGGTTAGAGCGCTTCTCTGATAAGGAAGAGGTCGGTGGTTCGAGTCCACCATCGCCCATGTGAACGGCCCGCACTGCGGGCCGTTTCTCTTCGGGCCCCTCTTCCGGTGGGCCCTCGGCGCGGATCACCCCGAGCAGGCGTGAACCGCTTTCGGCGCGCCTATACTCGGTGGAAGGGTTTCGACGGGTCGTTCCGATCCGCGGTGACGCCCTTCGGAGCTGTTATGCAGGAGATGACGATTTACGGCGTGAGTTTCGACATGGTCGGCAAACAGCCGATCGTGCTGCTCAAGTGCTCGGACTCCAACCGCTTCCTGCCGATCTGGATCGGCCACCCGGAAGCGGCCGCGATCCTGATGCGCCTGCAGGGGGCGTCCACGCCCCGTCCGATGACCCACGACCTGATGGTCGACGTGCTCGAGCAGTTCGACGTCAAGTGCACGAAGGTCGCCGTGACCGAGCTGCGCGACAACACCTTCTACGCGACGATCACGCTCGAGCAGAACGGTCGTGAGGTCGAGATCGACTCGCGCCCGTCGGACGCGCTCGCGTTCGCGGTGCGCTGCGGGGCGCCGATCTACGCCGCAGCCGAGGTGATCGAGGAGTCGGCGATCGAGTTCGACCGCAGCACCGACGAAGCGGACGACGTCGTCGACCGGTTCCGCAGCTTCCTCGACGACGTCTCGCCGGACGACTTCCGTCAGCAGGGTTGAGTCGCGGCGGAAGTCGACGTCTTCGCGTCGACATCGCTTCATCGGTCTGATGGTTCGCCGCGATCTGCGGCGAATCGGGCGCGATCCGCGGAAGATCGCCCTGAAATCGTGAGCCATCCACCGCTGAGGGTCTCGGATCCCCTCAGACGGGCCGCAAACGGCCTCAGACGGGAAATCGCCGATTTCGCCTGATTCTGGGCCTCGCGGATCGCCGGACGGCCCGCGAAACCCGGCCGACCCGTCAGTGGTCGCGCAACGCGAGCTCGAGCAACCGCTCGACCAGCGCGTCGAAGGTGATCCCCGCCGCTTCAGCGGCGACGGGTAGGTAGCTCGTCTGGGTCAGACCAGGAACCGCATCGACCTCGAGCACCGTCAGGTCACCGGTTGCACGGTCAAGCAAGAGGTCGACCCGCCCGAATCCGCGGCAGCCGAGGGCGGCGTACGCGCGCTGGGCGAGCGCCTCGGCCGCGGCCTTGGTCGTCGGGTCCAGCTCCGCGGGACAGGTGAACGTCGTCTGTCCGATCGTGTACCGCGCGCTGTAGGGATCCTGGTCGCGCGGATGCACTTCGACGATCGGCAGGGTCTCGTCGCCGAGCACCGAGACCGACAGGTCGTGGCCGTCCACGTACTGCTCGAGCAACGCTCGGCGGTCGTACGAGAGTGCGGCGATCAGGGCGTCGGGGGCCTCGGTCGGCTTGCGCACCGTCCGCAGACCGAGCGCCGAGCCCTGACGGGCCGGCTTGACGATCATGGGGAAGCCGAGGCGCTTGCCGATCGCACCGAGAGCGTCCGCGGCGCCGAGCTGCTTGAGCGCCGAGCTGGACACGCTGACCGCGTCCGGCGTGGCGATCCCGGCGGCGGAGAGGATCCGCTTGGTCACGATCTTGTCCCAGCAGCGCTCGCACGACCCCGGGTCCGACCCGGTGTACGGAATGTCGAGGACCTCGAGCAGCTCCTGGACGGTGCCGTCCTCGCCGTCTTCGCCGTGCAACGCGACGAACGCGACGTCCGGCCGCAGCTCGGTCAGCGTGCGCACCAGCTGGTGGTCGACGTCGATCCCGTGGACCTCGTGACCGAGCCGTCGGAGCGACTCCTCGACCCGCTGGCCGGACTGCAGCGAGACCTGACGCTCGAGCGATCGACCGCCCTGGAGGACCGCGACCCGCATCAGCGGTTGCCCCGGCGTCGGCCGGCGGTCCGCAGCGGTACGACCGGGGCATGCGACGATTCCGGCTTCGGCTGCTCCTGGTCGGCGGCGGCTGTCCCGGCGCTCCGCGGACGGCTCGTGCCGGTCAGCGATGCGTAGAGCTCCATCTGCTCCTCGACGACCGCGCAGATCCGGGCGATCCCGGTACGGATGTCGTCCTCGCCGACGCCCGAGAAGTTGATCCGCATCGAGTTGCCGCCGCGTCCGTCCAGGAACGCCGCGCGTCCCGGGACGAACGCCACGTCGTGCTGCAGCGCGCGCGCCAGCAGGTCGGTGGTGTCGACCCATTCGGGGAACGTCACCCAGACGAACAAGCCGCCCTGCGGGCGGGTCCACGTGGTGCCCTCGGGCATGTGCTCCTGGAGGGCGGCCAGCATCACGTCGCGGCGAGCCCGGTAGACCTCGGCCTGACGCTGCACGTAGTCGCGCCAGTCGCGTTCGCGGAAGTAGTACGACACGAACAGCTGGCTCATCGACGACGAGTTCAGGTCGCTGCCCTGCTTGCCGATGATCATCTTCTGCCGGACCGGGGCGGGCGCGACCGTCCAGCCGACACGGATCCCCGGCGAGAGGATCTTGGACAACGTCCCGCCGTAGACCACGAACCGGCCCTCGTCGAGCGAGAACAGGGTCGGCAGCGACTCGCCCTCGTAGCGCAGCAGCCCGTAGGGGTTGTCCTCGAGCACGAGGATCTCGCGCTCGTTGGCGATCTCGACCAGGCGCTTGCGCCGGTCCAGCGACATCGTGACGCCGCCGGGATTCTGGAACGTCGGGATCGTGTAGATGAACTTCGGAGTGCGACCCTCGCGCTCGAGCTGCTCGAGCGTCTCCTCCAGGATGTCGATCCGCATCCCGTCGTCGTCCATCGCGACCTGGACCACGTCCGCTTGGTACGCGCTGAACGTCGGCACGGCGCCGGGGTACGTCGGCCCCTCGGCCAGGATCACGTCGCCCGGATCGACCAGCGTCTTGCACATCAGATCGATCACCTGCTGGCCACCGGTGGTGACCAGGATGTCGTCCGGATCGACGGTGGTGCCTTCGGCAGCCATCACCTCGGCCAGGCACGGTCGGATCTCGCCGATCCCCTCGGTCGGCGCGTACTGCAGGGAGCGCGCGGCGTCACCCGCGGCCATGTGCGACAGCACCTTCGCCAGGTCCTCGGCTGGAAACAGCGTGGTGTCGGCGAGGCCGCCCGCGAGCGAGATCACGTCGGGACGCTCGGTCAGCGCCATCAGGTCGCGCATCGCGGAGCTCTTCATCACCTGCGTACGCTGGGCGAACAGGCCCGAGTACCGCTCTAGGTCGTTGTGCGGGCGGGCCGCGGACCCGGAACGAGCGGCCGCACCCTGGCTAGCGGTGACCCGCGCCCCAGGGGCCGTCGAGTCCGGGTCCTCTACAGTCATGCCACAACGGTATCGCCCATGACCTATCTTCTCGACCTTCTCCAAGGCCTCGGCATCGCTGCCGCCGCCGGTGTCAGCCCCTTCCTGCCGCTCGCGGTCGCCGCTCTCGCCGGCCTCGTGGGCGTCGGTGCGAACTACGACGGCACCTCGTTCGCGGTGCTCCAGTCGCCCGTCGTGCTCGGGCTCTCGATCGTGCTCGCCGTCGTGGCGTTCGTGCTGAGACGGCGATTCGAGAATGTCGCCGGCGAACGCGTGATGCTGGCGCTGGGCATGGTCTTCGGCGCGGTCGTGACGGCGGCGACGATCGCCGACAACAGCTCGACGTGGTGGCCCGGCCTGATCGCCGGTGCGCTGGCGGCGCTGGTCACGGGTCTCGGCGTGCAATCGCTCTTGCGTCGCACGCGCGCGCGCCTCGACAGCGACAGCCAGACGACGCTCGCCGTCGGCGCCACGCTCGGTGCGGTCGTCGTGGCGATCCTGGCGGTGGTGCTGCCGCCGATCGGCCTGATCGCGGTGATCGTCGGGATCTGGCTGTACATCGGCGGGCGTCGCCGGGAATCCAGCAAGCACGCCGGTCTGCGCGTGTTGCGGTGAGCTGATCTGCTGGCTTCCCCCGCACTCTCCGGAGGATCCTCCGTGCGCGACCTGAGCTCGGCGGGGCACGACGAGCGCGGCCCGTCCACCGGCGCGCTGGCCCGACGGTTCTTCGCGCTGCTGTCGGTGCTGTTGACCATCGGCTGGGTCGCGGTTCCCGCCGCGTCGGCGCAGCAGACGTCGGCGGCATCCCCGAACGCGGCGGCCCACGCCGCCACGTCGGACACCACCACCGCCGACGCCGCGGCCGACGCCGCCGACGGCAGCGTCCCCGGCACCGCGGACGCCGCGACCGATGGCGGCCCGCTGCCGCCCGGGACGACCACCGGGATAGACGGCACGGTGACCGTCACGCCGGAGGGGTCGACCGACCCGAGCGAGGTCCGCTCCCCGTCCAGTCGCAACCGCGTGCCGGCGGGGCACCGGCTGACCGCGGAGCAGGCCGAGCGGATCGCCCGCGCGGACCCGAAGGCGCGCGCCGTTCGCGAGGACAACGAGGGCAGCTACGACCAGATCTTCCTCAAGGGCCAGACCCGCTGGCAGCTCTCGATCTACGCGCCGGGCAAGCCGCTGCGCGAGATCGGCCAGGTGATCGTCGACGACCGCACCGGCAAGGTGACCGAGTCGTGGGACGGCCCGTACGTCGCGTGGACCATGGCCCGCGGCTACGACGGTGCGTTCGGCCGGTCGATCACCAACCCGTGGCTCTGGGGCGTGCTGGTCCTGCTGTTCGTCGCACCGTTCGTCCGCCTGCGGCCGTTCCGGATTCCGCCGTTCGCGCTCCTGGCCCTCGCGGGCTTCTCGGTTCCGCTGGCGTTCTTCAACAACGCCCGGCTCGACTGGGCGGTGCCGCTGTCGTTCGGCCTGCTGGTCGGGTTGTTCGGCTGGTCCGCGCTGCGCGCGCTGCGCCGACCGAGATCGGCGCCGAGACCGCTCCTGCTGTCGATCCCGGTCTGGGGCCTGCTGCTGCTGGGGGTCGTCCTGCTCGCCTTCCGGATCGTCCTCAACGTCACCGACGGCAACGTGATCGACGTCGGGTACGCCAGCGTGGTCGGGGCCGACAAGATCGGCCAGGGCGTGTCGCTGTACGGCGGGTTCCCGGACAACGTCGGACGGGGCGACACCTACGGGCCGTTGACCTACCTGGCCTACGTGCCGTTCGAGCAGATCTGGCCGTGGAGCGGCGTCTGGGACGACCTGCCGGCCGCGCACGCCGCGGCGATCGCCTTCGACGTGCTGGCCGTGGCGTTGCTGTTCCTCGTCGGGCGCCGGCAGGAGTCGGAGCGCTTCCGCGGCAACCGGCGCGGCGTGCTCTACGCCTACCTCTGGCTCGCCTGCCCGTGGACCGCCTACGCGCTCAACAGCAACGCCAACGACGGCCTGCTCGCGGCGGCGATCGCGCTGCTGCTGCTGGTCGGCACCCGCCCGCTGTGGCGCGGCGTGGCCGGTGCCGCCGCGGCCGCGATCAAGATCGCGCCGATGGCGATCCTGCCGGTGCTCGCGACACGGCAGTCGGTACCGCCCACCGAGCCGGTCCGCTGGGGGCGCGCGGACTGGCGGTTCAGCCGGCTCGCGGTCTTCTCGGTCGGTGCGTTGGTGGTGCTGGTCGTGACGTCGCTGATCGTGCTGCGCGGCGAGCCGGTTCGCCTGCTCTGGGACCGCACGATCGGCTACCAGGCGGGTCGCGACGCGCCGTTCATGCCGTGGGGCTTCTACGACTGGCTCGAGCCGGTCCGCGGGGTCGTGCGGGCGCTCGCGGTGCTGTTCGCCGTCGTCGTGGCCTTCCTGCCGCGCCGCCACGACCTGACCGGGATGGCCGCGATCGTGCTCGCGGTGCTGCTCGCCCTGCAACTGGCGACGGAGTACTGGTTCTACCTGTACCTGACCTGGCTGGTGCCGTTGGTGCTGGTGTCCGCGATCGGCGACCGCGGACTCGACTGGCCGGTGATCCGCCGCCGTCCGCGCCCCGCGGTGGTTCCGCGGATGCACGGCCCGGTCGCAGAGGAGGACGCCCCGTGGGCCGCGGCGGCGCGGCGCGAGGAGGTCGTCGCCGACGCCGACGGTCGTCGGACGGCCTGACGCGGCGGCTCAGGCCCAGCGCGGCGACCGCTGGATCGGCGTGATCGCGGTCGCCTGGTTGCGCTGCTCGCCGCCTTCGATCAGCACCGCGCAGAGCCACGGGTCGTGCTCGGACGGCTCGAACCGGACCGGCAGCTTGGTCCGCATCGCCTCGATCGCCAGCTCCTTCTTGACCCCGATCACCGAGTCGCGCGGCCCGCACATGCCGACGTCGGTGATGTACGCGGTGCCCTTCGGCAGCACCCGCGCGTCGGCGGTCGGCACGTGGGTGTGGGTCCCGACGACCGCGGTCGCGCGGCCGTCGAACTCCCAGCCCATCGCGATCTTCTCGCTGGTCGCCTCGGCGTGGACGTCGATCAGGATGTGGTCGCAGCCCTGGCGTTCGAGCTTGTCGATCTCGGCCTCGGCCAGCGTGAACATGTGGCGGCCCGGATCGAGGTGCAGGTTGCCCATCACGTTCAGCACGCCGAGCTTGATCCCGTCGCGCTCGACGACGCACGACCCGTGGCCGGGCATCGACGCCAGGTAGTTGGCGGGGCGCACGATCGGGCCCACCCGGTCCAGGTACGGCCAGACCTCGCGCTGCCGGAACGAGTGGTTGCCGAGCGTGATCGCGTCGACGCCCAGGTCGAACAGCTCGTCGGCGATCTTCGAAGTGATCCCGACACCGCCAGCGGTGTTCTCGCCGTTGACGACGACGAAGGTCGGCCGGTACTCCTCGCGCAGTTCCGGCAGCGCGGCGCGCAGGGCCTTGCGCCCGACCGAGCCGATGATGTCGCCGACGAAGAGCACGGACGCTGCGGGCATGGCGCCTACTCTGACGACCGCCTGGGCGGCGCGCGCGGCGACCGCCGCGCACTGGTGTGCAGTTGACCCGCTAGAAGCAGGCGAACTGCACACCAGTCGCCGCCCGGGGCGACGAGCGCCAGTAGGATCGGCCGCGTGCTGCACGCCGAGGGCCTCGTCCGCCGTTACGGCGACCGCACCGTGCTCCACGGCGTCGACGTGCGCGCCGATGCCGGCGACGTGGTGGCGATCCTCGGCCCGAACGGCGCCGGCAAGACCACGCTGCTGTCGCTGCTGGCGGGCCTGCAGGATCCCGACGGCGGAAGCGTCGGTCGCCCAGCGACGGAGGTCGGCTGGATCCCCCAGCAGCCCGCGGTCTACCGCCGGCTGACCGTCCGCGAGAACCTGGAGCTGTTCGTGCGGCTCGACGGGGACGCGGCCGGGAAGACGGGGCCGAGGGCGACCCGCGCCGAGCGCCGCGAGCGCGTCGAGCGGATGCTCGACGAAGCCGGCCTGCGAGACCGCGCGGACGACCTGGTCGGCACCCTCTCCGGCGGCGGGCAGCAGCGCGTCAACATCGCGGTCGGCCTGCTGGCCGATCCCCCCGTGGTGCTGCTCGACGAGCCGTCGAGCTCGCTCGACCCGCGGCAGCGCGAGCGGATGTGGCGGTTCCTCACCGGTCTGGCGACCGCCGGCCGGTCCGTCGTCTTCTCGACCCACGACGTCGCCGAGGCCGAGCGCTACGCCGACACGATCCTGGTCCTGGTCGACGGCCGGATCGCCTACGCGGGGACCCCGAGCGCCCTGGCCGCGACTGCCGACGGCGACCTGCTGCGAGCGTTCGTCGACCTGGTCGAGCGCAGCCCGGCCAACGAGGACGCCCGATGAGCCGCCGCAGCCTGGTTCGCGGCGTCCGTCCGTTGGTCGCCAAGGACGCGCGGATCCTGCGCCGTTCCCCGCTGCTCGTCGGCCTGCTGGTCGTCTATCCGCTGCTGGTCGCACTGCTGCTCGGCGTGGCGCTCGCGGGTGGGCCGGCGAAGCCGACGATCGCGCTCGTCGACCAGGTTCCGGCGGAGCAGAGCTCGATCGACCTCGGCAGCGATGTCCTGAACCTCAGCGAGTACGCCGAGCAGCTCGTCGACGGGACCGACGTGGTTCGGGTCGGCAGCCCGGCCGAGGCCGAGCGGATGGTCCGCGACGGCGATGCGGCCGGTGCGGTGGTGATCCCGCCGGACACGGTCGACCGCCTGCGCAAGGTGCTGTCGCTGTCGGGGTCGGACGATCTGCCGACCGTCCGCGTGCTGACCAACGACGCCGACCCGATCCAGGCCCGGGCGATCCGCGAGATGGTCTCCGGCCGACTGGCCGACGCCAACGCCGAGATCGGGGCGCGGCTGATCGACGTCTCGTCCCAGTACCTGGAGATCCTGACCACCGGCGGGAACCTCCGGCTGTTCGGGCTCTCGCGCGAGATCATCGGGCTGCAGAGCGCCGCCGACATCCTCGGCCGGGTCGCCGAGCGGCTGCCCGAGGGCCAGGACCGTACCGAGGTCCTGCGCGTCCAGCGGTTTGCCGAGATGGCGGTCAACAACATGGAGATGGCCCAGCCGCTGCTGCGCTCGGTCGCCGATCCGATCGCGGTCGAGCGGTCGAGCGTGACCGGTCCGGCGGTGCCGCTCGACGTCTACGCCGCCGCGGTCGCCGCGGCCGTGTCGCTGCTGCTGGTCGCGGTCTTCCTCGGTGCGGGCTTGGTCGCGCTGGAGCGCGAGGACCGGACCTTCGGTCGGCTGCTGCGCTCGGCGGTCTCCGTTCGCACGCTGCTGACGGCGAAGACCCTGCTGGCCGGCGGCCTGGCGACGCTGGTCGCGCTGGTCGTCTGCGCGGGTCTGGCGATCTTCCTCGGTCTCGACGCGGGTCGGATTCCGCTCTGGTTCCTGGCCACGGTCGTGGCTGGTGTGGCCTGCGGCGCGCTCGGGGTGGCGCTGGGGGCACTCGCGCCCGAGGTCCGCGCGGCGAGCCTGCTGGCGATCCTGGTGCTGGTGCCGGTGATCGTGCTCGGCCTGGTGCCCGACGGTGCGACGTCGTCGGTGGTCGGCACGGTGATCGACGGGGTCTCGGCGGTCGTGCCGTTCCGTCCCGCGCTCGACCTGGTCACGTCCGCGCTCGCGCACGGCCCGGTGGTCGCGCCGCTCGTCCACCTGGTGGTGCTGACGGCGGTCTGGAGCGTCGTCGGCTGGTGGGGCGTGCGACGGACCGCGCACCGCGCGGCCTGATCGCGCGCCTTCACGTCACTGGTGTGCAGTTCGCCCGCTGACAGCGGGTCAACGGCACACCAGTCCCCCGGGCCCCGGCAAAGGGCGGCTCGGCGGGCCCGACGGACCGTCGGACTAGCATGGGGCCATGGCCTTTCCGCGGTCCCGCTCCCGTCGTCTCCGCCGGACCCCGGCGCTCCGGTCGATGGTCCGCGAGACGCTGCTCACGCCCGCGCAGCTGGTGCTGCCGATCTTCGTCGGCGAGGGACAGGACGGTCCGCAGCCGATCGAGGCGATGCCCGGGGTGGCGCGCCAGAGCGTCGACGGGGCCGTCGGGCTGGCGCGCGAGGCCGCGGAGCTCGGCGTCGGCGGCGTGATGCTGTTCGGGATCCCGCTGAGCAAGGATCCCGAGGGCAGCGGGGCGTGGGCGGACGACGGGGTGGTCCAGCAGGCCAGCCGAGCGATCCGAGGGCGGGTCGACGGGATCACGGTCGGGACCGACCTGTGCCTCTGCGAGTACACGGACCACGGCCACTGCGGGCTGCTCGACGGCCACGGTGGCGTGCTCAACGACGCGACGCTCGCGCTGCTGGCGCGGGCCGCGGTCTCCCAGGCCGAAGCCGGCGCCGAGGTGCTCTACCCCTCGGACATGATGGACGGCCGGATCGGCGTGATCCGTGACGCGCTCGACACCGCGGGCCACGAGGACACGGTGCTGGTGGCCCACAGCGGCAAGCTGGCGTCGGCGTACTACGGGCCGTTCCGCGAGGCGGCCGGCTCGACGCCGGCGTTCGGCGACCGCCGCAGCTACCAGCTGGATCCCGCCAACGGCGAGGAGGCGATCCGTGAGGCCGTCGCGGACGTCGAGGAGGGTGCCGACCTGATCATGGTCAAGCCGGCGGGCCCGGCGCTCGACCTGATCCGGCGGACGAAGGATGCGACCCGGATGCCGATCGCCGCCTACCAGGTCAGCGGCGAGTACTCGATGGTCAAGGCGGGCGCCGCCGCGGGCTACGTCGACGAGCAGGCGGTGATGGCCGAATCGCTGACGGCGATCCGCCGAGCCGGCGCCGACGTGATCGCGACCTACTTCGCGCTCGACATGGCCCGCGCGCTCCGTTGAGGCGGGCCACCGGAAGAATACTCGGGTAGTTCCTACCGTGGTAGGATCGATCCATGAAGGTCGACAAGATGAGCGTGTCCTTCGATCCCGACCTCGGCGATGCGGTCCGCGGTGCTGCGGCTCGCGGGGCAAAGCCGCTGTCGACCTGGCTCGCCGAGGCCGCCGCGAGCAAGCTTCGCGCGGAGGCGCTCGCTGATTTCCTGGATGAGTGGGAAGCCGAGTCCGGTCCGCTGACCGCGCAGGAGATCGCCCGCGCGGAACGTGAGCTCGGCGTCGATGCTCTTCATCGATCGGACATCGCGGCGTGAGCGCGCTGATCCTCGATGCGGGGGCCTTCGTCGCGGTCGACCGTGACGACCGTGCGATGGTTGCGCGACTCCGCGTGGCTGAGCGCCACGGGTTCGAGCTGCGCAGCAACGCGATGGTATTGGGGCAGGTCTGGCGTGAGCGGCAGGGGCGGCAAGCACGCGCCGCCCGGCTGCTTCGGGCCGTCGATGTCCGTCCAATCGACGAAGCCCGCGGCCGCGAAGCCGGGGTGCTGCTCGGGGTTGCGGGAACCTCGGACGCGATCGATGCGACGGTCGTCCTCTTGGCGGAGCCCGGCGACCGGATCGTGACGAGTGACCCGGGGGACATCGGGCGGCTGGTCGCGTCCAGCGGCCGGCGTGCCGCCGTGGTCCCCTGCTGACCGCCCCGTCGGCGGCCCGGATGTCGTTCAGAGGGCGCGAAAGCCCCGTCGGATAGCGACATCTGTCCGCCGGTGGGACCGCTCCCGAGGCACGGCATCCCTACCATGGGTCTATCGACCTGAGGAGCCCCCATGGCCACCAGTGACAAGTCGGCGATCCCCAAGATCCGCAGCCGGAAGGGCGGATCGGCCGCCCCGTTGGATGACACCGACAAGCAGCTGTTGAACCTGCTGCAGGGTGGCTTCCCGCTCGTGCCACGGCCGTTCGCCGAGGTCGCCACGGCCGCGGAGCTGTCCGAGGACGAAGTGCTCAAGCGCACCGAGCGCTTGGTCAAGGATCGGATCATCCGACAGGTCACGCCGATCTACGACACCCGTGCGTTCGGCTACGGGTCGATGTTGGTGGCCGCCAAGGTCGACGCCGAGAACCCGTGGGCTCCGGCGAAGATCATCAACGCCCACCCCGGCGTCAGCCACAACTACCTGCGCAACCACGAGTTCAACATGTGGTTCACGCTGGCGGTCGAGGAGGATTCGAAGCTGGGGATGCAGGGCACGCTCGACGTGCTGCAGGAGCTGACCGGCGCCGAGTCGATCCGCCAGCTGCCGACGCTGCAGCTGTTCAAGATCCGGATGGATCTGAAGATGGACGGCGACACCAAGTCGCTCGCCTCTGCGGGGGTTGCGGTGCCGCCGGCCGAGACCGAGCGCCAGCCGTACGACGAGTTCGACAA
>JBQGEK010000048.1:0-3691 GCA_052039575.1 Patulibacter sp. | reverse complement strand
CAAACGGGGTGCTCGTGCACGGCCCGTCTTCGCCCTCGACCTCCGTCCCGGTGTCGCGCTCGACCCAGAGGCGCCGGCGACCGGCGCCGTCCGGCTGATTCGCCGAGACGGTCAGGGCGGAGGTCTGGTTCGGGCCGACGTAGTCGTCCTCGAGGTCGCGCAACTCACCGGAAGCGCTGACCGTCGGCACCACGTCCGGATCGTAGTCACGCGTGACGCGCCAGTCGTCGTCGTAGGCGTAGGTTCGGCGCGTCGCGTCGGGGGCGGTCACGTCGGTCTTGTAGGTGCGACGGGTGTAGACGAAGCTCGTGGTCTGTGGGACCCCGCCCGGAAGCGTCGTGGTGATCGCGTTGATTTTCCCCGACGACAGGACGTCCAGCTCAACCGTCGTCCCACCCGGCTCGACGATCTCGTTGAGGAACCCATTGCCGTCGTAGCCGTAGCTGGTGACCTGTCCCAGCGGACTCTCGTACTCCGTCAGCCGGCCGCTGGTGTAGCGATAGGAGTGGTGACCGGAGGCCGGGTCGTCCATCAGCCGCACGAGACTGTCGCCGTTGTAGGAGAGGTTGACGCGGCGCCCGGAGTTGGTGCCGTAGCTCGACAGGACGGTGCGTCCGGCGGCGCTGGTGCCTTGCACCGTGAAGTCCCGCAGCACCGCGTCCTTGGTCCAGGTCAGGGTGCCGTTGTTGTCGAATCCGAACTCGTCGTCCTGCGAGGTGCGGGTCAGGGTCCATCCGCTGACGGTCTTGACCAGTGTCCCGTCGAAGTCATCGGGCGCGACGTACGACCCGTCCGGCTGCCGTGCGAAGCGGATGCGGTACCCGGACGGCCCGGCGACGGTCGCGTCCTGATTGGGCTCCACCGTGAGCCTCGTGTCAGGGCCGACGTCGAACGTCCAGCGCGGCGAGAGTATCGAGAACCCGTCTGGCGCCAAACTGTTATAGGCACGATCCACCACAACGTGGTAGGTAAGCGGACCGTCCGCGAGATCCCGGGTGCGGACCAACGCATTCCCGGAGGCGACGTTGATCTGGGTTCCACCGACCGTATCGGCGGGACGGAACGTAAAGAACCCGGAATCACCGGTCCCAGGGTTATCTGCCGCAACCGCCGGAACAGCCGCGGAGCAGGCTAGCCCGAACGCGAGGATTGCGGCTATACGAGCCGATCTGCGTGGGGGGTTCAGCATATTCATGCCCGAAGCATAGGTGCCTGATTCAATAAATGCATACATGTGCACTCCAAGTTCACGATCTCCGAAATAGAAACTTCGATCGGCGCTTGCTTTCAGACGAAGTAGTCGCACGACTAAGACTCGACGTCCCGCCCCGCCCTCGTGTATTTGTGATGCCTCCCGCGCGGCGTTTGACGGTTCGCGAGACGGTCGAGGTGATCACTCGCTAGGGGCTGCGCCGATCAGCGAGTGCTCCGGTCAGGTTGAGCTCGTTCGTTTGTCGCTATGCCGCAAGCAGCAGCGCGGGCGCGTTGTCGGATGACGTCGGGGATTCGGTCTCGCCGTAGACGAGCGCTTTGAGCTGGGCTCGTTCGGCGGGGTTGCGGCGCATCAGGTGGCTGTAGACGCGCAAGGTGAACTTCGGGTCGGTGTGGCCGAGCTGGGCCATGACCGAGGTGGGGTCCTCGCCGCACGCGACGAGGATCGACGCGAAGGTGTGGCGCAACTTGTGCGGTGTGACGCCAGGCGGCAGCGGGGTCTGGCCGCGAGCCGCCAGTAGCTCGTCGGCGCGCGCGAGTACCGGCTTGAGCACGCGTTCGCGGAGGTTGGCCACGCCACGGATCCCGCCGCGACCGTGCGGGAAGACCAGGTCGTTCGGGCCGGTGCGGAGCGAGCGGGCCTTGTGGGCGGCGAGTTCGTCGCGCAGCAGCGGCAGCAGGTGAATCTCGCGCAGACCGGCCTCGGTCTTGGAACGACCGATCTGAATCCGGCCGTTAGCGAGGTCCACGTCGCGCCAGAGGGCGCGGGTCAGCTCCATCGCGCGGGGGCCCCCGAGTACGAGCGTGGCGACATTCGCGCGGCGATCGTCGATCCGCCAACCGGGGTTGCGGTCCAGCTCAGCAGCCGCATCAAGCAGCGCTTGGATCTGGTGCACGTTGTCCAGGTGCACGGGCCGCTTGGCCTGCTTCTTCAGGCGGCGCCGACGCCCGGCGGCCGGGTTAGTGTCCAGGATCTTCCGTTCGACCGCGACGGCGAGGACGGACTGCAGCACGTCGATGGTCTTGTTGATTGAGCTGGCCGACAACGGCTTCAACATTCGGCCGTCGGCGTCCCGCATCGGGTTGCCCTTCTCGATCGCCTGGCGGCGTTGGAAGGCCTGCTCGACCTTGAAACCGCGGTAGTCGTCAACCCCTTCGATGTCAAAGTCCGCGACCGGCCAGCTGGCGAAGTACGGCAGGAGGTGCTGGGTCAGCGCCCAGGTCTCGAACTCGTGCATCCGCTCGGAGACCTCCAGCCGTCGGGCTCCCACGTGCTTGCTAGCGAATTCGTGAAACCGGACCGCCGCCGCGGGCTCTTCCACAGGCGAGGTGGCTTTCTTGCGGTTGCGATCCGGGGGGATCCAGATGCCGCGGCGGACGTCGGCGAGGATGTTATCCAGCTCGGTCTGCGCCTTCTCGCGGGTCCACCCGTCGTGTTCGGTGCCCAGCGTCAGGTAGCGCCGTTCGCCGTAAGCGATGAACCGCAACGCGAAGCCGCGGCCGGACTTCCACATGCGGGTCAGGACTTGGCCGTTCTGGGGTGCCATTGGTGTCTCACCTCGCTCTTGGAAGGGCCTGGAAGACGGCATGGGTGGTCAACACGACGAAGCGGCGGTCTCGGGCCGGTGGCCCGTGGTGACCTGCTGCTCATCGCGTCGAACGTGCCGTCCTTCGCGCCCTCGTCGGTGGCGCGGTTTGCGCGCCTGACCGACTCTCGTTGGGGTCCTTTGACGATAGCTCTGTGTCGGCCCGGAAGGGAAGCAATTCGCTGGAATCGGCGACTATTCGCCGTGATCGGCCGGTATCCGTGCGAACGGTCTCTGGATGATCTTTGGCACTCGTCTTTTGGGGCGGCGCGAGGCGCTTGCGAACCTTGTCGAGGTCAAACCGCAGGCGGGGTCTGGGGCCGGTTCCCAGCCGCGATGCGCCGAGTTCTTCGGCGTGGGCGTAGACCCACGCTCGGTCCACACCCCACAGCTCGGCGACCTTGGCCGCTGACACGAGCTTTCCGCGTCCCGGCGGTACCGTTTCGGTCTGTGCTGGAGCCGGCTTGGGGGTGAGCAGTTCGGCGACGCGGTGCGCGAGTCGCTCGACGGTCTGCTCATCCAGCCGCACCTCGATCGGCTCCGGCGCCGAGTTCATCCCTCTGCTCCGGTTGGGGTCGCCCCGAAAGGGTCAACGGCCCGCCCTGCCGTCGACGCAGCGCGCGACTCGTCGGGGTCCCAGTGGGCGATTCGCGTGCGCGCGATCTGCACGTACTGCGCCTCGCGTTCGATACCGACGAACTGGCGGTCTTCCAAGACCGCGGCGGCGCCGGTTGACCCGGAACCGCAGAACGGATCAAGGACGAGCCCTCCGGGCGGGGTAATCAGCCGCACGAGCCACCGCATCAGGTTCAGCGGCTTGACCGTCGGGTGCGCATTGCGCGCCTGGGACGGTGGCGTGTGGCGGCCGCGCTGCGGGAACAGGTCGAGCGTCT
>JBQGEK010000047.1:0-1767 GCA_052039575.1 Patulibacter sp. | reverse complement strand
GCGACCCGTTGATTCGACACTTCTCTATCTTGTTGCCCGTCGCACCGACCGTCAAACCCGGTCATCGGCGTACACTGCTGTCCACCGACGCGAGCGGAGGAGAAGTCCATGGAGGCCGTCCCAGTGCTGCGTATCGCCCCTTCGGGTCTGGACGATCTGCGTCCCTTGCCCGTCGAAGGAACTCGGCACTGGTGGGGCGGTGCGCTCGATGTGGAGGCGCTCGCGCTTGGCTCGGTCGGCGCGGCGGCCGCCTCCCTCAATCGCCTGCTCGGGCGGACGGCGGTGCAGCGGATCCGCTCAACCCGGGTCGCGGCGTCGTTCGACTCCCCCGGTGTGCTCCGGATCGACGGCGCACCGATCCGCGCATTCTCCGAACTGTCGCGCTTCTTTCCGACGGCGGACGGCTGGGTTCGCACGCACGGCAACTACCCGCATCACGCCCGCCTCCTGCTGCAGGCGCTGGGTGTCGACCGCGCCGAAGCCGTGCCCGCGGCCCTCGCGGAGCTGACGAGCCTCGAAGCCGAGCAGCGGATCCAATCCATTGGCGCTGTGGGCGCTGCAGTGCGCACCCGTGAGGAGTGGGGGTCCAGCGTGCTCGCGACCCGCACTCCGACGGAACAGTGGATCGACATCGCACTCGATGACCGCGCAGCGGCGGGATCGCCCGACGGCCGGTGGGTCCCGGACGACACGGCGTCCCGCCCGCTCCGCGGCCTCCGGGTGTTCGACCTCACCCGCACGATCGCCGGGCCGATCTCGTCCCGGCTCATGACGGCGCTCGGTGCGGAGGTGCTCCGGGTGGACCCGCCGGCGAACCCGGAGCTTGAGGCGCAGCACATCGACGGGGATCCGGGCAAGTACACCGCCGCAGCCGACCTCGGGCGCCCGGAGACGCGAGCGCGGTTCCACGAGCTGCTCGCGTCGGCGCACGTGCTGCTGCTCGGCTACCGCGCCGGCAGCCTCGACCGGTTCGGGCTCAGCCTCGACGCACTGCGCGAGCGCTACCCGGGGTTGGCGGTGGTGCGGTTCAACGCCTGGGGATGGGGCACGCCGTGGCAAGATCGGCGCGGATTCGACAGCATCGTGCAGGCGGCGTGCGGCATCGCCGACGCGTACCGCGGCGCGGACGGAACGCCAGGCGCGCTCCCGGTGCAGGCACTCGACCATGCCACGGGCTACGGCATCTTCGCGGCGACGATGACGCTGCTCACGGCACGGGCCCAGACCAGCGCCACGGGTCACGCGCGTCTCGCCCTCGCTTCCACGGCTGACCAACTGTTCGAGATATCGGCAGCCGGCGGCGATCCTGATGGAGAGCTCGTCCAGCCGCTCCCGCCGGAGGCGCCGCTCACGCGGTCCAGCGGGTACGGTGAGCTCACCTACGCTGCTCCCCCGTTCGACCTCGCCGGGACCCCGCTCGACTATCCGTTCGCTCCCCGACCGCATGGGGAGGACCCGCTGAAGTGGCGGGGCCCGCGCTGACCCGAGTCTTCCGCTAGGCTTCCGACTCGTGGAAACCACCCTAAACCGCCGTCTCGGCGTCCCCGGCATCGTCTTCATGGTCATCGCCGCGGCGGCTCCGATCACCGTCGTCGCCGCGAACTTCCCGATCATCCTGTCGGTGTCCGGATCGATCGGCGCTCCCATGATGGTGCTCGCCGCGACCGTGATCCTCGTCCTCTTCTCGGTCGGCTACGCCTGGATGACGCCGCGCGTGCCCGACGCTGGAGCGTTCTACTCCTACGTGCACCGCGGACTCGGGCGACG
>JBQGEK010000046.1:0-5319 GCA_052039575.1 Patulibacter sp. | reverse complement strand
ACCGACCTCCTCGGTCTGCGTGACTCAGGAGCGAGCAGAAGGACGAAAGGGCCCCGCACTGCGGGGCCCTCGTCGTTTCAGGAGTGTTGCGGAGCTACCGGAGCTCGAGGCGAGCGGCGGCAATCGCCGAGGCGCCCTCGTCCCCGACCAGCAGTTCCGGGCGCAGGGTGCCCGAGTTCGCCAGGTCGAGCGACGGGAAGCGGCCCGTCGAGGTCAGCGCGTAGTCGAGACGCACGACGGTGCTCTCGCCGCCGACCGGAGCATCGCGGGTGGCGATGATCGTCAGCGACCCGCCGTCCTTGAGCTTGCGCGCCGCGGAGAGGATACGGCGGGCGACGCCGTCGGCCAGGCCGTCGAGGGTGTCGATCAGCACGACCGCGTTGCCGCCGCGGGCCGCGATCCGGCGGCCCTGGTCGACCGCGTCGTCGATCGCCTTGGTGCGCTGGTCGGGGCTGGCCGCGAGGTCGAGCTCGACCGTGGGGGCCAGACCGGCGTCACGCCAGTCGGCGAGCTCCTCGGGGCGGACCCCGGCGAGCACCGTCAGCAGCTCGACGTCCTCGATGCCGTTCAGCGCGGCACCGAGCCGGCGCAGCGCCTCGCTCTTGCCGGCCGCGTGCGGGCCGGCGATCACGGCGCGCGAGCCGCGGCCGAGCGGGGTCAGCCAGGCGATCGCGGCGACCGTCGGGTCGTCGCTCTCGATCGCGAGCAGCTCGCTCGGGCGGACGGCGGTCTGGACCTCGGACTTCGGACCGGGCGCGACCTCGTCGGCGGAGCGGCCGTTGATCGACTCGACGCGGACCAGCGACGCGTAGCGCTCGCTGTTGCGGGCGGGGCGGGTCGGGCCGGAGACCTTGTCGCCGTCGACGAGCTCGCAGCGGCGGACCTGGCCGGCGGAGACGTAGACCTCGGCGCCGTCGCCGGTGGTCAGCAACGCGGAGCCGCTGGGCCCGATCACGATCGGCCCGGACACCGTCTCGCCCTGGTCCGCGTCGTCGCGCTCTCGGCCACGGTCGCGGTCACGTCCACGATCCCGGTCCCGCCCGTTGGTGGACGACCCCTCGTCACCACCACGGCGACGACGGCGCGACGAGCGTTCCTCGCCCCCACCGTTGGTCGAGCTCTCCGTGTCCTCGTCACCGCGGCCACCGCGACGGCGGCGGCGGCCGGCGGGGCGCTCGTCGGCGTCGCCCGAGCGGCGCTCGCTGATCAGGTCGATCAGCTCCTCGCGGCGCAGGCGGCGGAAGCCGTCGATCGCGAGCTCGCTCGCGAGGGCGTGCAGGTCAGCCAGCGGGCTGGACGTCAGCAGATCGCGCGTCAACACCGTCATATCCGGCAGTCTCCTTCGGAAGTTCTATGCGTCGGTAGGCCCCACGCGCGTTGTGCGCAGCGCGTGGCGACTGGGCCATAGCCTAGACAACCGACGGAGGGCGAGGCGCCGCGGTACGGCGTCTGCACCGGCGGGACGTCCCTGCACCTGCCGGGAAACGGGCCCTCCGGGAGGCGCCAGCAAGCCGTCCGCCGCGTGGGTCGACCACGCGGCCGGACGGTCGGGCGCGTCGTCGCTAGACCCGGTTGGCCTCGACCAGCCCGTGCAGCCAGTCGGCGAACTCGGGGCGGGTCTGCCAGTCCTTCGTGAACTGCTCGATACCCGAGGTCGTCAGCGGGTGATTGAGCATCTGCCGCAGGACCTTGCCCGGGACCGTCGCGACGTCGGCGCCGAGCGTGGCGGAGACGGTGGCGTGGATCGGGTTGCGGATCGACGCGGCGAGCACCTGCGCGCCGGTCGAGTTGCCGGCGACGGCCTCGACGATCTCGCGCAACGACTCGACCGAGTCCATCCCGATGTCGTCGAGTCGACCGAGGAACGACGAGATGTAGGTCGCGCCGGCTTCGGCGGCGAGGATCGCCTGCGGGGCGGAGAAGACCAGGGTCATGTTGACCTTGTGGCCGAGCGCGTGGAGCCGCGACGTGGCCTCGAGGCCGGCCGCGGAGAACGGCACCTTGACGACGACGCGCGGGTCGATCCCGGCCAGCGCGATGCCTTCGGAGACCATCCCCTCGGCGTCGTCGCTGACGACCTCGGCGGACGTCGGACCGTCGACCAGCTCGGCGATCCGGCGGATGATCTCACCCGGTTCGCCGTCCTCCTTGGCGAGCAGCGACGGGTTCGTCGTGGCGCCGGCGAGCACGCCCCAGCGGGCGATCTCCTCGACCTCGGCGACCGATCCGGTGTCGATGAACAGCTTCATGCGTGGGGCTCCCTAGCCGGGGTGGTAGTCAGGCGGCGCCGAGCGCGCCGCAGGCGGAGCACGACCCGGAACGGCCGCGCATTCCTAGCGTACCGCGGGCTCGCGAGAGCCTCCGCCGTCGCCGTCCTGGTCGTCGTCATCGTCGTCGTGCAGCCACTGCAGACGGACGTCCTCGTACGAGTCGCGGTCGAACTCGGGCATCGGCTCGCGACCGTCGAGCACCGCCCGGACCTTCAGGTAGTCGGCCGCCTCGGCGACGTCGTGCATCCGCGCGATCGAGTACTTGGCGCGCTCGGCGGCCCAGCCGAGCGCGGCGAGCGTGCCGGCCAGCCGCTGGTCCGGCTCGCGGTTGATGATCGTGCCGACGAAGTACTTGCGCGAGACCGCAAGCAGCAGCGGATGCCCGTGAACGGCCAGGTTCGGCAGGTCACGCATCACGTCGACCGTCTCGGCCGGCATCTTGGCGAAGTCCGGCCCCGGGTCGAGCACGATCGAGTCGGCGCGGACCCCCGCCTGCAACGCCCGCTCGCGAAGGCTGCCCAGCACGTTGCGGACGTCATTGACGACCCGTCCGCCGTAGTCGGGGAAGTGCTCGGTCTTCGGCTCGGCGCGGGTGTGCATCAGCACGATGCCCGCTCCGCGGGCGGCGACGACGCTGGCCAGACGGGCGTGGTAGAGCCCGCTGACGTCGTTGATCAGGTGCGCTCCCGCGTCGAGCACCGCCTCGGCGACCTCGGGCTTCCAGGTGTCGACGGAGACCAGCAGCCCGTGGTCGACGAGCTTGCGGACGACCGGCACGACCCGCGATATCTCCTCGCGCGGGCTGACCACCGGCGTGTGAACCGTCCCGGACTCCCCGCCGACATCGATGATCGTCGCCCCCGCCTCCGACAGTCGGATCCCGTGGGCGACGCGTTCGTCGACGCTCGCGAGCCGCACGCTGTCGCTGAACGAGTCGGGCGTGCAGTTGACGATGCCCATCAGCGCCGGGCGACCGGCCTTCAGCGTGAGGGTCTGGTCGCGAAGGCGCAGGACGAGTTCGTTGCTCACGCGGGGCTCCCGAGGTGGTAGTGCAGGAACAGCATGTCGTCGCTGCGCCAGACCCCGCGCAGCGCGAGCTGGCGAGGCTGATCCCCCACGCTGCCGTGGACGATCGGCAACAGGGTGCCGAGCGTGGGGTCGCTGCCGACGAGCAGCGGGGACACGGTCAGCACGAGCTCGTCGAGCAGGCCGTCGCGGATCAGTCCGGCGAGCAGGGTCGGACCGCCTTCGCAGTTGACGAGCCCGACGTCCCGCCGGTGCAGGTCGTCGAGCGCCGCGGCCGGCGTGGCCTCCGGGAGTCGCACGACGTCGACCCGCGCGGGATCCCAGTCGGTGGCGGCATCAGATTCGGTGTAGACGACGACCCGCAGCACCGGTTCGTGGAACAGCGGCAGGTCGCGCTCGATCGAGAGCGACCGCGAAACGGTGACCAGCAGCGGCTCGGGCGTCCGCCCGATCGCGATCCGCGCCGCGCGCTGGTCGGGGTCGAGCGTCGTCGAGTAGCGCTCGCGGTTGAGCGTGGTCGGCCCGACGAGCAACGCGTCGGCGCGCTCGCGGAGGCCGCGGAAGATCGCCCGGTCGGCGGGGCTGCCGAGGCCGCCCGAGCGGCCCTCGACCGTGGCGTGGCCGTCGACGCTGGCGACCATCACGCCGATCGTCCGCGGACGGGTCGAGCCGGGTCCGCCGGCCCCCGGAGCCGCATCGGCGACGATCGCGTCGAGCACGTCGGCCGCCGGGCTCTCGGCGTCCGGCGCGGCGAACGATCGGAACGCCGGATCGCTCACGTGATGGTGACCCTGACGCCGGCGGCCCGCGCGGGGACGCCCGGGGCGTCGGCGGGCGCGGCGGACCGCTCGGTGGTCGTCGAGCTCGGGGTGACGGGCTGCGTCGGCTCGTCGGAGCTGGTGAAGGTCAGGACCAGGACCACGATCACCGCGATCAGCAGCACGCCGACCAGCGCGATGTGCCAGCGCGGGGCGCGCTCGCGGCTGCCCCGCTCGTCGCGTGGGGCGTCGTACTCGTCGTCCTCGGCGGGCCAGTCGCCGATCGGCTCGTCCTCGATCGCGACCGGAGCGGCCGGGCGCGGCGCCGGACGGACGGGCGCGCCTTCGAGCCCGAGCGCGGCGATGTCGCTCGGCGACCACTCGACCGTCGCACCGGGATCGGCGGCCTCGGCGTCGGGCGCGGACGACGGTTCGATCGGCCGGTCGTGCTCGCCGGCCGGCATCTGCTCGACCGGGGCCTGCGGCGCCAGCCCGAGCAGCGGCGCCGGGTTGGGGACCGCCACCGCGGCCGCGACGGCGGCGTCGCGCAGTCCGTCGGGGGCCGCCGAGAGCGGCCACGAACGGTAGTCGTGGCCCGCGGACTCCAGCGCCTGCACGATCTCGTCGTGCGTCGGGTCGGCTGCGATCCAGTCGAGCAGCGTCGTCTGGGCGTCGGGACCGGCCAGCTGCCCGTCCTGGCGCAGCGCCGCCAGGGCGATCGCCTGGCGGTCCTCGCCGGCCGTGCCGACACGCGACGTCAGGTCGCTGCCGTGCAGCAGATCGTGGAGCTGCAGCCGGGCCTCGGCGATCATCACCGCGAGCAGGCCGGGGTCGGCGTGCAGCACGCCCGCCAGCGTCGCGTGGTCGAGCCCGCCGAGGCCGTTCATCGCCAGCAGCTCGCGCTGGTCGATCGGCAGCGCGGCGTTCGCCCCGGCGACCGGAGGATCGGGGGCCTGGCCGGCCCGGGTGGCCGCGTCGTGAGCCCGCAGCTGCTCGGCGTACGTGGGGTCGGACGCGACCTGAGCCAGCAGCTGGCGGGCGTGCCAACAGGACATCAGGACCAGATCCTGGTCGTCGACTCCGGGCGCGGCGTCGGCCGGTACGCGCTCGGCGACGGCCGAGAAGGCGGCGATCGTGGCGTACCACGCGGCTCCCGGACTACCGGTCAGGCGCAGGGCCAGGTTGTACGCCGTCATGCCGTCGCGGTCGAAGCGCGCGGCGGCGACGGCTGCCGGGGAGGTGGGGAAGCTCTCGGAATCAGCTGA
>JBQGEK010000045.1:0-6327 GCA_052039575.1 Patulibacter sp. | reverse complement strand
CGCGAGCTCGCGCAGCACCCCCGATGTGCGGCGATCGGTGAGACCGGTTTGGATTACTACCGCGACAGCGCGCGCCCCGACGCCCAGCGCGCCGCGTTCCTCGACCAGCTGCAGATCGCCCGCGAGGTCGCCAAGCCGGTGGTGATCCACACCCGTGCCGCCGAGGACGACACGATCGCCACGCTGCAGCGACACGCCGCTGACCTGACGGTGATCGTCCACTGCTTCTCGATGCCGGACCGGCTGCAGGAGTGCCTCGCCGCGGGATGGATGATCTCGTTCGCCGGCAACGTGACCTACCCGAAGAACGCGGACCTGGCCGCCGCCGCAGCCGAGGTGCCCGACGACCGGATCCTGGTCGAGACCGACGCGCCGTACCTGACCCCGCAGTCGCGGCGGCGCGAGCGCAACGAACCGGCCTACGTCACCGAGACCGCCCGCTTCGTCGCCGAGCGGCGCGGGCAGAGCTACGAGCAGCTCGAGGCCGTCGTCGCGGCCAACGCCGACCGGATCTTCGGGTGGGGCGCATGACCGAGATCGACCCGCACGGCGCCGCCACGCACGACCTGGGGCAGTCGAGCATCCGGCGGATGCGCGACTACGCGGTCCGGCCCAAGCGCGATCTCGGCCAGAACTTTCTCGTCGACGACAACATCCTCGACGTGATCGTGCGGCTGGCCGAGCTGCGGCCGGACGACGTGGCGCTCGAGGTCGGCGGCGGTCTCGGCGTGCTCAGCGAGCACCTCGCCGCGCGGATCGCCGCGCTGCACGTGATCGAGCTCGACCGCGCACTGGAGGACCCGCTGCGCGAAGCGCTCGCTCCGTGGATCGACGGGGACCAGCCCGGGCGGGATCAGCGGGTGCAGATCCACATGGGTGACGCGGTCAAGTTCGATCTGACCACGCTCGACCCGGCCCCGACGGTGATGGTCTCCAATCTGCCGTACTCGGTCGGCGCGACGGTGATCCTGCAGTCGGTGGTCGGCCTGCCGCAGGTCGACCGCTGGGTCGCGATGGTCCAGCGCGAGGTCGGCGAGCGGTTCGCCGCCGCGCCCGGCACCAAGGCCTACGGAGCGCCGTCGGCACTGGCCCAACTGTCGTGCGACGTCCGCGTGCTGCGGGCGGTGTCGCGCAAGGTCTTCTCGCCGGTGCCGAACGTCGACAGCGTGCTGGTCGGCCTGCGCCGCGTGCGTCCGCCGGCCCCGAACGCCGTCCGGTCGTTCGTCAACGACGCGTTCCTGCACCGCCGCAAGGCGCTCGCGCGCTCGGTCTCGCTCGCGCCGGGAGCGCCGAAGAGTCGCCGCGACGCGGTCCGCAACGCGCTCGAGACGCTCGACCTGCCGCTCGACGTGCGGGCTGAGCGGGTCCCGGCGCTGAGCTTCGTCGACCTGGTTCGGGAGACGGCCGTCGCCGAGGGCGACGACGCGACGGTCGCCGCCGTGGACGTGTGGAAGGCGGCCGTGTGAGCTTCGCGGCGACCGACCACGGGGCGGCGGCGCTGCGGCGCGGTCTGACGACCGTGGCCCCGGCCAAGGTCAACGCGACGCTGGTGGTCGGGCCGGTGCGCCCGTCCGACGGCCGTCACGAGCTGGTATCGGCGATGCAGTCGGTCTCGCTGGTCGACGACGTGACGCTGCGCGCGAGGGACGACCGCGACGCCGACGTGCCGGCGGGCACCGACCACGGCGACGGGATCCGCTGCGCCGGGGTCGACGGCGACAACCTGGCGCTGCGCGCACTGAGCGACTTCCGTGCCGCGACCGGCTGGGCGGTCGGACCGCTGATCGTCGAGATCACCAAGCGGATCCCGGTCGCCGCCGGGATGGCCGGCGGGTCGGCCGATGCCGGTGCCGTGCTGCGGCTGGCGGCGGCGGCCAGCGGACTGGCGTCCGACGACACGCTGCACGCGCTCGCGGCCGGCCTGGGAGCGGACGTCGCTCACCAGCTGCAGCCCGGCCTGGCCCTGGCGACCGGCGCGGGCGAGCAGGTCCGCCGGATCGACGGCTCGCTGCGCGGAGCGCTCGTGGTCGTGATCTCGGAGCGGGCGCTGTCGACCCCGGCGGTCTACCGGCGGGCCGACGAGCTGCGCTCGCCCTGCTCGGCCGCCACGCTCGAGGCGTGGCGGTTCCAGATCGAGACGGCGGTCACGGAGCCCGACGGGCCGCAGATGCCGCCGGCACTCGCGGTCAACGACCTGCAGGACGCCGCCGTCGACCTGGCACCAGGACTCGGCGCGACGATCGACGCGATCGAGGGCACCGGGGCCGAGCGAGCGATGGTCTGCGGGTCCGGTCCGACGGCGATCGGATGGTTCGCGGAGCCGTCCGCAGCCGAACGCGCGGCCGACGCGCTACGGTCCGGAGGTTACGACGTGCGGGTGGTCGTGCCGACGGCCTCGGCACCGGTCGACTTGCTGCCGCAGCGCCACGGATAGCCGCATGACGACTGAGCCCGAGCCCGCCCCGTGACTCTCGTGCCCGCCGTCGCCGTGGCGGTCCCGCCACTGCCCCTGGCCGAGCTGCACCCGATGTGGCTCAGCCTGGTGCTGATCGCGCCACTGGCGGTCTGGCTGGCTCGCCGCTTCGACGTGCTGCCGAAGTGGGGCATCCCGCTCGCGGTGCTCGCGTTCGTCGCCGGCGTGGTGCTCGGACTGGGGATCGTCGAGATTCCGTCGTTCGAGGATCTGCCGCTGCAGCGCTGGGTCGAGGACATCGGCGACGCGGTCGGCGACTGGGCGTATCTGATCGTCGGCGTGCTCGCGTTCCTGGAGACCGGGGCGTTCGTCGGACTGGTCGCGCCCGGCGAGACCTTCGTGATCCTCGGCGGCGTGCTCGCCGGCGAGGGCACGCTCGGCTACGTCCAGCTGCTGGGCATCGTCTGGCTGATGGCGTTCCTGGGCGACATCACGAGCTTCTACCTCGGCCGTCACCTGGGGCGCTCCTTCCTGGTCAAGCACGGGCCGCGGTTCAAGATCACCGAGGAGCGGCTGGTCCAGGTCGAGGCGTTCTTCGACAAGCACGGCGGCAAGGCCGTGGTGATCGGCCGGTTCCTCGGCTTCATCCGCGCCGTCGCGCCGTTCGTGATCGGGTCCAGCGGCGTCCACGCGCGCCGTTTCGTGCCCTACTCGGTGATCGGCAGTGGGCTCTGGGCCGCGCTGTTCGTGACCCTCGGCTACGTCTTCTGGCAGAGCCTCGACCAGCTGCTGATCTGGGCCAAGCAGGGCGCGTTCGCGTTCGGCACCGTGATCGTCGTCGTCGTGACGATCGTCGTGCTCTCGCACTGGTTCCGCGAGGCCGAGCACCGCGAGCAGGCCGCCGAGTGGCTGCGCCAGGCGGGGGAGACCCGCGCCGGCCGCGTGCTGCTCGCGATCTGGCGGCCGGTCTCGGGCCCGGCCCGATTCGTCTGGCGGCGGATCACCCCCGGCGATCTCGGTCTCGAGGTCACGACCCTGACCGCGATCGCCGCCGTCGGCGCGTTCGCCTACTTCGGGTACCACGACATCATCGACCAGGAGGGTCTGACGGCCGGCGACCGCGGGATGCTCCGCTGGATCGGGTTCGTCGACATCACGCTGGTCCAGGACCTGGCGCGCGTCGGGATGCATCTGGCGTCGCCGATCGCCGTCGCGATCGTGGTCGCGATCGCCAGCTGGCTGTTGCTGCGCCGCCGGCAGCTGTGGATGGCCGGGACGCTGGTCGTCGCATCCGCCAGCGCGCTCGCCGTGGTCTGGCTCGCTCGGGCCTCGAGCGATCGACTTCCCCCGGTTGGCGCGCTGGATCCCGTCACCACGTCGACGTTCCCATCGTTGGTCGGTGCCGTAGCGGTGATCTGGGTCGCCGTCGGCCTGGCGCTGACCCCGTTCTTCCGCGGGTTCCCCGGGCGTCTCGGCTTGACCAGCGTCGCGGTGGCGCTCGGCGTGGCGCTCTGCTTCGCACCGCTCGTGCGCCGCGTCGCGTACCTCTCCGACGTGTTCGCCGGGGCCGGCCTCGCCGCGGCCGTAGCGGCGACCGTCGGGGTCGCGGCGCTCGTCGTCTCCCACCTCCGGCAGAATCCCCAGCGATGACGAACGAGCAGATCACCCTGCTGGTCGGCGGCGTCTGCGGCCTCGTGGCGCTGATCGCCGTCTTCGTGCTCGTGTTCATCCCCGTGGTGCGGATCTACGCCACCTGGTGGCAGCGGACCGCCGCAGTCGTCCTGGCCGCGGTGGTCGTCGCCGGCTTCCTGCTCGGCGGGATCTACGGCGGCCTCGTCGTCGTCGACAAGTTCCTCAGCTAGCGCTCGTCGCCGTCATAACGGGCGGAGGCATCGCGCGTGGGCCTGCGCCAGTACGATTGCCCACGTGGATCCCGAGGAGACCCCGGGGACGCTCGACGCGTCCCTCACCGCCATCGCGGAGGTCGTCGCCGAGGGTTCAGGTCTGCCGGCCGTGGCGCGTGCCGTCGCGCGAGGGCTCGACGCGGCCGTAGTGGTCGCCGACCGCGACGGCGCGGTGCTCGCCGTGGCGGCTCGGTCGCGGGACGAGGAGCGGCGACTGCTCGCCGAGCGCGCGGAGCTGCCGGCGACGCCGCTGTTGGTCGGCGGCGAGACCGCCGGCAGCGTGATCGTCCAGCGACGCGGCGAGGTGCCCGAGGGCGTGCTCGCGCTGGTCGTGTCCGTGATCGCGCTCGAGGTCGAGCGCGTGCGGGCACCGGCGCGTGCCAGTCAGGAAGAGGCTTCCGCGTTCTGCAAGGCGCTGCTCGAGGGGGACTTCGACGACGGCGACGCGGTTGCCGAGCGCGCCGCCGAGCTGGGCTTCGACGTCGGCGGCCCGGTCGCGTCGGTGGTCGTCCGCGTCCATCCGCACGTCTCGGGCGACGAAGGCTGGCGGGCGAGGACGCTGTCGGCCGTCGAGCGCGGAGCGCGGGCCGTGCACTCGGCGGCGCTGGTCGGGTCGCTCGCTCGCGGCGAGGTCGCCTGCGAGGTCGCAGTGCTCGTGCCCTCGGCGACGGACGACACCACGGTCCGTACCGCGGAAGCCGCCTACTCCGAGCTGGATGCGGTCCTGCCCGGACACGCGATCTCGGTCGGCCACGGACGGCCGAGCGAGGAGCCCGGTGATCTGCCGCGAGCGATGCAGGAGGCGCTGCTCGCCTGCAACGTCGGCGAGGGCGACCCGGATGCGGCCGTGCTCGGGTTCGAGGAGACGGGCGCCTACCGGCTGCTGCTCTCGGCGATGAGCGAGAACCCGGAGGAGCTCCGCCGGTTCTACGCCGACACGATCGAGCCGCTCGCCGCCTACGACGCCCAGTACGAAACGGATCTCGTCGGGACGGTCTCGGCGTACCTCGACGCGGACGGCTCGGTGGCCGCCGCCGCTCAGCGGCTGTTCACCCACCGCCACACCGTGCGCTACCGCCTGGAGCGGGTCAAGGAACTGTGCGGGCTCGACGTCACGTCGAGCGACGGACGCGAGCGCCTGAGCTTGGGGCTGAAGGCGATGCGGGTGCTGGGGCTCGGCCACACGGAGTCGCGCTCGAGCATCGACCGCGAGCCCCGGCCGCGCCGCTCGGGTAACGGTCGTCGCAGCCCGCGCAGCTGAGCGCGGCGTCGGGCAACTCCCGGTCGGCTCCCGCCCTCCGGTCGGCGCCCGGCTTCTTCTCGACCGGGGGTCGCGTAGGATCGCCGCCCATGAGCGCGCGCATCGGGATCGTCACCGGGTCCGGCACCTACGCCTTCCCGGGCCTCGTCGGCGGGACGTCCACGGCGGTCGAGACGGCGTACGGCACCGTGCCGGTCACGGTCGGATCGATCGGCGACGTCGAGGTCGTCCACCTCGCGCGCCATCGCGAGCAGCACGAGCTCGTATCGCATCAGGTCACCCACCGCGCCAACGTGCTGGCTCTGCAGCAGCTCGGCGTCGACGCGGTGCTGGGGGTGACCGTCTGCGGTGCCTGCGAGCCGTCGGCGCAGCTCGGCAGCCTGCTGGTCTTCGACGACCTGCACTTCCTGACCAACCGGTTCGCCGACGGCACGATCTGCACGCTCCACGACACGCCCGGGGCGCCGGGGCGCGGCCACTGGGTGTTCGACGGGCCGTTCAGCGCGCCGCTGCGCCAGGCGTTGCTGGAGGGAGCGCAGGTCGCGGGCCTCGCCGCCCAGGACGGTGGCTGCTACGGACACGTCGACGGTCCGCGGTTCAACAGCCGGGCCGAGATCCGGTCGTTGCGCGCGGTCGGCGTGACCGCGGTGAGTCAGACCGCCGGCCCCGAGACCGTGCTGTTCGGCGAGGCCGGCATTCCCTACGCGCTGCTCGGGTTCCAGACCGACTACGCCAACGGCGTCGCCCAG
>JBQGEK010000044.1:0-7617 GCA_052039575.1 Patulibacter sp. | reverse complement strand
GCCGCGCAGCGCGAGGCGCGGCATCCGCGCTCCGGGGCACAGATTTCCGCTGCACGGCGGGCCATGCAGCGTCCGACCCGCGACGAAGGTCCCTAGGCGTGCGGCAGGCGCGCGACGCGCGCCAAGCCGGCGGCGGTCCGGGCGGCGACGACCGGCTCGCGGGGAACGAGGTCGAGCGGGGAGTCGAGCGGGTCGTCGAGGTTGCCGAAGCAGACCACGCCCCCGGACTCGCGGACGATCAGCTGCCCGGCGGCGGCGTCGACGGCGCGGCAGCGCCAGAGCGACGCCATCCCGTCGACACGCCCGGCGGCCACCTGGCAGAGCGCGATCGCGATCGCACCCGTCGCCCGCAGCCGGTGCACGTGCTCGCGCAGCGCGTCCCCCGACGCCATCACGTGCCGCGGGTGCGCCGATTCGATCGCGACCAGCTCGAGCAGGCCCTCCGACGTCAGCCGCTCCTCGGCGGGGGCACCGAACGGCTTCCCGTCGAGCAACGCACCCTCGCCGCGGATCGCGGTCCAGCGCTCGTCGACGCCGAGGTCGGCGACCAGGCCGCAGACCACGTCGGCCATCGTGCCGTCTTCGACGACGTTCGGCCCCGTCGCCACCGCGATCGACACCGCGTGCGACGGCATCCCGCGCTTGGCGTTCATCGACCCGTCGATCGGGTCGATCACCAGCAGCACGTCACGCGATCCGTAGTCGACCGAGCCGCGCTCCTCGGACAAGGCGGTGAACCGCGCGCCATCGTCGTACAGCCGATCGAGCTCGGCGAAGATCAGGTCCTCGGCACCGGCATCGAGCGCGAGCGTGCGGTCCCCGCCTTCGCCCCGGTCGCCGGTCTCGCGCAGCCGATCGTCGATCGTCGTGATCGTCGCGAGGTAGGCGCGCACCTCGTCCGTGGCCCGATTGAACGCTTCGATCCAGGTCGCGGGCTCGGGCAGCGGTGACAACGGCATCTGCCACCTAGACTAGTCCCCTAGTGCTGGATCCTCTCGACGGCCTCTCTGGCGTGCAGGTCCGGGCCGCCACCAACGGCGGGCCCGACGGAGCACGCCCGTCGGCGAGTGGCGACGACGGGCCGCCCACGCCGCCGCTGCTGATCGTCGGCTCCGCCGGAACCGGCAAGAGCGAGACGCTCGCCGCCCGCGCCGCCTGGCTGGCGACGGCAGCCGGCGTCGACCCGTCGCGGATCGGGATCCTGGTCGCCAACCCGGCCGGCGCGGCTCGCACGCGGCAGCGGCTCGAGGCGCGGCTCGGCCCGCCGGCCGTGGACGTGGTGGTGACCACGCTCGCCGACCTCTGCCACCGGCTGGTCCGCGACGTCGCGGGCGACGCGGGCGTCGACCCGTTCGTGGTCCCGGCGACCCGCACCGAGCGGGTGGCGCTGCTGCTCGAGCACCGCGAGGAGCTCGCGCTGCGCCACCACGATGGCGGCTCGGGCGGTCGGGGCCACGTCGCGCTGCTCGCCGGCACCGTCGCGCGAATCGACCGGCTGAAGGAATCGCTGGTCGACGCGGCGACCCTCGCCGCGTGGGCCGACGGACTGCCCGACAGCGACCCCCGCGCCGTGCGCGAGCGCGAGTTCGCCGCGTTGATGCGGCTCCACGACCGGGTCCTGCGCGAGCGCGGGCTGATCGACCACGGCGACCTGATGTTGCGGCTCGCCGCCGTCCTCGGCGGGGTGCGACCCGGCGATGCGGACGGGCCCGGCGAGCGACCGACCACGGTTCAGCGGATCGCCGGCCAGTTTCAGCACCTGCTGGTCGACGACGTCCAAGACCTGCCGACCGCCGGCATGCGCGTGCTCGACGGGCTGGTCGCGACCGGGGTCCAGCTGACCGTCGCCGGGGACGACGACCAGGCGATCCGTCGCGTGCGCGCCGCCGGCAGCCGCAACCTGCGCAGTCTGGAGGCCTCCCACGCGACGCTCGAGACCGTCGAGCTGGAGCGCTCGTGGCGCTCGCCCGAGCAGGTGATGCGGGCGGCCGAGGCGGTCGTCGAGCCGGTCGTCGACCGGCTGCCCCACCGCTGGCACGCGCCGACCGGCGGACAGGTTCGGTTCTGGCGCGCGACCACCGATCGGGCGCAGGCGCAGGCGGCGGCGAACGAGGTCGAGCGGCTGGTCCGGGACGGCGCGCGTCCGGAGCGGATCGCCGTGCTCGTCGGGTCGGTCCAGCGCGAGGCCGGACCGATCGTCGCCGCGCTCGAGGAGCGCGCGGTGCCGTGCCGGCTCGGGGGCGCCGGAGCGTTCCTGGAGCGGATGGAGGTCCGCGACGTGCTCGCCTGGTTGCGGCTGCTGATCGATCCGTCGGACGCCCCGGCGGTCAGTCGCGCGCTCGCCCGGCCGCCGGTCGAGCTGCGCCCCGCGGATCTGGCGCGCTGCCTCCAGCTGGCCCGGCGGCGGCGGATGGACCTGGTCGGCGCGCTCGGGTCGTCGATGGAGTCGCCCCAGATGGCCCCGGAGGCCCGCGACCGGGTGGCGGCGTTCCTGCGGCTCTACCGCTCGGCGACCCGCGCGCTCGACGTGACCCCGCCGGACCAGTTCGTCCACCGGCTGATCGAGCACCTGGGGCTCCGCCGACAGCAGCTGTTCGCCGCCAGCGGCGACGTGGTCGAACGGCTGCGCGACCTGGCGCGCGTCGGTCAGCTCGCCGAGCGCTACGTGCAGATCGCGCCGCAGGCGACTGCCCGCGACTTCGCGCGGTGGATGGTCACGCTGGCCGAGGCGGGCGGCAGCCCGGACGGCAAGGTCGAGGCGGTGCCGTTCGCTCCGGGAGGGGCCGGTCCGGACGCCGGGCCGACGCTCGATCCGGACGGCGGTGAGCTCGGCGTGGTCCGCGTGCTGCCGCTCGAGACCGCATCCGAGCTCGAGCTCGATCACGTGCTGATCCTCGGCCTGCAGGCCAGCCGGATCACCTCCGGCACCGCCGTCGCCGGGCGTCGGCTGGTCGACCCGCTGCCGACGGAGCTGCTCGGCGACGACGGCGTCGCCACGGTCGATCCCACGGGCATCGCGATCGACGAGGCGCGCCGCGCCCTGCACGTGGCGATCACGCGGGCCCGGGAGAGCGTGGTGCTGGCGTTCCCCTCGCGCGCCACGAGCGGCGCGGCGCGCGAGCCGTCGCCGCTGGTCGACGACGCCCGTCGAGCGGTTGGCGCGGAGTGGGAGGACCACGACGAGCAGCTGTTCGGTCCCGACGACGCGCTGCACGCCACCTTCCGCACGCTCCGCGACCAGCTGCTGCGTGACGTCGCGACGATTGGCGCGCGGCTCGGCGATCTGCGGATGGACACCGATCTGGACGTCGCCCACGGGGTCACCCGGTACCTGGAGCTGATGAAGGTCGCGGCGCTGATCAACCGCCCCGACGGCCAGGAGGTCGCCGACGCGATGCCGTCGATCGACGCGGCGATCCTCCAGGCGGCGACGGCGCAGCAGAAGGAGGTCCTGCTCTCGAGTCCGCTCGACGAGGAGGTCCTCGCCGGCGCCAAGCGCACCGCCGAGCGGGCCGCTGCCGGGCGCGGCGAGCCGTCGTTGGAGCCGTTCCTGCCGCTGCGCGGCGACGGCGTCGTGATGTCGGCCGGGGACCTGTTCGCCTACGGGTCGTGTCCGCTGCGCTACAAGTTCAACCGCGTGCTGCGGATCCCGCAGCGGCAGACGGTGGCGCAGCGGTTCGGGATCGTCGTCCACCAGGTCCTGGAGCGGTACCACGGCCGCGGTGGGACCGAGCTGCAGGAGCTGCAGGAGCTGCTCCAGGCGAGCTGGCGCCGCTCGGGACTGGCCGGTGAGGCCGACGAGGCGCGGCTGTGGGCTCGAGCCGAGGACGCGATGGCGCGGTACCACGCGCGCACCGCGGCGGAATCGACGCAGGTCGTCTGGCTGGAGCGCGGCTTCGAGTTCCGCCTCGGGTCGCACACGCTGCGCGGCCGGGTCGACCGGGTCGATCGGCACCCCGACGGCGCCTACGAGCTGGTCGACTACAAGACCGGGCGCCCGCGGACGCCCGAGCAGCTGCGCGAGGACGTCCAGCTGCAGCTCTACGCCGTCGCGGCGGTCGACGCGTGGGGCATCGAGGTCCCGCGGCAGAGCTACCACTACATCCTCGACGACGTGAAGACCCCGCTCGACGCGGAGGGCGAGGAGCGGGCGAAGATCACCGAGGTCGTCGACCGGATCGGCGCGGCGATCCTGGCCCAGGACTTCGAACCGACGCCGTCGTACGAGACCTGCGCGATCTGCGACTACCAGCTGACCTGCCCGGCGGCGGAGACGTAGCGACGGCCCGGCGGCTCCACTGCGGCGAGCCGGTCAGACTGCGGCGAGCCGGTCAGCGACCCTCGTCGTCCTCGTCGACGTCTTCCGCGTCCCCGTCGATCTCGTCGGCGGCAGCCTGTTCCTCCGCCTCGCGCAGGAACTCGAGGAAGTCGTCGGCGATCACGTCGCCGGTCGGCAGCTCGCCGAGGTTGAGCTGGATCTGGGCGTCGGCGATCTCGCCGAACTCGTCGCTCTCGTCGTCGCCGACGACGTCGCGCAGGTCGGCCATCTGCTCCAGCCGTTCGAGCATCTCGCGCCGCTCCGGGTCGCGGCTGATCGCTTCGGAGACCTGCTGCTCGTAGCGCTCCGAGGCAGCCCGCAGCCTCGTCGTCGGGACCGGAACCGCGGTCAGCGTCTCGACCGCCTCGACCAGCGCCAGCGTGGCCTTCGGGCTGGGGATCCCCGCGACGTAGTGCGGGACGTGGGCCAGCAGCGTGACGGCGTCGAGGCCCTTGCGCTGCGCCTCGTAGTGGATCACGCCGGTCAGCCCGGTCGGGCCCTCGTAGTCGGGCAGCATCGCGCCGATCGATTCGATCAGCGTGGTGTCGGTCGCGATCCCCGTGATCGGCACGGGACGCGTGTGCGGCACGTCCGAGAGCAGCCCGCCGAGCGTGATCATCAATGTCGCGCCGAGGTTTTGCGCGGTCTCGACCAGGGTCTCGCTGAGCGACTTCCAGCGCATCGTCGGCTCGGGACCGGAAACCAGCAGCAGGTCTCGCGACGCGGTCGGAATCACCGCCACCCGCAGCTCGACCGTCGGCCAGGTCAGGTCCGACGCGACGCCGTCGCTGATGGTGATCTGCGGCCGGTACGGCTGCACGGCGTAGAGCAGCTCGGGATCGACGGTGGCGAACAGGTCGGATTCGAGCCGGCGCGCCAGCACGCCGACCGCGGAGCTGGCCGAGTCCCCCGCGTCGGTCCAACCGGTGAACGCGCACACCATCGCCGGGTTGCGCAACCCGACCGGCTGTTCGTCCCAGCGAAGGGGAATCATCCGATTCACGGTACAAGATGGGTCCCGTGCCAACCGCCCCCGACATCACGATCGCCGCGCTCGGCGCCGGCGACCGCGTGGCGGGGATCTTCGCCTGCGTGCGCAAGGACCGGGTCGCCGGTCGCTCCGGTCCCTACCTGGCCGTCGAGCTGCGCGATCGGTCGGGCAGCCTGCCCGCACGGATCTTCAAGGACGTCGACCGGCTCGAGGGCGCGTTCCAGCGCGGCGACGTCGTGCAGGTCGCGGGCACGGTCGACCGCTACCGCGACGATCTGGTGGCGGAGCTGACCGTCGTCCGCGCCGTCGATCCGACCACGGTCGACCCGGCGCGCTTCCTGCCGAGCGCCTACCGCGACCTCGACGAGCTCGACGGGTTCCTCGAGGGGCTTGCGGACGAGGTCGGAGACCCCAAGTTCGGCGGCCTGCTGCGGATCCTGGTCGCCGACGAGTCGCTGCGACGGTCGTGGCGTCTGGCCCCCTGCTCGATCGGTGGCCACCACGCGTACCTCGGAGGGTTGCTCGAGCACACCGTCGCGGTCGCGGCACTCGCCCAGGAGGCATGCGTGCACCACCCCGGCCTCAACCGCGACCTGCTGCTGACGGCGTGCCTGGTCCATGATCTGGGCCGGACCCGCGAGTTCAGCTACGGGGCCGAGTTCGGCCGGACCGAGGTCGGGGAGCTGCTGGGCCACATCGAGCTCGGACTGCGGATCCTCGCCGAGCCCGCCAAGCGGGCGGGGCTCGACGAGCAACGCTGGTCGCACCTGGCGCACTGCGTGCTGACCCACCACGGCGCCGACCGCGCCGGGGGGAAGTTCCGCACCGCCGAGGCCGCGGCGCTCTACCGGCTGAACACCGTGGACGCGACGATCAAGCAGTCGCTCGAGCACGGCATGGGCAACGGCTGATCAGGTCAGCGCGTGCTCCCGTCGCACGGTTCTAGCCGCGCGTCTTGAACGCGCGCCGCGCCAGGTTCTGCGCGACGAACAGCAGCAGCGCGGCGAAGCCGATCTGCAGCACGCGGCCCGGCAGCGCGTTGGCCAGGACCACGCCGACGAGCGCGCCGGGGATCGCCAGCGAGCCCATCGTGACCGCCTTGCGCAGGTCGAGGTTGCCGTAGCGGTGCTGGCGCCATGCGCCGACTAGCGAAACCGGGATGATCGCCAACAGCGACGTCGCCTCGGCCTCGACCTGGGCCAGCCCAAGCACGTAGACCAGGCCCGGCACGAACAGCGTGCCGCCGCCGACGCCGAGCAGGCCCGAGATGAACCCCGCGGCGAGGCCGAACAGGCCGGCCAGCAGGATCTTCTCGACGCTGCGCGAGAGCTCCCCGGTCGGCTCCGCTTCGCCGGTGCCGATCGCCATCGAGATCGCCACGGCGACCAGCAGGATCGCGAACAGCAGCGAGACCTGGCGGGCCGGGATCCGCTGCTGGAACGCGGTGCCGGCCAGCACGCCGGCGATCGCCGGGACGCCGACCACCAGTCCCTCGACCAGGTGCAGGGTGCCGTAGCCGCCGTGGGTGATCGTCGCGGCGGTGGCGATGATCACGATCGCGGCGAGCGAGGTCGCTGTCGCCTGGCGCTCGCCGAAGCCGAGCCAGAGGATCAGCAGCGGGACCATCACGACGCCGCCACCGACACCGAAGAGCCCGCTGAACAGGCCGGCGATGGTGCCGATCACGGCGGTCACGAGCAGCTGACGGCGATCCACGCGGCGGAATCCTACGCGGACGGGCCGGCACGGCAAGCTGATGCGGGTGACGCCACCCAGGGAAGCGAGAGACGCATCAGCTTGGCCCTTGTTGGCACACTTGGTCGGGTGATCGACGATCGCTTGGCGGAGCTCGTCGCGGTCCTGCGCCGGTCGCCGGAGCGATCGGCGGTGCTCCTGGACATCGACGGAACGCTCGCGCCCATCACCCCACACGCGTCCGAGGCGCGTGTCCCGGACGAGACCCGCGCGACCCTGTCGCGGCTGGTCGAGCGGTTCGCGCTGGTGGCGTGCGTCAGCGGCCGCCAGGCGATCGAGGCTCGGCGGATCGTCGGGCTCGACCGGCTCGTCTACCTCGGCAACCACGGCCTGGAGTCGCTGATGCCCGGGAGCGACGCCCCGGCGACGCTGGCCGAGGCGGCCGCCTGGCACCCCCGCGTGCGGGCGTTCGCTGTCGGCGAGCTCGACCGCCACCCGGATGCCTCCGAGGTCGGGGTCTGGGTCGAGGACAAGGGTCCGATCCAGGCGCTGCACTGGCGCGAGGCGCGTGACGAGGCCGCCGCCGAGCGGATCGTCCAGGCGGTCGCGACCG
>JBQGEK010000043.1:0-6817 GCA_052039575.1 Patulibacter sp. | reverse complement strand
GCGCCAGCGCTCCGGGGACCCCGGAGCGGTTCGCGAACGCGCCGCCGGCTCGTCGCGCCCGCAGCACGCCGGGAGTCGTCGCATAGATCTCCTGGACGGTCGCGTTGAACTGGCGGACGCTCGAGAACCCGGCAGCGAACGCGACCGCGGTCAGCGGCAGATCGGTCGACTCGGCGAGCAGCCGGGCGGTTCGCGCGCGCTGGGCCCGCGCCAGCTCCAGCGGCCCGGCGCCAACCGCGGACCGCAGCTGCCGGTGGACGTGACGCTCGCTGTATCCCAGACGCTGCGCCAGGCCCGGAACGCCCTCGCGGTCGACCGTCCCGTCCGCGATCAACCGCATCGCACGCCCGACCATGTCGGCGCGCGCATCCCACTCCGGGGACCCGGGCGTCGCGTCCGGCCGGCAGCGTTTGCAGGCCCGGAAGCCGCCGGCCTGAGCCGCCGCGGCGGTCGGGAAGAACCGGACGTTCTCGCGCTTCGGCGTCCGAGCCGGACAGCTCGGACGGCAGTAGATCCGGGTCGACGTGATCCCGCAGAAGACCGCCCCGTCGAATCGCGGGTCGCTCGTTCGCAGCGCGTTCCAGATCCGCTCGGGGTCGAACTCCACTCCCACACCGTGGCAGGTCGGGCGGGCGTTCGCTGGCGGAAATCGGACACCGCGGCGACGTCGCGCAGCGTGCTGATCTCACACGAGCGTGTCCGCCGCAAAGGTAGTGTTCGCTCGCTTGTGCCGGCTGCCGCACCGGCGCGCCGGCCCGCGAAAGGAACAAGATGTCCGCACCCGCGACCTCCGTCCCCCAAGGCCCCCATCACGCGCACCGCTGGATCATCCTGGCGCTGGTCGGCATCGCGCAGCTGATGGTGGTGCTCGACGCCACGATCGTCAACATCGCGCTGCCGTCGGCCCAGGACGCACTCGGGTTCTCCGACGACAACCGCCAGTGGGTGATCACCGCCTATGCGCTCGCCTTCGGGTCGCTACTCCTGCTCGGCGGACGGATCGGCGACCTGTTCGGCCGGAAGCGGGTGTTCGTCGTCGGCCTGATCGGCTTCGCAGTCGCCTCGGCGCTGGGCGGGGCCGCGAGCAGCTTCGGGGTGCTCGTCGCGGCGCGGGCGCTGCAGGGCGTGTTCGGCGCGCTGCTTGCCCCGGCCGCACTGTCGATCCTCTCCACGACGTTCACCGACCCGTCGGAACGCGGCAAGGCGTTCGGGGTCTACGGGGCGATCGCTGGGGCCGGGGCCGGCGTCGGCCTGCTGCTCGGCGGCGTGCTGACCGAGTACCTCTCGTGGCGCTGGTGCCTCTACGTCAACCTGGCGTTCGCGATCCCCGCGGCGATCGGTGGCTTGGTCTACATGCACGACCGGCAGCAGCGCGAGGGTGGCCGTCCGCCGCTCGACCTGCCGGGCACGGTGACGGTGTCGGCCGGCCTGTTCGCCCTGGTCTACGGGGTGTCGAACGCCGAGACCAACGGCTGGGGCGATTCGCTCACAGTGGTGATGCTGGTCGTGTCGGTGGTCCTGCTGGCGACCTTCGTCGCGATCCAGCGGCGGGTCGCGGAGCCCCTGCTGCCGATGCGCGTCGTGCTCGACCGCAATCGCGGCGGCGCGTACCTGGCGATCGGGATCGTCGGCGTCGGGATGTTCGGGGCGTTCCTCTTCCTGACCTTCTACCTCCAGCGGACGCTCGACTTCTCGCCGGTTCAGACCGGCCTGGCGTTCCTGCCGATGAACTTCGCGATCATGGGCACCGCAACCCTCGCGACCGCGCGACTGCTCCCGCGGTTCGGCCCGCGGCCGCTGATCGCGGTCGGCATGCTGCTCGCCGCGACCGGGATGGCGCTGTTCACCCAGCTGCACGTCGACTCGTCGTTCGTCAGCGGCGTGCTCCCGGGGCTGATGGTGCTCGGCGTCGGGCTCGGCTTGGTCTTCGCCACCAGCTTCGCCACCGCCACCCTCGGCGTCCAGCCGCACGACGCCGGAGTCGCCTCGGCGATGGTCAACACCACCCAGCAGGTCGGCGGATCGATCGGGATCGCGCTGCTCTCGACGCTGTTCGCGACGGCTGCCTCCAACTTCGTTCCGGAGGCGGGCATGAACCCGCTGCAGATCCAGGCTGAAGCCGCGGTCCACGGCTACTCGGTGGCGTTCTGGTGGGCCGCCGGGATCCTCTTCGTCGGCGCCGTGATCTGCGGCTTGCTGCTCCGCCCGGGCGCGCAGGTCCAGGTCGACCCGGACGCCGCCCCGGCGGTCGCGCACTGAGGGCGCGGGCCCGCGCTCACCCACAGACCGGCCGCCGCGCGGGCATCGGCGGGCGACGCCCCGGCGCCGGGTATCGTGGCTCGCCGTGACGACGACCGGGACGCACCAGCTCGACACGCTCTTCGGCTTCGGGGTGGCCGGCAACTTCGCCGGCCACCTGGAGCAGGCCGGGGAGGCGGGCGACTTCGTCGCCGTCGATGCCGCCCCCGAGGCGCCGAAGGGGATCTTCCCGTTCTACGTGCCGGGCGGATCGACGTTCCTCGGGACCTTCCCGCTGTCGCACGACCGGATCGCCAAGCCGCTCTCCGACGAGCCGCTGAACCTGCAGATCGAGCCCGAGGTCGGCGTGATCTGCGCGGTCGGCTACGACGACGACGGCGTGGTCTCGCTCGCTCCCGAGGCCTTCGGCGCGTTCAACGACTGCTCGATCCGCCGTCCGGGCGCGCGCAAGATCAGCGAGAAGAAGAACTGGGGTCCCGACAGCAAGGGCCTCGCCGGCCAGCTGCTTCCCCTCACCGAGCTCGACGCCGACGGCGCCACGGCCGACTTCCGGCTGGCCAGCTTCCTGCGGCGCGGCGACCGGGTCGACGCCTACGGCGAGGACAGCCCGCTGCCCGGCTACTCGTACTACGGCCGCACCCTGCTGGACTGGATCGTCGAGCGGCTGCGGAACCAGACCGGCTCGGACGAGACGCCGCTGGAACCGGTCGGGCGGCTGCTGCTCGACGCGGGACGCCCGAGCCACGTGCTGATCGGGATCGGTGCGACCCGCTACACGCCGTTCGGCGAGTCGACCTTCCTCGACATCGGTGACGAGTCGATCGTCGTGGTGTACGACGGCGCACTGCACGCCCCGGAGCAGATCGCGGCCGCCGTGGCCGACGGAACGGTCTCCGAGCTGGAACGCGTCTCCGTGCTGTCGCAGACCGTCTACGACGCCGGCGCGTAGCGACGCGCCCCGCGCCGCGGAAAACTCAAGCGCACTTGAAATATCCCGGGTCACGTGATCTGCTGGCCCGATGCACGAGCTGCTGACGATCGGCGCCCTCTCCGAGCGGACGGGCGTGGCACCGTCGGCGCTGCGGTACTACGAGGAGCGCGGCCTGATCACGTCCGAGCGGACCGGGGCCAGCCACCGTCGCTACGGCCGCTCGGTCGCGCGGCGGATCGCGTTCATCGTCTTCGCGCAGCGGATCGGCCTGACGCTCGAGGAGATCGGCGGCGAGCTGGCACGACTCCCGACCGATCGTGTACCGTCTCGCCGCGATTGGGCTCGCCTCTCGAGCAGTTGGAGCGAGCGAATCGACGAACGCATCGACGAGCTGGAACGCCTCAAGGCGGGGCTCACCGACTGCATCGGATGTGGGTGCCTGTCGTTGGACCGGTGCGCACTTGCAAACCCCAAGGACCGAGTCGCGCGACGCGGAGCCGGACCTCGCTTCTGGGTCGGCGATCCGCGCCCGTCGACGACCCCTGGCAAACCCGCTACGCACGGGCCGTGATTTGTGCCATGCTTCAGGCGTCGTGTCGGACCATAAGGGTCCGACGAAGCAGTGCCAGCGTTCGCAGTCGTTGCATCAGCACCCTCCGCGCCGTTGCACAACACCCCACGGAGGGACATCACATGGCCACAGGCACCGTTAAGTGGTTCAACGAGGAGAAGGGCTTCGGGTTCATCACGCCCGACGAGGCCGGTAAGGATCTCTTCGTCCACCATTCCGCCATCAACGGCACCGGCTTCAAGACGCTGGCCGAGGGCGCGAAGGTCAGCTTCGACGCCGAGACCGGCCCGAAGGGCCCGAACGCCACCAACGTCGACGTCATCTAAGACGACTCGACCTTGGATGACCGTCACCCTCGGGTGACGGTTCCCTGAACGGCTCGCTTCGGCGGGCCGTTCGTCGTTCTGGGGTCGCCACGGGCGATCGTCACCGCCGTCCGCACCCGTACGTGCCCGACCCCGAGACCGGGGCGGCGCTCAGGCCTCGGGCATCAGACCCGTCAGCAGCCGGCGCTCCACGTCGGTCAGCGACCGCGACGTCCGCTCGGCGGTGTCCCAGGCGACCAACACCGTGACCGCCTCGGCCGACAACGATCCGGACGGAGTCAGCAGCCGCGACCCGAGCGACACGCTCGACCGCCCCACCCGGAGGACCTCGGTGGTGATCCGCACCTCGTGGTCGGCCAGCCGCAGCTCGTGGCGGTAGTCCATCTCGACCCGCGCGACCACCATTCGCGGATGGTTGCCGAACAGCGACCGCAGGAACGCGATCCGCGCGTCCTCCAGCAGCACGTGGTAGACGGACTGGTTGACGTGCCCGAGCGTGTCGAGATCGCGGTACCGCAGCCTGGTGGTGACCTCGGTGATCGCTTCGGGGGCGGATTCCATCGGCGGAAGTCTACGCAGCCGCCTTCGCCGCGCTGCGCCGCGTCACGGGCTCCGCACCCGGTCGCACGAGTCCCGGGCACCCGCGTCGCGCGGGCCCCGCACGCGGGCGAAATACCAGCCGGTGCGACCTCCGATCCGTGCGCTCGGTCACGCTGGGCGCAGTTGCTCCGAACGTCCAAGTCCGCGCTTGCAAAGGCCATACATCGGGCTATGAGGTGTACGGACGACGCGCGGCGATCCTTCTGCGATGCCTCGCTCCCACCCCTCTCCCACCGCCGCCGAGCGCCGTCGCAGTCGACGCCGGTCGCGCGGCGCGGTCGCCCTCACCACCATCGCCGCGACCCTCGTCGTCGTTCCATCCGCGTCCGCGATCAACTACGTCGCCGCCCAGAACGGCGAGTCGTGGGCGGTCAACGACGCCGCGATGCCGGGCGTCGACACCGGCTCGATCCGCTCGACCAACCAGGGCTCGCTGCTCGGCTACGGCGGCCTCAAGGTCAGCGTCTCCGGCACCAAGGCCGACTACCTGGACGGCGAGCTGCTGCGCGGCTTCGGCCTCAAGTTCGACGGGCTCGACGAGTTCTCGACCACCACGCCGGTCCGCGTGTCGGGCGTCGACGTCAGCCGAAACCTCAAGATCGAGCGCTCCGCCAACTGGGCGCGCTGGGTCGACACCTTCACCAACCGCACCAACGCCCCGGTCACCGTCGAGGTCTCCTTCGGCGGCATCCTCGGCCAGTCGAGCGACCTCAACCCGAACTTCCAGGCGGCCCAGGCCCGGGTGCTCGCCACCTCCAACGGCGACACCACGATCAGCTCCGCCGACTCGTGGGCGATGGTCGGCACCCCGACCGCTGCTGCGACGTCGCTGACCTCCGGCCCGACCCAGAACGGCACGTCCGCCACGGTCATCGGCACCGCCGGGACGTCCCAGCGCGCGTCGCTGCTGCGCCCGGCCAACCAGCTCCGCAACCCGTTCGAGAACGTGCTGGCGACGACCGGCCACGAAGCGAACTTCCACGGCTACCTGCGCCGGATCATGCTCCAGCCGGGCGAGACCCGATCACTGGTCCAGTTCGTCGTGATCGGTCTGCGCGACAGCACCGCCACCGCCGGAGCGCAGATCCAGGCCGTCCAGGCCGCCGCCGCCGGCCTCGCCGCCGACCCCGACCTGTCCGGGCTCACGAACGCCGAGATCTGCACGATCGCCAACTGGGACCTGGCCGCGATCGACGCCGCGCTGCCCGCCGTCTGCGCGACCGTCCAGCCGCCCCAGCCCGAGCCCGCGCCGGTCACGCCGGAGCCGAAGACGAGCTCGCCGTACGACGTGGTCGGCAAGTCGCTGACCGAGCTCCAGGCCGACATGCGCGCCGGTCGCACCACGTCGCAGGAGATCACCCGGGCCTACCTCGACCGGATCAAGGCGTACGACCAAGGGCAGCGCGGGCTGCGCGCGTTCATCCACGTCGCCGACGACGCGATGGAGCAGGCCCGCAAGTCCGACGTCGCCCGCGCCCAGGGCAAGGACAGCGACCTGCTCGGGATCCCCGTCGCGGTCAAGGACCTCTACGACACGAAGGACATGCCGACGACCAACGGGTCGCTGGTCTTCGAGAACTTCCGCCCGACCAAGGACGCGTTCCAGGTCGCCAAGATGCGCGACGCCGGCGCCGTGATCATCGGCAAGGCGAACATGTCCGAGTACGCCAACTCGGGTCGCCACTCCGAGAGCCCCTGGGGCCAGGTCTGGAACGCGATCGATCCGTCCGCCACCTCGCAGGGCTCGTCCGGTGGCTCGGGCACTGCGGTCGCCGCCAGCCTCGCGGCGTTCTCGATGGGCAGCCAGACCGGCGTCTCGCTGAACGCCCCGTCGGGCGCCGCGTCGCTGGCCTCGCTGCGCGGGACCGACGGCATGAGCTCCGGGTCCGGCGTGATGCCGCTGAACTTCACCCGCGACTACGCCGGCCCGATGGCCCGAACGGTCGCCGACCTGGCGGCGGTGCTCAACTTCACCACCGGCACTGATCCGAACGACGAGCTCAGCGTGGCCGGCGACGCCGACGCCAACCGGCCCGCCGACTGGACCGCGATGCTCGACGCCGACTCGATGAAGGGCAAGCGGTTCGGCTACCTGCCGAGCACGTTCACGACCACCAGCTACGGCACCGC
>JBQGEK010000042.1:0-2291 GCA_052039575.1 Patulibacter sp. | reverse complement strand
GGCCGGACGTCCCGGCTCGGTGTCCTGCGGCACGCTGCGGGCGCGCGGTCCGACCGCACGGAACGCGACGCGTATGACCGATACCATCGGCCGGCACGGGCGCGTTGCCGCTGCGCCCGCGCCTGCTCTGGATCTCGACTCCGCAAGGACTTCGCTGCGATGCCCCACGTCCGCATCCTCATCCGGCCCAAGGCCGGGATTCTCGACCCGCAGGGAACCGCCGTCGAGCAGGCGCTGCCGCAGCTCGGCTTCGCGGGCGTCTCGGACGTCCGCGTCGGACGGCTGGTCGAGCTGGACGCCGCGACGACCGAGGAGCTCGAGTCGATGTGTCAGAAGCTGCTCGCCAATCCGCTGGTCGAGGACTACGAGATCCAGATCGACCCGCCGACGGCGGATTGAGGTTCGCATGGCCCTGCGCATTGGCGTCCCGCAGTGGGATGGATGGGACATGACATTCGGCGACCCGGGGACGAGCGCATGAGAATCGGAATCCCGCAGTTCCCGGGGAGCTGCGACGAGGTCGACGCCAAGCTGGCGGCGGACCTCGTCGGCGACGCGGAGCTGCTCTGGCACCGCGATCGTGACCTGAAGGGCGTCGACGCGGTCGTCGTCCCCGGCGGTTTCAGCTACGGCGACTACCTGCGGGCCGGCGCGATCGCCGGGCTCAGTCCGGTGATGGACGCGATCGCCGACTTCGCTCGCGCGGGCGGGCCGGTGCTCGGGATCTGCAACGGGTTCCAGGTGCTCTGCGCCGCGGGGCTGCTGCCCGGCGCGCTGCTCCAGAACAAGGACCGGCGGTTCGTCTGCCGGCAGGTCGACCTGCGCGTCGAGACGACCACCACCGCGTGGACGTCCGCGGCCGAGACCGGCCAGCTGCTGTCGATCCCGGCCAAGCACCAGGAGGGCCGCTACTACGCGCCCGACGAGATGCTTGCCGAGCTGCGCGCCAACGAGCAGGTCGTCTTCCGCTACGCCGCCGGCACCCACAACGGGTCCGTCGACGACATCGCCGGCGTCTGCAACGCGGGCCGCAACGTCGTCGGCCTGATGCCGCACCCCGAGCACGCCGTCGACGCCCTCACCGGGTCGACCGACGGCCTCGTGCTCTTCCGTTCGCTGCTGCAGGAGCCCGCCCGTGTCTGAGTCCCCGTCCTCCGCACTGCCGACGGCGCGCGAGCTGCCCGCCGACGCGACCCCGATCGGCGACGCCCCCGGGGTCGAGGACGCCGTCGCGCTCGGCCTGACCCGCGACGAGTACCAGCTGGTCGTCGACAAGCTGGGCCGCGAGCCGGTCCAGGTCGAGCTGGCGATGTTCTCGCTGATGTGGAGCGAGCACTGTTCGTACAAGCACTCGAAGAAGCTGCTCGGCACGTTGCCGACCGAGGGCCCCGCGATGGTCCTCGGGCCGGGCGAGAACGCGGGCGCGGTCGACGTCGGCGACGGCTGGACCGTCGCCTTCAAGGTCGAGTCGCACAACCACCCGTCGGCGGTCGAGCCGTTCCAGGGCGCGGCGACCGGCGTCGGCGGGATCCTCCGCGACATCTTCGCGCTCGGCGCCCGGCCGATCGCGGTGCTCGACGCGCTGCGCTTCGGCGAGGTCGACACCGAGGCCGAGGACGGCGAGATCGCGGCCAAGAACGGCCGTGCGCGCTTCCTCTTGGACGGCGCGGTCCGCGGGATCGGCCACTACGGCAACTCGATCGGCGTGCCGAACATCGGCGGCGACGTCTACTTCGAGGGTCCCTACGAGACCAACTGCCTGGTCAACGCGATGGCGCTCGGCCTGGGCCGCGAGGAGCGGCTGATCCGCTCCGCCGCGACCGGTGTCGGCAACGTGATCGTGCTGTTCGGCGCGTCGACCGGCGCCGACGGGATCGGCGGCGCGTCGGTGCTGGCGTCGGCCGAGCTCGGCGACGACGACGCCGACAAGCGCCCGACCGTCCAGGTCGGCGACCCGTTCGAGGAGAGCAAGCTGGTCGAGTGCTCGCTCGAGCTGCTCGACAAGGACCTGCTGGTTTCGCTGCAGGATCTCGGCGCGGCCGGCCTGACGTCGGCGGCGTCCGAGATGGCGTCGAAGGGCGAGGTCGGACTCGACCTGGACGTGGCGCTGGTGCCGCGGCGCCAGCAGGGGTTGGAGCCGTTCGAGGTGATGGTCTCCGAGTCGCAGGAGCGGATGCTCTGCGTCGTCACCCCGGACAAGGTCGACGAGGTGATTGCGATCACCGACAAGTGGGACGTCCACGGCACCGCGATCGGCGTCGTCACCGACACCGGCAACTTCCGGATCTTCG
>JBQGEK010000041.1:0-4954 GCA_052039575.1 Patulibacter sp. | reverse complement strand
CCGGGGCGGACGGGCGGCTGATGCGCGTTACGCCACCGGGAGTGGCATAACCCGCATCAGCTTGGGGTTTGGTGCTACCGGCCGGGCTGCGGAGCGGTGACCGTGCCGCTGCCGCTGCCACTGCCGCCCTGGACGGCACGGCCGAGCGCGGCCGCGTCGTAGCGCAGGACGAAGGTCCCGCGGTAGGTGGTGTCGCCGGTGGCGACCGACGACGCGGCGATCAGCTTGACGGCGCTGAGCGCGTCGACGACCTCGCCGACGTTGCCGCTGCCGGGCGGCAGGTCGCCGAGCAGCTGGGCCACCGGCGCCGGGTTGACGAACATCGACGGGGCGTCGCCGCCCAGCGCCTCCTGGGCCTGCTTGTAGGCGTCGTCGCCGCTCAGCGGGCGGGCGCCTTCGAGGGCGTTGGTGACGGCTTCGGCGCCGAGGCCGATCACCAGGCGGTCGCCCTTGTAGCCGACGGCAACCCGGATCGGCACCTGCGGGGTCGAGACGACGAACGCGTCGTCGGCGCCCTCGACCGGCGTCTTGTCGATCTTCAGCGTGCGGTCCTTCGCCAGCTCGGTCTCGAGCGTCTTCAGCAGCTCGCCGGAAGCGGCGGCGTCGTCGGTCTGGGCGATCGCGGCCCCGCCGATCGACATCAGGCTGTCGCCCTTCACGCCGACCGCGACCGTCTTGATCTTCTCGAGCGACGACGTCAGCACGGCCGGCAGCTTCTCACCGGTGGCCTGCTCGATCTGCTTCAGCTGATCCGGCAGCGAGTAGCCGGGCAGGCCGCTGGCGGCCTCCATGCTGCCGCCGGCGGCGAGCCACGAGCCGGACGGCAGGGCGGCCACGGCGTCGGCGCCGGCCTTGGTGAGCTCCTCGAGCGAACCGCCGGACGGGGCGGGCTGCGTGCCGCCGATCTCGATCTTCATCTCGCCGGGCTTCATCTGGACGGCCATCGCGATGGTGGCGTCGATGTCGGGCACCGGGGTCTCGGAGAGGCCCTTCAGCGCGTCGAGCTGGCTGGCGTCGGCACCGGGCACGCCGGACCGCTGCAGCTCCTTCAGCGCGTCGTCGCCGCCCTCGTTGCCGAGCGTCGCGAGCGCGCTGAACATCGCTTCCGCGTTCTGGAAGTCGGACCAGCCGACGGCCAGCGGATCGCTGCCGCGGACCTGCTTGAGCGCATTGACGAAGCGCTCGTTCTTGTCGAGGGTCTCGCCACCCTGGGCCTCGATCGCGGCGGCCACGGCCTTCTCGGTGCCGATCGCGGCGACCGATTCGCCGACCCAGAGGGTCATGCCGTCCTCGTTGCGGAAGGCGTCCTGACCGGCCACCTGGACCTTCTTGGTGTCCTTGTCGAAGCTCCCCTCGAGGCTGGAGGTGAGCTTGGCCTGGTCGGTCACCGGGACGACGAACGCCCCGTCGATCCCGTCGTCACCGCCGGACCTGTTGGCGCCGGCGTTCTCGGCTACCAGCGCGAAGCCGGCGATCCGGTCGCCGATGTTCGGTTCCACGTCCTCGGAGAACGAGAGGTCGCCGTCGTCGTCGTTCAGGCCGAGCTCGTCCGCGATCGAGCCCTCGGCGCCGAGCAGCTTCGCGATCTCGTCGATCGCGGCCTTCTGCTCGCCCTCCGGCTTGATCTTGATCTCGGCGAACGCCTGGGCGTCGCCCGGCACCGAGCTCGCGAGCTCGGACGTGACGTTGAAGCTGGCGGCGGCCTGCGGGGTCGCCGGCGGCTCCTGCTCGTCGTCGTCACCCCCGCACCCTGCGAGCACGAGCGCGCCGGTGACCACGATCGCCAACGGGGCGAGACGGGCACGGCGGGCTCTCGGCTGCGGGGGTGCGGTGGGGGAAGAGGTGGTGGACAGACGCATGGATCCTTCCGGACGTACGGCGTTGCTTACTGCGGATCGTAGGGCCTGTACCCGATGGGAGCGTCGGCGACGCCAAGCGCGCGGTCCGCTGCTCGTGCGGGCGCGCGTGAGCGTCCGGGTTCGTTTGGACCGCGTTTCGGTCCGCGTTTGGATCGCGTTTCGGTCCGCGTGTCGTCGGCACTCCGTCCGCGTTTCGTCGGCGCGGGAGGTCGGGGCGAGCGTCGCCCCACCGTGCCCCACCGAAGTGCCCCACTTCATCCCACCGATCGCACCGGCGCCGCGCACAACGCCGCATTTTGCGGGCCTGATCGCTCCCTAGGGCGACGGACGCGGACGGATCTGGCACGAACATGCGTTCTTTCTGCGTCTGCACGGCGGATTGCAGATTCCGGTCGACTTGCTGCTTGATCGGGCAGTTTACGGCTCCTTAGCTGGGATTATGGCGATCGAACGTATGTTCCGCCGGAGCCGCCGATACGGTGGGGTGGGGCGAAGTGCAAAATTCGTGGTGCGAAGTGGGGCTAGGTGGGGTACATTCCTCGCAGCGAGTCGGGCCGGGGACGGTTCCTCCCACCGCTTCCGGCCCGGCTCGCACCGGTCATCTCCGCCGGTCATCCGCTCTTGTCGGCCCTCCAGCTCCAGTCCCAGTTCGAGCTCACGCTCGACGCGAAGAACCGCCTGACGATTCCGGCTCGCTTCCGCGATCCCTTCAAGGCCGGTCTGGTGCTCGTCCGTTCGCACGACGTCCCCGCCGTAGGGATCGAACCCGTCGCGGACTACGCTTCGTTCGTGGAGCAGTCGCTCGCCGGACGCCACCCGCTGGACCCGAACACGCGCCAGATCGAGCGCTTCCTGAACTCCGCGGCCACGCCCGGAGAGCTCGACGGTCAGGGACGCGTGACGGTCGGCCAGGGTCTGCTCGACCACTCCAGGATCGGCGGAAAGGACGTCCTGCTGGTCGGCAGCGGTCGCCGATTCGAGCTGTGGGACCGTGCCGTCTGGGCCGAATACCAGCCGACGCTGCAGGACGCGATGCTCGACATCGCCAACGCGATCGGCGGCCAGGCGTTCCCGCCCGCGCCCGGCAATCCCACCCCGCCCACGGGGGCGTGACCGTGGCCAAGCGACGCCGCTCCGCGCGCTCGCCTCAGTCCGTCGCGGGGCCGGAGAACCCCGCGGTCGACGCCGCGAGCGAGGACGGATACGACTCGAGCGCACCGCACCTGCCGGTGCTCGCCCACGAGACGGTCGCGATGGTCGACCCGCAGCCCGGGCAGACCGTCGTCGACGGGACGTTCGGGGCCGGGGGACACGCCGGCATGGTGGCCGAGCGACTCGGACCCGAGGGCCTGCTGGTGGTGGTCGATCGCGACCCCGTGGCGCTGGAGATCGCCGAGCGGTTCCGGGCCGACGCGCCATGCCGCGTGCGGGTGATCGCGGCGCCGTTCGCGGACGCCTTCGAGCAGCTCGCGACGGAAGGATTTCGGGCCGACGGGGCGTACTTCGATCTCGGCATGTCCTCGATGCAGATCGACCAGGCGGAACGTGGCTTCGCCTACACGCGCGACGCGCCGCTCGACATGCGGATGGGACTCGGCGACGGCGGTACCGAGCTGACCTCGGCGGCCGAGGTCGTCGCGACCTGGGACGCCGAGACGCTGCAGAAGACGATCGGCGAGCTGGGAGAGGAGCGCTACGCCGGGCGGATCGCCCGCGCGATCGTCCGCGAGCGCGAGCGCGAGCCGATCGAGACCACCGGCCGGCTGGTCGACGTGATCACCCGGGCGGTGCCGACGCCTGCCCGCTACGCCGCCGGACACCCCGCCAAGCGGACCTTCCAGGCGCTGCGGATCGCCGTCAACGACGAGCTCGGCCAGATCGACCGGGCCCTGCCCGCCGCCTGGGACGTGATCGACGAGGGTGGTCGGCTGGCCGCGATCAGCTTCCACTCGCTCGAGGACCGCCGCGTCAAGCAGTACTTCGCCGCGCTCACCCGCGGCTGCGTTTGCCCGCCCGAGCTGCCGGTCTGCGTCTGCGGCCGGACCCCGGAAGCGGAGACGATCGGCCGCAAGGCCTCGGTCGCCCCGACGCCCGAGGAGCAGGAGACCAACCCGCGTTCGCGCTCTGCGCGTCTGCGTGGCGTGCGGCGGATCGGACGCTCGCAGTGAGCGCGCCCGCTCCCCGCCTGTACGTTCCCGAGCCGTCGGACCCGCCCCGCCACGATCCGCGGGCGTTCCGCCACGCCGCTCCCGGATCCGGACGCCCGCAGGGCCCCGGCGGGCGGAGCACCAAGCCGCGCTCGGCGCCGCCTCGCGACCGCAAGCCCGGCGGCCGTCCGCCGCAGGGCCCCGGGGGTCCGGGCAAGGGTGGACGCGGCAAGGGCGGTTCGAAGCCGACCCGGACGTCGGCGCCGTTGGCACTGCGGCTGGCCCTGCTGCCGATCCGCCTGGCGCTGATCCCGTTGCGGCTGGCCGGGCTCGTGCTCGGCCGGATCACCGGGGGTCGGCCGTGGCTGGCGCTCGTGCTGGTGCTGGGATGCGGCGTGATCTTCCTGCACGCGGCGACGCTCCAGACCAACCAGCTGATCGAGCAGCGCGACGCGGAGATCTCGTCGCTGGAGCGGAGCACCGCGTCGTTGCGCAATTCGGTCGCGGAGCTCGGATCGACCGATCGCGTCAGTCGCGTCGGTCGCGAGGCCGGCATGGTCTTCCCCGACCCGGAGGGCATCGGGTACCTGGACGCTCGCAAGAGCAAGGCCGAGCGAGCGGCGGAGACGTTCGGTCCGCCGTCGGCTTCCTGGCTGCCGGCGCCGAACCGGTCGTCCCAGAACGGCGATGCGCTGAACGCCGACGGTTCCCCGGCCGAGGGCGGACTCGGCGGAACGGCGGGGGAGGCCGGCACCAGCCAGGGTGCGCCGTCGACCGCCACCGGGGCCGCCGGCACCGCGGGGACGGGCGGCGAGGCACCGTCGAGCACCGCCCCGCCCGTGGCCACGGGCACCCCGACGCCGAGCACCCCCCCACCCCCCACGACGAGCACCCCGGCGCCCTCGTCCGAAGCCGCACCGTCCGCCACCACGGGCCCGGCCGGCGCCC
>JBQGEK010000040.1:0-14151 GCA_052039575.1 Patulibacter sp. | reverse complement strand
CCGAGGCCCTGGGCCTCGAGCGGCGCCGCCTCGGGCTCCGGACCGACGTGCGGGTCCGGGTCGGCCGCGCCGTGGGTCTTGCCGAACGTGTGGCCGCCGGCGATCAGCGCGACGGTCTCCTCGTCGTTCATCGCCATCCGGCCGAACGTCTCGCGGATGTCCTTGGCCGACGCCAGCGGGTCCGGGTTCCCCTCGGGACCCTCGGGGTTGACGTAGATCAGGCCCATCTGGACGGCGCCCAGCGGCTTCTCCAGGTCACGCTCGCCGGTGTAGCGCTGCTTGCCGCCCTCCTCGCCCCCGAGCCACTCGGTCTCCGGGCCCCAGTAGACGTCCTCGTCCGGCTCCCAGACGTCCTCGCGACCACCGGAGAAACCGAAGGTCTTGAAGCCCATCGACTCGAGCGAGACGTTGCCGGCCAGGATCATCAGGTCGGCCCACGAGAGGCTGCGGCCGTACTTCTTCTTGACCGGCCAGAGCAGACGGCGCGCCTTGTCCAGGTTGACGTTGTCGGGCCAGCTGTTGAGCGGAGCGAACCGCTGCTGCCCGGCCCCGGCGCCACCGCGGCCATCCTGGATCCGGTACGTGCCGGCACTGTGCCAGGCCATCCGGATCATGAACGGGCCGTAGTGCCCGAAGTCCGCGGGCCACCACTCCTGCGAGCTCGTCAGGATCTCTTCGATGTCCTGCTTGACCGCGGCCAGGTCGAGCGCCTCGAATGCCGCGGCGTAGTCAAAGTCCTCGCCGAGCGGGTTGGCGACGGCCGGGTTCTTGGCCAGGATCTTCAGATTCAGCCGGTTGGGCCACCACTGGCTGTTCGCGCTGCCCTGGGTGGGATGGTGCGACTTCCCGTGCGCGACGGGGCAGCCGCCGACCGGGGGCTCCTCGTTCAGGTCGCTCAGACGGGTGTCATGGGTGTCGGACACGTGGTTCCCTTTCCGGGGTGAGGGGGCTCAGACAACAGCGTGCGCGGTCACCGGCGGCTACGGACCGAGGGGCGGTCCGCGGCGGCAACCGTGCGTCTGAGGCCAGCCTACCGTCTTGTTTGGTGTCTCGCGTAAAGACAATGTTCTTCAAGCAAGGTGCAGGTCCAGGCCCGGTCGGATATATCCGACCAGATATCATCACCCTGTGACCCCCGGGACCCTGATCCGCCGTGCCCGCACCGACGCGGGCCTCACCCAGCAGGCACTGGCCGAGCGCGCGGGGACCTCGCAGGCCACGTTGTCCGCGTACGAGCACGCGCGCAAGGACCCGTCAGCCGCCACCCTGATGCGCATCCTCGCCGCATCCGGCGCCCGCCTGACGACCATCCCCGCCCCGGCCGTGGCCACCCCAGCTCGCGATGTGCTGCGTCAACGCGGACAGATCCTGGAGACCGTGCTCGAGCTGGCCGAAGCCCTTCCCGTGCGCCACGCTCCGACGCTCACCACCCCGCCACTTGCCACCTTGATCGAGTCGGCCGATGGCTAGCAAGCTCGGATCCCGCCTTCTCGGAATCCACGCGGCGCTCGACGCCGCGGAGGTCCGACACGCGTTCGGCGGCGCGATCGCCCTCGCCTACTGGACGCTCGAGCCGCGGGGCACCCGCCACCTCGACGTCAACGCATTCATCGCCGCGGAGGGCCACGAGCGCGCGGTCGCCGCGATGCCACCGGAGGTCACGGCGTCGAGCGAGTCGCTCGCCCAGCTCTCGCGCGACGGACAGGCCCGCCTGTGGTGGGACGACACGCCCGTCGACGTCTTCCTCAACACGACCAGCGCCCACGAGGACGCGGCCGAGAACACCAGGACGGTCGAGTTCCTCGGGACCGCCATCCCGATCCTCGGCGCACTCGACCTCGCGGTCTTCAAGGGCATGTTCGACCGGACCAAGGGCTGGGCCGACATCGAGGCGATGTTCGAGGCGCGGACGCTCGACCCGCTGGAGCTGCGACAACGGCTGCTCTCGCTCCTGCCCTCGGACGATCACCGCGTGCTCCGCATCGAGGACGCATACCGTCGCGGCTCCGGTGAGGACCTCATCAGAGGCCACGACGGCTCTTAGGAACAGGTCCTTAGAGGTCGATCACCTCGAGATCCGGGATCCGGTCGGCCAGGCGCTCGACGATCACCCGGCGGTGGCAGACCGCGGGGTCGGCCTCCAGGCAGAGCAGGACGGTTCGCGGAGCGTCGTCGGCCAGCAGCTCGTCGGCCAAGGCATCGAGCGCCTCGTGGCGCTCCTCCTCGACGTAGGCCGCGAATCGCTCGCGGCCGGCATCGATCCGGCCCTGCTTGAAGTCGACCTTGATGTCGGGCGGGGTGCCCAGCTCCCGCCGGCTCTCGTAGGCGATCCGGTGCTCGGCCAGCAGCTCGCCCAGGCGGGTCTTCGACATCCCCGCGCGGCGCGACTGCGGCCGGATCCGCACGTCGAGCAGCCGCTCGATCCCGTTGGCCTCCAGCTCCGCGGCCAGCTCGGCCGGCAGCAGCTTCTCGTAGCCGATCGTCCAGATCCGGGGCATGGAGACACCCTGCCAGAGCCACGTCGCCGCCGGGCGCCGAAGCGACACCCGACGCAACCTTGACACGATCGCGTCAAGGTTTGGGGCGCGGTTGGTACCCTTGACGGCATGGCCGAGCGTGACTACCTGGCAGCCGTCCGCGACCACGTCGTGGTCTTCGACGGGTCGATGGGCGCCCTGCTCGAGGACAAGAACCTGTCCCTCGAGGACGACTACAAGCTCCCCGGGCGCGCGCACGAGGTCCTCGTGCTCAACCGCCCGGACGTGATCGAGGAGCTCCACACGACGATGCTCGACGCGGGTGCGACGGTCCTGGAGACCGACTCGTTCCAGGCGTCGCGGCTGAAGCTCGAGGAGTGGGGCCTGGCCGACCACACGCTGGAGATCAACCAGCGCTCGGCCGAGATCGCCCGCAAGGCCGCCGGCCCCGACCGCTTCGTCGCCGGCTCGATCGGCCCGACCGGCTTCCTGCCGTCGTCCGACGACCCGACGCTGGGCAACATCCTCTTCAGCGACCTGGTGACGGTCTTCGAGGAGCAGTCCCGCGGCCTGATCCTCGGCGGGTCCGACTTGCTGATCATCGAGACCGCGCAGGACATCCTCGAGGTCAAGGCGGCGATCTTCGGCGCCCGCGAGGCGTTCAAGGCGACCGGGCGCAAGGTCCCGCTGCAGATCTCGGTCTCGCTGCTGCCCAACGGCGGCAAGATGCTGCTCGGCACCGACATCGCGTCGGTCCTGACCACGCTCGAGGCGCTCAAGGTCGACGTGATCGGCCTGAACTGCTCGACCGGCCCCGAGGACATGCGCGACGCGATCCGCTACCTCGGTGCCAACGCGCGCGTTCCGATCCACTGCATTCCCAACGCCGGCATCCCGCAGCAGGGCGTCAACGGCGAGACCGTCTTCCCCGAGAAGCCCGCTCCGCTGGCCGACGCGCTCGGTGAGTTCGTCGACCAGTTCGGCGTCGCCGTCGTCGGCGGCTGCTGCGGCACCACGCCGGAGCACATCTCCGCGATCGCCGAGCGCGTCGCGACGAAGCCGGCCGGGTCGACGGCCAACGCCGGCACCACCCGTCGCAGCATCCAGGTCTCCTCGATGATCGCGGCGGCCGACCTGGTCCAGGAGCCGCGCCCGACGATCGTCGGCGAGCGCGTCAACTCGCAGGGCTCGCGCAAGGCCAAGGAACTGCTGCTGGCCGACGACTACGACTCGCTGGTGACGATCGCCGAGGGTCAGGTCGAGGGCGGCGCCCACGTCCTGGACGTCTGCGTCGCGCTGACCGAGCGCTCCGACGAGGCCGAGCAGATGCGGCAGGTCGTCAAGAAGATCAGCTTGACCCAGCCCGCGCCGATCCAGATCGACTCGACCGAGCCCGACGTGATCAAGATCGCGCTGGAGCAGATCCCGGGCCGCGCGATCGTCAACTCGGTCAACCTCGAAGCTGGCCGCGACAAGATGGACGAGGTCGTCCCGCTCGCGATCGAGCACGGCGCCGCGGTGATCGCCCTGACGATCGACGAGATCGGCATGGGCAAGACCGTCGAGCGCAAGCTCGAGATCGCCGAGCGGATCGCGGGGATCGCCTGTGACGAGCACGGGCTCGAGCGCGAGGCGCTGATCTTCGACCTGCTGACCTTCACCCTGACCACGGGTGACGAGGAGTGGCGCGACTCGGCGATCCAGACGATCGAGGCGATCCGCGGGATCAGCGACCGGCTGCCCGGGGTCAAGACCTCGCTCGGCGTATCGAACGTGTCGTTCGGCGTCGGCCTGGCCGCCCGCTCGGTGCTCAACTCGGTCTTCCTCTACCACTGCGTCGAGGCCGGACTCGACCTGGCGATGGTCAACCCCGCGCACATCATCCCGATGGGCGAGATCGACCCGACCGAGCGCGAGCTCGCCGAGGACTTGGTCTGGAACCGCCGCGAGGACGCGCTCGAGCGGTTCATCAACCACTTCGAGAGCAAGGGCCCCGAGGCCGACAGCGGTCCGGCCGTCGATCCGACGACGGAGATGGAGCCGGAGGAGGCGCTGCACTTCCGGATCCTCAAGCGCAAGAAGGACGGCGTCGAGACCGACATCGACCGCGCGGTCGAGAAGTTCGGCGCGGTCCCGGTACTCAACGACATCCTGCTGCCGGCGATGAAGGAGGTCGGCGACAAGTTCGGTGCCGGTGAGCTGATCCTGCCGTTCGTGCTGCAGTCGGCCGAGGTGATGAAGAAGGCCGTCGCGCAGCTCGAGAACTACCTCGAGCGGACGGCCGACTACACCAAGGGCACCGTCGTCCTGGCGACCGTCTTCGGCGACGTCCACGACATCGGCAAGTCGCTGGTCAACACGATCCTCTCGAACAACGGCTACACCGTCGTCGACCTCGGCAAGCAGGTCCCGGTCGGCACGATCCTCGACGCCGCCAAGGAGCACGACGCCACGGCGATCGGCCTCTCGGCGCTGCTCGTCTCGACGTCGAAGCAGATGCCGCTGGCCGTCCAGGAGCTGCACCGCGAGGGCCTGAAGTTCCCGGTGCTGCTCGGCGGCGCGGCGATCAACCGCAACTTCTCGTACCGCGCGCTGCATCCCGACGGGCTGGAGGACGACACGACCTACGAGGGCGGCGTCTTCTACTGCAAGGACGCCTTCGAGGGCCTCGGCGTGATGGACCGGATGGTCGACAAGGGCGAGCTGCCGCAGATGCTCGACGAGATCAAGGCCGGCGCGATCAAGCTGCGCAACGCGGCCAAGGAGGAAGAGGACCTTCCCCCGCTCGACGACGCCTCGGTCCGCTCCCCCGTGTCCACCGACGCGCCGGTCCCCGAGCCGCCGTTCTGGGGCGTCCAGGAGATCCCCGTCGACATGGACGAGCTGTACCACCACCTCGACACCCACGTGCTGTTCAAGCTGCACTGGGGCGGCAAGGGGATCAAGGGCGACGCGTGGCGCAAGCTGGTCGAAGGCGACCCGACCGACGAGGACGCCGGCGAGGGCTTCCGCCTGAAGCTCGAGCGGATGTGGGCCGAGCAGGACTACCTGCATCCCCGCGCGCTGCTCGGGTTCTTCCCGTGCTACGCCGACGGCAACGACGTCGTGATCCTCGATCCCGAGGACCGCAAGACCGAGATCAACCGGTTCGTCAGCCCGCGCCAGCAGAAGGGCGCCCGGATGGCCACGTCCGACTTCTTCCGCCCCGGCGTGAAGCAGGCGGACGGGACGGTCGTCCCGCCCGACGAGCTCGACGTGATCGGCGTCCAGGCGCTGACCGTCGGCGATCGCGTGACCGAGCTGATGGCTGAGCTGGAGAAGGACGGCGAGTACGCCGAGCAGCTGTTCGTCCACGGTCTGGGCGTCCAGACCGCCGAGGGCCTGTCCGAGTGGCTGCACTGGAAGGTCCGGAACTGGTTCGGGATCCCCGCGACCCAGGGCCGCCGTCTGTCGTGGGGCTACCCCGCGATCCCCGATCAGTCCGAGCACGAGAAGGTCCGGGACCTGCTCGACATCTCGCAGATCGGGATGGACCTGACCGACGGCTACTCCCCCACGCCGGAGCAGTCGACCCTGGCGATGGTCCTGCACCACCCCCAGGCGGTCTACTACGGCATGCGCAACGGCCGGTTCATGGAGAACGGGACACCCGACGACGTGATCAAGGACACCGACCGCGACCCCACGCGGATCGAGGCCGGGTTCCTCGAGGCCGAGGTCGAAGAGGTCGTCGAGACCGCCTGAGCCGCGCTCACCGACCGACGCACGACGGCCGTCCCCCGGGGCGGCCGTCGTCGTTGCGGACCACGCGCGGTCGCGCCGCGGCTCAGCGGTCGCCGAACGCCGGGTGCGTGGTCAGCGCCCAGATCACGATCGCGTCGACCGCGATGATCGTCAACGACCAGATCGGGTAGGCCCCGACGAACATCAGGTGCAGTCCGGCGTTGGCGATCGCCAACGCGATGCCGAGCACCGCGCCGGCCGCCTTCTGCTGGAACAGCATCACACCGACCGCGAGCTGCAGCCCGCCGAACAGCAGCCAGAAGACGCCCCACAGGGCGAGGCCGCCGAACAGCAGCTCGTCGGTCGCGAACCGCTGGTCGCCGGCGACGGCCGCGACGCCACTGATCAGGTTGAAGACGCCGGCCAGCAGGAGGAACGCCGTGGCGAGCACGACGACCCCGGTGCGGGCGGTGGAGACGGCTGGGCGCTCTGACGACATGCGGCCAGTATCGACGATCGCCCAGCGTCTGCGGGAACGCCGTCCACGCCGCTCGTGGGCGGCCGGGTGCGTGGGCTAGGCGGCAGCCCGCGCGGAGGTCTCCAGCGCGACCTTCACGGCACGCGCGGGGTCCTCCCAGAAGAACAGATGTCCAGCGCCCTCGAAGGTCTCCAGCGTCGATCCGGGGATCGCCTCGTGGATCGCCACCCCGTTGGGGTAGGGCAGCATCCGGTCCTCGGTGCCGTGGGCGACCGTGGTCGGAACGGTGATCTGGCTCAGTCGGTCGACGGTGTCCTGGCCGAGGATCGCCTGCATCTGCTCGGTGATCACCCGCAGCGACACGCGCTCGGCCTTGGTCGACGCGACGAACTCGTCGTAGGCTGCGGCCCGGGCCGCGAACGCCGGCGACACGTTGATCTCCCAGCTCGCGCGCAGCGCCAGGGCGGCATCGCCGCTCTGCATCGCCTCGACCAGGCCGCGCATGTCCGCCTCGGCCGTCCACGTCGCCAGCGTGGTGCCCGCCGTCGTGCAGCCGAGCACCAGCGAGCGGACCCGCTCCGGGTGCCGCAGCACCAGCTCCTGGGCGGTCATGCCACCCATCGAGATCCCGAAGACGTCGATCGGCCCGTCGAGCCCGAGGGCGTCGAGCGCGTGGACCTGAGCCTCGGCCAGATCGACGATCGTGAACTGCGCCGTGGCCCGAGTGGACCCCGCGACACCGATGTGGTTGATGCAGATCACCCGCCGCCCGGCGGCGAGCAGGCCGTCGAGGAACGCGCCGCCCCAGTGACGGTGGGTCCCGCTCATCCCGTGGATCAGCAACAGCGGGATACCACCCGGATCGCCGAGCTCGAGCACCGTCCGCGTCGTCCCGTCGGGCAGGTCGATCGAACGGGTCTCGTACGCGATCTGCGGGGTGGCGGCGGCGTCGTTCACGCGCAGAAGGGTACTCCGCGCCGACTACTCACCGTCGGCGGCCGGGCGAGCCGCTGCCTTCGGCAACGGCGGCAGCACCACCGGGGTCGCGTGGAGGGCGCGAGTCTTGACGTCGCGCCAGGTCACCCCCTCGCGGAGCATCGCCGGCGCGCCGAGGATCAGCGCCGTGCCGATCTCGACGACCTGCAGCACGATCCCGTAGCCGAGCGCGTCGGCGCTGCTCACGCCGTAGCCCAGCGTCAGCACCGTCACGCAGGCCGCCTGGAAGACGCCGAGGTTGGACGGCGTCACCGGCAGCACGGCGGTCACGTTGACCGCGAACAGCACCGCGGCGGCCGCGCCGATCCCTTCCTCGATACCGAACGCTCGCAGCAGGATCCAGCAGCTCAGGCACTGCAGCACCCACGCGAACAGCTGGGCGCTGACCGCGACCGCACCGAGCCGCGGCTGGACGAAGACCCGAAGTCCGGCGCGCAGCGCCTGAGCCAGACTGCGCAGCTTCTGCTGAATCCGGTGCAGCCGGCCGGGCTTTCCCCGTCCCAGCCGGATCCGCAGGAGCAGCGGACCGAACAGCAGGATCGAGAGCAGCACCGCGGGCGCGACGGCCAACATGATCAGCGCGCTGTCCCGGCCGCTGAAGATCTTGATCGTGCTCAGCATGATCGCGCCGAGGATCACCAGCGCGAGCAGGTTGATCAGCGTCTGCGAGACCAGCGTGCCGAGCACCACCGGGAACCGTTCCCGTGGTCTTCCGATCCTCCGGGCCATGATCAGCGCACGGGACGGCTCGCCCAGGCGGGCGGGCAGGGTCGCCGACATCATCACGCCGATCGCGGTCGCACGGAACGTCGCTGCCCGACCGACCACGGCGTCCGGGATCGCGGCACGCAGGATCGCGTGCCACGAGACCGCGCGGAAGAACATCGAGAGCGTCATCACCGCGAGCGACAGCAGCACCCAGAGCGGAGACGAGCGCAACAGGCTGTTGGCGATGCTGTCCAACCCGATCCGGTCCAGCGCCATCGCCCCGAGGCCGACCGTGGCGACGACGCCGGTGGTGATCAGGCCCCGCCGGACGAGCCGCTTGCGCTTCTCGGTGCGGTCCGCGTCGGTCCTCTCCGCCGGCGCGTCGGGCGCGGGCATCCGCCGGGCGGGCACCGCCGGCCGACCGTCGGCCGGCTTCAGGCCGCGTCGGACGGCGTAGCGATCGAGGCGGGTCTCGGGCTGCGGCGCGTGCTGGGCGTCCTCGTAGACGCCGACCACCCGCTGGGCGATCCGCGGCCAGGCGTAGCGCTGGGCGCTCTTGCGTGCGGCCTCGCTCATGCGCCGCCTCCGCTCAGGGCGCAGCGCCAGCTCACGCAGGCTATGTGCGAGCGCCAACGCGTCGCCAGGCGGAACCAGCACGCCGTCGCGGCCGCTGGTCACGACGTCGCGGTAGCCGACGATGTCGGACGCCACCACCGGCACGCCCTGGGCGAACGCCTCGGTCAGGACCATGCCGAAGCTCTCGCCGCCGAGCGACGGCGCGCAGAGCACGTCACAGGCCGCGAGCTCGCGGTGCTTGGTCTCGTCGTCGACCCGCCCGAGGACCGTCACCCCGCGCAGCTCGTCGTCGACGCTCAGCTTGCGGACCTCGTCCTCGTCCGGCCCGACGATCACCAGCTCGACCGGGAGCTGGTCACGCAGCGCGTCGAACGCGCGCAGCAGGACCGGCAGGCCCTTGCGCTCGACGGCCTGGCCGACGAAGGCGATCCGCAGCTCACCCGACGGGCGCTCACCCGTGGCGGGCGTGACGAGCTCGAGGTCGTCCGAAAGCTCGACGCCGTTGGGAATGACTCGGTACCGACCCCCGTAGTAGCGCTGGCCGGTCCACGCGGCCGCGTCCGACACGGCGATCCGCTCGGTCAGCCGGTTCAGCCGTCGACGCGCGCCGGCCGCCACGCCCCCGCCGTTGGTCAGCGAGTTCGTCGAGTAGCAGTGGAAGGTGCCGACCATCGGGGCGGCTTCGCACGAGAACAGCGTGTCCCAGCCGAGCAACGGTGCGTGCGGCTCATGGAGGTGGACGACGTCGTAGCCGCCCGAGTCGAGCGCCTGGCGCAGGCGCCGGATCGCGCCGGGGCCGCCCGCGAGGTTGGAGACGCCGCCGTTGGCGGGGATGCCAACGGTCCGCCCGAGCGGCACGAGCCACTCCGGTGGGGTCCGATCCTGGGGCCAGGCTCCCCGGTGCATCCGGGCCGCGAGGCGGTCCGGCGGGTCGAACGGCGCCAGCACATGGGCCTCGTGCCCCTGTCGGTGGAGTTCTCCTGCCAGCGCCTCGATGTGCCGAGCCACGCCCCCGGGGTACGTCCACGAGTACGGCGAAACCAGCGCAACGCGCATCGCCCTAAGACTACCCGTCAGCTCTGGAAAAGGAACACGCGACGGAACCTAAATGCCGGATCAACGCTTCCCGGCGCCCCCGGGACGAGGCCGTCAGCCCGGCGGGTCCGCCGCCGAGCCGTCCGTGGACGCGGTCAGGCAGTCGGGCGGAACCGGCGCCGCGGGGTCGTCGGCGGCCCGCCGTCCGCCCCACGCCGTCCAGACGTCGGCCACCGGGTAGGTGCGGCGCACGCGCTCGTCGACCAGGCCCGTCGGGAACGCCGCGTCGTCGCGCACGCTGTACTGGAAGGCGGCAGTGATCCGCGGGTGATGGAACCAGCGGGTGAGCTGGTCGCCCATCAGCCGGCACTCGTCTCGCAGCGTCCGGCTGTCGGTCGCGCGCTCGCGCCCCGACCCCGGAGCGCCGACGCCGGTCTCGGTGATCCAGACCGGGACGTCGTCGAGGCAGCGGCGCCGCTCGATCTCGCCGAGCGCAGCGGAAACCGGTTCGCCGCGACCGAGCCGGGGCCGCGCGTCGAGGTACCCGTGGAGTCCGATCACGTCCGCCCGGCAGAGCACCGCGTCGGGAAGCTCGCGCAGGAACTCGTCGCTGGTCACCACCCGCGACGCCGGCGCGCCCCAGGCCGCGACCTCCCCGACGACCAGCCGGTGGTTGCCCGTGGCCGCCGGATCGGCACCGCGCAGGACCCGCAGCTCGTCGTCCATGGCGACGACCATCCGCGCGTATTCGGCCGGCGACCGCGGTTCGGCGTCGCGCGAGCAGCTCGCGCGTTGGGGATCCAGGAAGTACGGCGCGTTCGGCTCGTTCCACGGCGTCCAGTCCGACGCCTCGAGCCCGGCGTCCCGCAGCGCCGTCCAGACCTGGCGGATCGCCGCACGGTAGGCCGCCTCCCGCCCCTCGGCCAACGGCCGCGCTCCAGCCCGCACGCGTTCGATGCGACAGCCCTCGGCCGGCGCCTCGCCCGCCCACTCGGGCATCCCCCAGAACGTGATCAACGGCCGGAACGCTCCCGGGTGGGCCGCCTGCTGGGCCGCGACCTGGGCGAGCACCGCGGACAAGCTGATCGGCGAGCCGCAGGGCGGCGCGGCCTCACGGCCGCAGCCGTCGTCGTGGACACGGTCGGGATCGAGCGGCGCATCGGCGCTCGGCTGCAACTGGTCCCAGCGGACGTCGATCCGGATCTGCCGCGGCACCATCTCCTCGACCACCTCGCGGGCCGCGTCGTATCCCTCGATCGGCCCGGCGCGGAGCGGCGTGAGTGCCGCCGCGTCGCGCGAGACCAGTCCGACCTCGAGCCGGCCGGATCGATCCGGCCGGGTCGGCGCGGGCGCGGGCGGCGGCGGCTCGGCAGTGGTGACGGGATCGTCGTCGGTGCCGCGTCCCCCACCGAGCAGGTAGCCGAGCGCGACCAGCAGGACCGCCGTGACCACCGCGCCGACGGCGAGCCAGCCGCGGCTCCGCCGCGTTGCTCGACCGGTCATCCGCGCGGCGGACGGCTCGGGTACCACTCCCGGTCGGTCAGACCGCGGAGACCTCTTCCTCGTCCGGCACCCGGAACGACGACCCGCAACCGCAGGCAGCGGTCACGTTCGGGTTCTCGACCTTGAACCCGGCGCCGGTGAGCGCGTCCAGGTAGTCGATCGTCGAGCCGGTGACGTAGGGGAACGACTGGCGATCGCAGAGCACGGTGATCCCGTGCGAGTTGAACGACATGTCGCCGTCGCGCTTCTCGTCGAACGCGAGCACGTACTGAAAGCCCGAGCAGCCGCCGCCGCGCACGCCGACGCGGAGTCCCGCCTCGCCCTCCTGCGGGTTGCTGTCGAGAAACTCGCGAACCTTCTCCGCGCCCTTTTCGGTGATCGTGATCATCGTGCCTCCGAAGCGACGGTGGTCGCCATCGAGTCCAATACTTCACTCAGTGTAGCGCCCCGCGGAGCGGGGCTTCCACGGTATCGAGCCCGGGCGGCGAGGTCCCGCAGCAGACCGTCTACTCTGTGGAGAGATGCCCACCGCCGAGGAGATCAAGCAGCGCATCGAACGTGGGATCCCCGGGGCGACGGCCCAGGTCGACGGAGCCGACGGCGTGCACTTCCAGGCCGCCGTCGCCGCCGATGCCTTCGCCGGACTCACGCGGATCCAGCAGCACCGGATGGTGATGGACATCTTCGCCGGCGAGCTCGGCGGATCGATTCACGCGCTCAGCTTGAAGACCACGATCCCGTCCTAAGGACACCGACATGAGCGAGAACCCGCTTCGCGACGCGATTACCGAGGCCATCTCGGACAACGAGATCATCCTCTTCATGAAGGGCACCCCGGAGGGCCCCGCCTGTGGGTTCTCGGCCCGCGCGGTCGGGGTGCTGCAGGCCCTGGACGTGTCCTTCGCGAGCGTCGACATCCTTCCCGACCCGCGGATCCGCCAGGAGCTCTCGGAGCTCTCCCAGTGGCCGACGATCCCGCAGCTGTTCGTCAAGGGCGAGCTGGTCGGCGGCAGCGACATCGTGCTCGAGATGTACGAGAGCGGTGAGCTGGCCGAGCTGGTCGGCGCCCAGCCGACCGGTGACACCCCCTCACCCGCCGCCGACGCCGCCGGCAGCGGCAACCTGCTGCAGCCGGAGAACCGGATCGGCCAGGCCTGACGGCCCAGCCGGTCGAGACGGACGCGCGGCGGTGTCCCTTCGACCGGTGATCGTCGGCCTGGCGCTGGCCGCCGCGGGGAGCGCGATCGCCCCCGCCGACGCCGACGCCCAGGCCGTTCGCGGCGGGGCCAGCTGCCCCGCCGTCGGGGGACGCACCGCCGCCCCCTCCCCGGCCCACATCCTGGGCCGCGCGCACTCCGCCCGCCCAGCATCTCCGAACGACACCACCCGCGTGCTCCACGCAATCGGCCGGGTCTCGCCCCGCGTCACGGTCGCCGACGCCGGTCGGTCCGACCAGGGTCGCCCGCTGAGCTACGCGGTCGTCGGCGAGCCCGCGATGCTGAGCCCGGCACGGCGGGCCGCGATCCAGCGCCACGCCCGGGCGATCCGCTCGGGCAGCGTCGGCCCGATCGCCGCGGACCGCGTGGCCCGCGGACCGGCGATCGTCTGGCTCGGGGGCGGCGTACACGCCAACGAGCCCTCCGGCACCACCGCACTGCTCGAGACCGTCCACCGACTGGCGACCGACGACTCGTGCGCCACCCGTCGGGTGCTCCGCGACGTGCTCACCGTGATCGTTCCCGACCAGAACCCCGACGGTCACGTGCTCGGCACCCGCAGCGACGGATCGGGGTTCGACCTCAACCGCGACTGGTTCGCCGCCGCCCGCCCCGAGTCGCGCGCCCGCCAGGACGTCCTGCGCCGGTTCCCGCCCGTGGTGGCGATCGACCTCCACGAGCAGACCGGACGCGACTACTTCACGCCGCCGTACGAGGCACCGATCGTCGCTGGGCTTCCCGCGGCGATCCGCAGGTTCGCCGACCGGACCGTCGCGCCGGCCGTCGGCTCCGCGCTCCGACGCGCGGGCGCCCAGGTCACCACCGGCGACGGCTACGACCTGCTCTACCCGGGCTACGCCGACTCGGCGACGAGTCTGCTGTTCGGGTCCGGTGGCATGACCTTCGAGCAGGGATCCGACCTTCCGCTGACCACCAAGACCGCCCGCCACACGACGGCCGCGCTGACCGCGCTCCGCACCGTCGCGGCCAACCGTCGAAGCGCGATCGACGCCTGGGTCGCCGGGTACCGGACGGCGCTGTCGGCCGGCGCCCGGGGGCGGACCGTGACCGGCCGTCCGGTGTCGGCCTGGGTGCTGCGGACCGAGCGCCGATCCGCCGACGCCCGGCGGCTGGCGCAGCGGCTGCGTGACGTCGACGTCGAGGTCCGCACGCTGCGCCAGCCGGTGACCGTCGACCGCTATCGCGCGGTCGGGTCCGGATCGGCCGGCCGCGAGCGGCTGCCCGCCGGAACCCTCATGATCCCGGCCAACCAACCCCTGCAGCGGTGGGCCGACGTGCTGCTGGGGCGCGATCCGGCCGCGGCGGACGACGGCGTCGACACGTGGTCGCTGCCCCGTCTGACCGCGGTCGCCGCCGGGATCGCCGAGACCCCGATTCCCCGGTCGGCAACGCGCGCCTTCGCCACCACGGCGGTTGG
>JBQGEK010000039.1:0-3504 GCA_052039575.1 Patulibacter sp. | reverse complement strand
CAACGTGACGATCTTCGGCAACTCGGCCAACAACGCCGCGAAGTTCCTCGCGAAGGGTCGCCAGGTTGCCGTCGACGGTCGCCTGCGTTGGCGTGAGTGGCAGGATCAGCAGGGCAACAAGCGCGAGGCGATCGAGATCGTCGCGCAGGACGTGCAGTTCATCGGCGGGCGTGAGGGCGGCGGTGGCGGTCAGCAGGGTGGCGGTGGCGGCTGGGGCCAGCCCCCGCAGTCCGCGCCGGCCCAGGACGACTGGGGCGGTGGCGGCGGCCAGCAGCAGGGCGGCGGCTTCTCGGGCCCGGGCACCGCGTACCCGGTCGAGCAGGGCGACTTCGGCGGCCCGGGCCCGGGGGGCGGCGGGTTCCAGCAGCAGCCTCAGCAGGGCGGGGGCGGCCAGTTCCAGCAGGGTGGGGCGGGGCAGAACCAGCCGCCGTCGTCCGCCCCGGTCGCGGACGACGACATCCCGTTCTAGGGGCCTGCCTCGGTCGGCCCGCGCTCCGTGGCGGCCGTTGGTGCCGTCGCGCGCGGGTTGTCGCCCGCACCGCGCGGCACCGGCATCGGTGGACCTGGCATCCTTTCCTGTCCTGCTGAGGGGTACGGCGCCGTGCCGTGCCCGGCACGACAGAAGCGAATCTGATCCGTATGCCTGAAGCAATCCTGCTCCAAGACGTCCCGCAGCTCGGTTCCAAGGGGGCCGTGGTCGAGGTCTCCAAGGGGTACCTGCGCAACTACCTGCTGCCGCGGAAGCTGGCCGCGCCGGCCACCAAGGCCCTGCTCGAGGACGCCGAGCGCGTCGCCGCCGCTCTGTCGCGCCAGCGTGCCGAGGCCGTCGCGAACGCCCGCCAGCAGGCGGACGCGCTGACCAACACGGTCCTCACGATCGCGCACCAGACCGGTGAGGACGGACGCCTGTTCGGTTCGGTCACGAACCAGGACATCGCCGACGCGATCAAGGAGGCCCGCGGCATCGAGGTCGACAAGCGCAACGTGCGCCTGGCCGAGCCGATCCGCTCGACCGGCACCTTCGTCGTCGACGTCGAGCTGACCGAGGGCGTCATCGCCAACGTCAAGACGATGGTGGTCACGGAGCGCTAGAACGCTCCGTCAGGTGCGCCGTGCTCGGCGCGGCGCACCCGACCCACGCGGTGGATCCGATCCCCGCGTGAGCTCGCGGCACCGGGTCTTCCGGTGCCGTTCTCGTTCCGGCGCCGGAACGCCGGCGCGGTCGAGCGCCGTCGGAGCGCTTCGGCCGCCGGAATCGTACGTGGTCTCCGCCCTCGGGGCCGTCGACGACGAAGAACCCGCAACGTGCGCTCGCCGACGTCGACGTTCCGACCGTACGCTGCGTCACCGTTGATAGTTTCGCCCCGGGCTTTCATCTTCATGGATTCCGACCGCGACTTTCCCCCCTTCGCCGACGACGAGGCATCGTTCTCCGGGCCCGGCGACTTCGACGGGTTCGACGACGACTCCGCGGTCGGGCCGGCGCACGTTCCGCCGCACGACATCCATGCGGAGCAGGCCGTGCTCGGCGCGATGATGCTGTCGGAGCAGGCCCGCTACGGCCTGACCGTCGAGGACGGCCTCAAGGCCGAGGACTTCTACGCCCCGCAGCACCAGGTCACCTACGAGGCGATCCGCCAGCTCTACGGCGAGAACCAGCCGATCGACTCGATCACCGTCGTCGAGCAGCTGCGCCGGTCCGGGACGCTCGACCAGGCGGGCGGGCGCGAGGCGATCTGGCAGCTGACGGCCGCCGTCACCGAGGTCGCCGCGCTGCCACGGCACGCCGAGATCGTCCAGGACCTCGGCAAGCTGCGCCGGCTGCTGCAGGCGACCTACGAGATCCAGGCCACCGTGCTCAAGGCGGAGGACGACCCGAGCCTGATCGTCGAGCGTGCGCAGGGCCTGGTCTTCGAGGTCTCGACGGAGGACGAGACGAAGGGCCTGCACACCGTCGGGTCGTTCATCGACGACGAGGTGCGCTACCTCGAGGAGCTCGAGAAGGACGGCCGCGACATCACCGGCCTGCCGACCGGCTACCGCGACCTCGACAAGGCGACCAGCGGCCTGCAGCCGGGATCGATGGTGGTGCTCGCGGCTCGTCCGTCGATGGGCAAGAGCGCCCTCGTCACCAACCTGGCCGAGAACATCGCGCTGCAGAACAAGGGCGCGGTCGCGCTGTTCTCGCTCGAGATGCCGGAGCGCGAGCTGCTCCACCGCGTGCTCTCGTCGCAGGCGGCGATCAAGGGCGACGACATGCGCAAGGGCCGGATCGGCGATCGCTGGCCGGACGTGCTCGAGGTCGCGGACAAGCTGGCCAAGGCCCCGCTCTACATCGACGACTCGTCGGACATCGGGATCATGGAGATCCGCGCCAAGTGCCGGCGGTTGCACGCCAGCCACCCCGGGGGCGTGGCCTGCGTGATCATCGACTACCTGCAGCTGATGCGGGCCGACGGGCGGACCGACAACCGCGTCCAGCAGATCGGCGAGATCTCGCGGGGGCTGAAGATCCTCGCGCAGGAGCTGAAGTGCCCGGTGATCGCGCTGTCGCAGCTGTCGCGTGGCGTCGAGAGTCGTCCCGACAAGCGCCCGCTGCTGTCGGACATCCGTGAGTCGGGGAACATCGAGCAGGACGCCGACGTGGTGATGTTCCTCTACCGCGACGAGTACTACAACGAGGAGACCGCCGAGCCCGGCGTCGCCGAGCTGATCATCGCCAAGAACCGCTCCGGCCGTCTCGGCAACATCCGACTGCTGTTCCAGAAGGAGTTCCCGCGGTTCCTGACGATGGCCCAGCCGTCCCACGACGGCGGCGGGCCGCCGGCCAGCTTCAGTGGCCCGGGCGTGCCGCAGAGCGGCCCGCCGCGGCCGTCGAGCCCGCCGCCGGGGTCACCGCCGCCCGGGGTCGGGGGGCCGCCCCTGCCCGCGGGCGGGGTGGGCGGGCCTCCACTCCCGAGGAGCTAGGCCGAGATGCGCTGCCCCTACGACGTGTGCGACGGATCCGGCTGGGTCGTCGACGAACGCAGCCGCGAAGCGGCGGAGTGCCGCTGCATGCCCGAGCAGCGAGCCCGCCGGATGGCCGGCCAGCTGCGCGCGCGGATCCCGCGCGAGTACCGCGACGCGTCGTTCGAGCACAGCAACGTCACGACGATGCCGCGCTCCGCCGTCCGGACCGTCAAGGACTACGTCGACACGCTGGCGGAACGTCTGGCCGAGGGCGACGGCCTGTGGATCTCCGGTGGCGTCGGGGCGGGCAAGACCTGGCTCGCGATGCTCGTCGCGCGGTACGCGATCGAGCAGGGCCAGGGCGTGGCGGTCTACTCGGTGCCGCGGCTGCTCTCCGAGATCCGGCGGACGTACGACGGCGAAGGATTGAGCACGCTCGAGCTGCTCGATCAGCTGACGAGCGTGTCGCTGCTGGTGCTCGACGACGTCGGCACCGAGCGTTCCAACCCGTGGGTCCTGGAGCAGCTCTACACGATCATCAACGAGCGCTGGCAG
>JBQGEK010000038.1:0-11161 GCA_052039575.1 Patulibacter sp. | reverse complement strand
GCCGTCGCGCTCTCCTCGATGACCTTGGGGATGGGCCGCCGGTTCGTGCTCGTCGAGGGCGTGGAGCGGTGGAAGGACCCCGAGACCGCCGACCAGGTGGTCCCCGCGCTGCTGGCGATGGACGGTACGACCACCACGGTCGCATTCGTCGCGATGGAGGACAAGAAGCTGACAGCGCCGAAGCCGCTGATCGACGCGATCGCGAAGGTCGGCGGCACCGCGGTCCAGGAGCAGGCGCTGAAGGCGCGCGACCTGCCGCGCTGGGCGATGGGGCAGGCGGCGCGGCTCGGTCTCGAGCTCGACGGTGCCGCCGCGCAGGCGCTCGTCGGGCACGTCGGGGAGCGCCGGGTCCGGTTGGAGCGCGAGCTCGAGAAGCTGGCGCTCGAGCACGGCGCGGGCGCGCGGATCTCGACGGCTGACGTCGAGGGCGCAGTCGCCGACGGCGCCGAGCGTCAGGTCTGGGACCTGGTCGACGCGATCGTCGCCGGCGAGCGGCAGACCGCGGTGACCGCCTACCTGGCGCTGCGCGGCCAGGGCGAGTCGCTGCCGCGGCTGACCGGGATGCTCCAGTCGCGGTTGCGCACGGCGCTGGAGATCTCGCGGCGGCTCGACGCGGGGGAGGACCGCGGGCAGATCGCCACGTCGGTGCGGATGGCCCCGTGGATGCTCGACCGGCGGATCTCCGAGGCGCGCGACATCGGCACGCCGACGCTCTCGATCGCGGTCGACCGGATCGCGCGGCTCGAGCTCGCCGCGCGCGGCGACAGCACGCTCGACGTCGACACCGAGGCGATCCGGGCGATCGGCGCGATCACCGCGCGGCGCTGAGCGCGAGCTCTCGGCTGCACGGTGGGCCCGACGCGCGGAGCTTGCCGGGGCAAACTCGGCATCCGGACCGCGCGCTGCACGGTGGGCTCGATGCGCGGACCGTGCAGCGTCTCGTCCGGTCGCCCGTACGTCTCCGAAACGAGAAACGGCCCGCGGGGCGGGCCGAGAGGCGCGGCCCGTGCGTGCGGGCCGAAGCTGGAGGCGAGCGGACGCTCGCCGGCGCTACTTGGTGGTGGCGCGCTTCACCAGGCGGGCGGCACGGGCCTTCTTGCGAGCACCCGTGTTGCGGTGCGTCGCGCCGCCCTTGACGGCCTTGTCGACCAGGCTCACGTACTTGCGGTGCGCGGTCTCGATCGCATCGGCCTCGCCGGCCTTGGCGGCCGCCTCGAGCTGACGGAACTGCGTCTTGACCGCCGACGTGTAGCGGCGGTTCTCCTGACGCTCCCGCTCGGAACGGAGGATGCGCTTCTTCTGCGATGCGATGTTTGCCATAAGCCGACCAGTGATAGTAGCGACGAACCCGGGTGCGGTGCGCTGCGGTTCCCGGGCGCGGGTGGGCCCCGTTCGCCCCGACCTCCACGACCCGTAGGATTCTCGCGCGGTGACCCCCTCTTCGCGCCGAGACCGGACCGCAGGACCCCGCGAGCGCTCGCGGGCGGACCGCGGGGCGGCCGCGGCGTCGCGGGACGAGCGGGCGGGACGGGACGACGAGGCGGAGTTGCCGCCGCCGGTCGACGAGCAGCAGGCCGCCGCCGGGAGGGCCCGCAACACGATCATCTTCTCGATCGCGACCGGACTCTCGCGGATCGCGGGCCTGGTCCGCGAGATGGTCTCCGCGGTGATCTACGGCGGCACGCTCGGCAGTGCCTTCACGCTCGCCTTCCAGGTGCCGAACCTGCTGCGCAGCCTGTTCGCGGACATGGCGCTGTCGGCCGCGTTCGTGCCGGTCTTCTCGGAGCTGCTCGAACGGCGCAAGCGACGAGAGGCGCTGCTGCTGCTCTCGACCTTGTTCTGGGTGCTGCTGGTCGGGCTCGGGGCGCTGACCGCGGTCGCGATGCTCGCGGCGCCGCTGTACGTCCCGCTGTTCACCAGCGCGGAGATGGCGGCGGAGATCCAGAACGTCGACCACGTGACCGCGGTGCTGTCGCAGATCATGCTGCCGACGGTCCTGCTGCTCGGGCTCAACGGGATCCTGGTCGGCGCGCTCAACGCCTACGACCACTTCTCGATCCCCGCGATCTCGCCGCTGGTGTGGAACGTCGTGATCATCGTCGTGACGATCGGCCTGCTGCCGTTGTTCGACGGCGACGAGAAGATCTACGCCCAGGCGATCGGCGTGCTGGTCGGCACCCTGGTCCAGCTGCTGATGATCGTGCCGGTCCTGCGCCGGTTCGGGATCCGCCTGGTGCCGAAGGTCGACCTCGGCGACCCGCGGCTCAAGCAGGTGCTGGTCCTGATGGTGCCGGTGGCGCTCAGCCTCGGCCTGATCAACTTCAGCGCGGCGATCAACGCGGCGCTCGGCGCGGAGGTCTCGCCGGAGGGCCCGCGGGCGATCGAGGTCGCGTTCCGGCTGTACATGTTGCCCCAGGGCATCTTCAGCGTCGCGATCGTGACCGTGCTCTTCCCGGTGCTGAGCCGCGCGGTGGCGCGCGGCGACCGGCCGGCACTGCGCGGGCTGATGAGCAGCGGGATGGCGCAGATCCTGGTCATGCTGGTGCCGGTCGGCCTGCTCTTCGCCAGCCCGGTGATCGCGACCGACATCATCCGCGTGCTGTTCGAGTACGGCGAGTGGACCGCGACCGACACCGAGGCCGCGGCCGAGGCGCTGGTCTGGCTCGGCCTCTGCTTGGCGCTCAACGGCGTCAGCCTGCTGCTCAGCCGCACCTTCTTCGCGATGCAGCGGCCGTGGGCGAACACGGGGCTGGCGCTGGCGAGCCTCGTCGTCGCCACGGCCGTCTCGTTCGCGCTGTACCGGCCGCTGGGGATCGCGGGCATCATCATCGGCACGCTGTTCGGCAACAGCGCGCTCGTCGCGGCCCAGATCTGGCTGCTGCGGCGTGAGACCGGCGGGCCGCTCGGTCTTGCCCCGGTGGTCCGATCGCTGCTCCAGATCGTGGTCGCGTCGGTCTTCGCGGTGCTGGTCGCGACAGGAGTCGTGCTGCTCGGTCACGTCGGGGTCGACGCGCTCGGCCCGGGCACGGCCGCGACGATCGTGACGATCTTCTTCCTCGGCCTCGCGGTGGTGGCCGGCGCGATCGTCTACGTCGGCCTGGCGCTCGACCTGCGGTTGCACGAGCTCGAGCAGGCCGGGGCGCGGTTCGTCCGACTCGGACACCGCCTGCAGGGGGTGGCGACGCGGCTTCCCGGTGCGGCCCTGGTCGCGCGGCCGGGCGTGGTCAGCGCCGGGCGGGGGGCGGGCACGGTGCTCGGGGTCCTCGGGCGGCCGCTCGTCCTGATGACCGTCGCCTCGCGGCTGCTCGCCGCCGGCCTGGTCCGGCTCGTGCCGGCGGGCGCCCCGGTCGCGGTCACCCCGTCACCGGACGGCGGGACTCCGACGGTCGGACCGCGGGGCCGTGGGCGCGACCGCCGACGCCCGCGCGATCCTCGATCTGCGGTCGAGCCTGAGATTCCGCCGGTCGACGGCGCCGCCGACCTCGGTCACGACCTGGGCTACGGCGCTGCGCTCGACGTTGCGCCCGATCCGGGCGACGATCAGGGCCGCGGGGGCGAGCGCGAGCCGGGCCCGTACGACGGCGCGGCCGACTGGCCGACGATCGGCCAGCGCGCCGGCGACCAGTCGCATCCGTGGCCAGACCCCGGCACCGTCGTCGGTCCGGGCGGTCAGGGCGCGTCGCCGCTCGACCCCGAGGCGGGTGAGGACGCGCGGCGGATGATCGCCGAGCGGGAGGCCGCGCTCGAGCGGATCGCCGAGCGGCAGCGTCGGCGGGCGGAACGCCCGTCGAAGCGCCGCGGGCGCCGGGATCGGTAGCGCCCGGCCCGCTCCGCGCGGAAGGTGGCGGTCGGGCGCCCCGAGGGCCGGGCGGCAGAGCGAAGCGCCCGGACTCGAGCGGCGCCGCTTACCCGCTGGGTCGGGCGCTAAACGGCGGCTGAAGATCAGAGGGGGGGGGAAGCGGACGCGCTGCCCCGACACCCACACGGAACCCACTCCATTCGGCGTGGGTTTCGCACGTCCGGGCACGCCGACGCGTGCCGACCCCCAGAAGGAGACCGAACACGATGAGATCCCCGTCCTGGCCCCCACCCCCGACGAGGAGGCAGCGAGCTGCCGGCGTTCGCCGGGCGCGGCTGGTGCTGGCGATGCTGATCGGTGCCCTCGGGCTGGTCGGCGTTTCCGCCTCCGCCGCGCAGGCTGCCACGGGGCAGATCACGATCCAGTCCAACGACGCCCCGCCGCTGCCGGTCTCCCACCCGACGGGCACGCCGTCGCGCTACACGATCAACTTCGAGTGCTCTGCGGTCGGCACCCAGACCTGTGGTGACAACGCGGAGATCCGGGTGCCGTTCAGCCTGACGCCGCCGATCGATCCGGCGACGCCCGCGATGGACACCTGGCTCTTCCAGACCAGCTCGTCGGTCTCCGGACTGATCCTCGAGACCGAGATCGTCGGCGGCGAGCTGGTGATCCGTCTCGACCCCGAGCGCATCGATCCGGGCGACTCCCAGACGATCCAGCTGGCGATCACGCCGCCGAACAACATCACGCCCGACGGGACCCGCTGGTCGCTCGGCGCGACGTTCGAGACCGACGACCTGCCGCAGGTGTCGGCCCCGCAGCCCGCTCTCGGCCTGGCCCACGCCGAGGCCAAGATCTCGGTGTCGAAGGTGACCGACGACGGCAGCTCGTTCCTCGTCCGCGGCCGCAACGTGGTCTACAACATCACCGCGCGCTGCAACCCGAGCGGCTCGACCGGCAACCTGCACCTCACCGAGGGCTCGCTCGTCGACGTGCTGCCCGCCGGCCTGAACTTCGTCTCGGCATCCCCGGCGCCGACCTCGGCTCCCGCGGTCGGTTCCAACGGGACCATCGTCTGGGACTACCCGTCCGGCTCGGCGCTGCCGAGCGGCTGCGCCGCCGGAGCGAGCGGCACCCAGACCTACCAGGTCGTGGCCTCGGTCGATCCGTCCGTTCCCGATGACACGCAGCTGGAGAACGAAGTCACGTTCAACGGACTGCCGATCGGCGAGACGGCCGAGCAGAGCACCTCCGCTCCGCGCACCATCCGCGTGATCGACTTGCCGCCGACGATCGGCCCGGGCATCATCGGCAAGGGTGCCGCCGCCCCGCTCGAGGTCACGGGTGCCGGCTACCGCGGCACCTATCCGGGCGACTGGATTCCCGGCAACAGCACCCAGCCGAGCACCACGAACCCGGCCTCGGCCGAGGGTCGTTGGACGGTCAACGTGCGCTACCCGGCGTCGGGCGCGTTCACGACCGACCTGATCGACCCGATGCCCTGCGAGGCGATCGAGGACCCGGCCGGCGTCTTCCACTCCAGCGACGTGACCGGTCCGACCACCCCGGGTGGCTCGCCGACCGTCGACCAGCACTGCACCAACCCGGTCTTCCACCCGACCGTGGTCCGCGTCGACGCGGCCAGCCTGAACGCGGCGATCGTCGCCGGATGGCGCCCGACCGCGATCCTGACCACCGGCGGCGGCTCGACCGAGGTCGAGCTCGATCTGGTCGGCAGCGGCAGCGGCACCGGCCGCTACTTCACGGTCCCCGCCGCCAACGTCGAGCAGGTCTCGGCGATCCGTCTTCCGCCGGACACGCTGCTGCGTGACGCGAGCATGGACCTGCGGATCTTCGGCTATGCCGACGCGGCTCGTCAGGGCGGCGACGTCCTGCACAACATCGCATCGGTCACCGCGTACCCGACCGCGGGCACCGACGACCCATTCACCGCGGCCGACGACGACCGAATCCTGATCGAGGAGGACGAGCCCCAGCTCGGCGTCCACAAGGCGTTCGGCGGGCTGCGCGGTGGTCCGGGTGGCACGACCCGCCTGAACCTGACCGCGACGGTCGCGACCGGCGCGCCGATCAGCGGCGACGTGGTGATCGCGGACCTGCTGCCGTTCGGCCTGAAGTGGTCGAACCCGAGCACCACCGTCAGCTACAACCTGACCAACACGCCCGGCGGCACGGCGACCACGGTCACCGGCACCGTCGAGCACCTGGAGAACTACCAGAGCACCGGTCGCGACCTGATCCGGATCACGTTCCCGGCGTCGGCCTTCGGCTCGGGCTTCAACACGCTGAGCCTGCCGACGACGTCGAACTTCATCCTGCTCGACGTCCCGAACGGCGCGACGACCTACAACAACACGGTCAACGCGTTCATCAAGGGCATCGGCCGGGACACCAGCCCGGCCTGCGGCCCGGGCACCACGACGGTGGCGTCGACCTTCGAGTCCGAGGATCCGCTCGACCTTGACGGCGACGGCGTGACCGCCGAGAACAACTGCTCGTGGAACGCCGACCTGGTGGTTCCGCCGTCGGGTGGCCCGGCCTTCGGCCTGGTCAAGAGCGTCCAGGGTGATCAGGACGTCGCGCCGAAGTTCTCGCCGGGCATCGGCAACGCCGCCGAGGGCGGCACCGGCGACTACGTCCTGAAGTGGAGCAACATCGGCGGCGAGACCCTGGCCGATCCGGTGATCTACGACATCCTCCCGCACATCGGGGACACCGGAACGACGCAGAGTCAGTCCGGCACGCCGCGCGGCAGCGCGTTCGACACCGAGTTCGTCCAGCTCAACGGCAGCCTGCCGAGCGGCGTCACGGTCGAGTACTCGCAGTCGACCAATCCGTGCCGTCCGGAGGTCTTCCCGAACGCGGCCAACCCGACCTGCGTCGACGACTGGTCGTCGACGCAGCCGGCCGACCCGGCGGACGTCAAGGCCCTGCGCTTCGCGGCGTCGGGGAGTTACGCCCCCGCGGCGACGTTCGAGGTCGGCTTCCGGCTGCGGGTGCCGGTCGGCTACGTGAACATCGTGGCCTGGAACAGCGCGGCGAGCGTCGCGTCGTTCAACGGCAACCCGCTGCTGCCCGCCGAGCCGCCGAAGGTCGGGATCACCGCGCCGGCGGACCCGGTCACCCCGGTGCTCAGCACGGAGGTCTCGCAGGCGAAGGTCGTCGTCGGAACCGCGGTTCGCGACGAGATCACCCTGACCAACACCGGTGGCGCCAGCGGTGACATCGACTGGCAGCTGGTCGGGCCGCGCCCCGCCGGCAGCGACGGGACCTGTGACGCCGTCGACTGGGCCGGAGCGGCCACGGTCGACTCCGGGACGATCCCGTTCCAGGGCAACGGCAACCACCTGACGGCGACCACCACGCTGACCGACTTCGGGTGCTACAGCTACGTCGTCCAGGCGACGAGCCCGCAGTTCGCCGGTGGAGAGGTCAGCCACCCCGCCGGCGCGCCGAACGAGGTCGTGCAGGTCGCGCCCGTGGAAGCGAAGCTCAGCACCCAGGTCTCGAAGGCGACGGTCGGTGCGTCGGAGTCGTTCCTCGACACGATCACCCTGACCGACGCCACCGACGCCGCGGGCACGATCGACTGGGAGCTGGTCGGTCCGAAGCCGATCGGCGCCGACGGCACGTGCGACGCGGTCGACTGGAGCGGGGCGGCACAGGTCGACAGCGGCTCGCTGCCGTTCCGCGGCAGCGGCGACTACGACACGACGACGTCGGCTCCGTCCGGTGCCGGCTGCTACAGCTACGTGGTCGAGGTGACCAGCCCGCAGTTCTCGGGCCCGGTCAGCCACCCCGCCGGTGAGACCAACGAGGTCGTGCTGGTCCGTCCGGCGACGATCGTGACCGCGGCCTCCGCGATCCGGATCGCTCCGGGTCAGGAGATCACCGACCGGGTCGACCTGACCGGTACCGGCGGCGGCACGGGCACGCTGGAGTGGGAGATCGTCGGTCCGATCCGGGCCAACGACCAGGGCACCTGCGAGAACCTCGACTGGACGGGCGCGGCGACGTTCGACTCCGGGACGATCGCGGTGAACGGTGACGGGACCTACCACACGGATCCGTCCACCCCGACCGAGACCGGCTGCTACAGCTACGTCCAACTGCTGAACGCCGGTTCGGCCGGTGGGCCGTCGCTGCACGCCGCCGGTGAGCCGAACGAGATGTTCTACGTCGGCCGTCCGACGGTCGAGACCACGGTCTCGTCGCCGTCGATCCTGCCCGGCGGGACCGTGCTCGACTCGATCGAGGTCCGCGGTACCGGTGGCGGCCAGGGCGAGCTGCAGTGGAAGCTCTACGGGCCGATCGCTCCGGGTCTCGGCGCGACCTGCCTGGGTCGCGACTGGACGGGCGCCGCGGTGGTCGCCCAGGGCACGATCCCGGTCTCGGGTGACGGCACCTACCTGACCCCGCCGACGCTGCCGCTGATGCTCGGCGGATGCTATGGCTACGAGGTAATCCTGACCGGTGAGAACTACGGGGGCCCCGTGGTCAGCCCGGTCGGCACGCCCGGCGAGCTCACGCTCGTCCAGTCGCCGATCGAGCCGCAGAGCGTGGCCAACGTGTCGATCACCAAGACGGCCAGCCACCGCAACGTGCGGGCCGGTCGCCAGATCACCTACACGCTGACCGCCACCAACAACGGTCTGGGCGCCGCGGAGAACGTCGTGATCAACGACACCCCGCGGTCCGGTCTGCGGTTCGTCTCGGCGAGCGCCGAGCAGGGCACGTGCGGCAATGCGTTCCCGCTCGACTGCAACGTCGGCACGATCGCTCCGGGCGGCAAGGTCTCGGTCCGCGTGGTCGCGGTTCCGACCGAGTCGGGCGTGGTGGTCAACGGCGCCCGGGTCTCGACCCCGACGCCGAACGAGGCACCGGCGACCGAGTTGGTCTCGAACTCGCGCGTGACGGTCAAGGTCCCGGTGCGGATCAGCAAGCGGCCCTCGGCGCGCACCGTGCGTGCCGGTGGCCGCGTGTCGTTCACGGTCACGATCACCAACCGCACCCGGGTCGCCTCGGGCCGGGCGGAGGTCTGCGACCGGATGCCGAGCGGCCTCGTGCTGACCTCGGTCCGCGGCACCAAGGTGACGCGCAAGGGCGGCCAGCACTGCTGGACGGTCCCGGCGCTGAAGCCCGGCCAGTCGAAGCGCTACCGGGTCAACGCCCGCGTGCTCGGCGGGGCCAAGGGCACCCAGACCAACCGCGTCTCGCTCCGCGGCGACAGCGTCCAGACGGCCAGCGCTCGCGCGTCCGTCCGGGTCCGCTCCGCTCCGGTCCGGGCCGGGGGTGTGACGGGCTGATCCACCGACGGATCGGCCTTTCGGGCCGGTGACGCGCGCGCAGCGGTCACCGGCCCGTCGGCCCACGTCGCGGACGGTGCCCCGACCCCGGGGGTCAACGGGTCGGAGTGGTCGTCCGCGGCCGCGGCGTCCCGCGGTCAGCCGCGCGCTGAGACGCGGAAGTCCAGCGCCAGGTGCTCGGCGGGCGCGCCGCCTGGTGCGGGGGTGGAGCGGTGGAGGGCCATGTCCCGACCCTCGGCCGATCTCGATCGCCTGTGGTGGTCGACGTCGTGAAATCACCCGGCGGCATCCTGGACCGGCGGGGGCGATGCGAAACTCGACGCTGGTCGAGTTCACGCTCGAGCCGGTCGCCGAGGGGACCCGCGTGCGGATCGTCGAGAGCGGATTCGACGCGCTCGACTGCACCGCCGAGCAGCGGGTCGCGGCGGTCGTGAGCAACACCGGCGGATGGGGCTCCGAGCTCGGCGAGCTGGTTGACTACGCGCGCCGCGTCGCCGCGTGAGCCCCGAGCTGCTGACCGACTCACCGGCCGAGGTCGTCTTCGCGGCGTTGGCCGATCCGACCCGGCGCTCGGTGCTGGAACGGCTGGTGGCCCAGACCTGGGACCGCTGCCTGGCCGCCCTCAAGCGCCTGGCCGAGGTCGCGGACGCCGACGAGGGGGCGGCGTAGAGCTTGCCGGCGACCGGCCCCGTACCCTTGTTCGTTCCGCATGAGCGCCCAGGACCGCATCCGCAACTTCTCGATCATCGCCCACATCGACCACGGCAAGTCGACGCTGGCCGACCGGATCCTCGAGCTGACCGACACCGTCGCCGATCGCGACATGCAGGACCAGCTGCTGGACTCGATGGAGCTGGAGCGGGAGCGCGGGATCACGATCAAGTCGCAGGCCGTGCGCGTGTACTTCGACGCCGACGACGGCGAGACGTACATGTTCCACCTGATCGACACCCCCGGGCACGTCGACTTCACCTACGAGGTCTCGCGCTCGCTGCAGGCGTGTGAGGGGGCCCTGCTGGTCGTCGACGCGTCGCAGGGCGTGGAGGCCCAGACGCTGGCCAACACCTACCTGGCGCTCGACGCGGGGCTCGAGATCATCCCCTGCCTGAACAAGATCGACCTGCCGGGCGCCGAGCCGGAGCGGGTGGGCGGCGAGGTCGCCGAGCTGCTGGGCGAGGACCCCGAAGCGATCCTGCGGATCTCCGGTAAGACCGGCGAGGGCGTCAACGCCGTCCTCAACCAGCTCGTCCAGACCGTGCCGGCCCCGGGCGGCGACCGCGACGCCCCGGCCCGCGCGCTGATCTTCGACTCCGAGTTCGACCAGTACCGCGGCGTGATCGCCTACATCCGGGTCGTCGACGGGGTCTTCAAGAAGGGCGACAAGATCACGGCGATGGCCGCCGAGACCGAGGCGGACGTCGACGAGCTCGGGATCTTCTCGCCGCAGATGGTGCCGATCAGCGAGCTGGGCCCGGGCGAGGTCGGCTATGTGATCACCGGGATCAAGGACGTGATGCTGCTGCGCGTCGGCGACACGATCACGCACCGGCCGGGCGTCCGCGGCGCGGGCGAGAAGCTGGTCCCCGCGACCGAGCCGCTGCCGGGCTACCGCGAGATCAAGCCGATGGTCTTCTGCGGCCTGTTCCCGACCGACACGGCGCAGTACCCGGACATGCGCGACGCGCTCGAGAAGCTGTCGCTGAACGACGCTGCGCTGGTCTGGGAGCCGGAGACCTCCGACGCGCTCGGCTTCGGCTTTCGGATCGGCTTCCTCGGCCTGTTGCACATGGACATCGTCCGCGAGCGTCTGGAGCGCGAGTACGACCTGGACCTGATCGCGACGATGCCGTCGGTCGGCTTCGAGCTCACGCTGCAGGACGGCACGATCCAAGAGCTGCACTCGCCGTCGGCGTACCCGGATCCGACCTTCATCAAGGAGATCCGCGAGCCGTTCGTGACGATCAACATCCTGACCCCGACCGAGTACGTCGGGACGATCATGGAGCTCTGCCAGGAGAAGCGCGGCGAGCAC
>JBQGEK010000037.1:0-21952 GCA_052039575.1 Patulibacter sp. | reverse complement strand
GCCCCGTTGCGGCCCGCGGCGCGGGGCGCCGGCCCCCCTCGCCCGTTCTCGGCGACGACGTTCGCCCCGCGGTCGCCCGCGGCTTCGGACCGCGCGGTGACCAGCGCGCGGTGATCCGGCGTGCGGGCACCGGCCGCGATCACGGCCACCGTGTCCAGCACGATCCGGTCGATCGCCGGCGCCGCGACCGCGACCGCGCGGTCGAACGCCGCCGAAGCGACCGACGCGACCAGGGCGTCGAGCGCGGTGGTCCGCGTCGCGATCACGTGCCCGCTCCGGGACGGGCGGCGACGAAGCGGCCGGCGGGATCGCCGACCGGCTCGCCGTCGCGCATCGCCAGGCGGCCGCGCAGGACCGACGCGACCGCGGCACCCCGGCCCTCGAAGCCGGAGAAGATCGACACGCGGTGCTTGGTGTGCAGCTTCGCGGGGTCGATCCGCCAGTCGCGGCTCGGGTCCACCAGCGTCAGGTCTGCGTCGTGACCGACGGCGATCCTGCCCTTGCGGTGGTCGACGCGGAAGCGGCGCGCCGCGTTCTCCGACAGCACCGCCGCCACCCGGGACGGGCTCAGGCGGCCCGCTGCCATCCGGTCCAGCAGCAGCGGCACGAGCGTCTCGATCCCCTGGATTCCCGCGGGCTGCACGCCGATCGGCAGCTGCTTGTCCTCCGGCGCGTGCGGCGCATGGTCCGACGCGACGATGCTGAGCGTGCCGTCGCCGAGGCCGTCCCAGAGCGCCTCGCGGTCGTCGGCCGTGCGGATCGGCGGGTAGACCTTCATCCCCGGGCCGACCCGCTCGACGTCCCGGTCGTCGAGCACCAGGTAGTGGGCGCAGGCCTCGCCGGTCACGTCGACGCCCTCGGCCTGTGCCGCCCGCAGCAGCTCGACGGTGCGCCGCGCCGACACGTGCACGATGTGCAGCCGGCAGCCCGTCTCGCGGGCGAACTCCGCCGCCGCCGAGACGGCCACGACCTCGGCCACCGCGGGCCGCGCCGCGAGCAGGTCCGCGTAGTCGCGGATTCCGTCGGGCAGCGCCGCTTCGGCTGCGGCGATGATCCCCGACTCCTCGCAGTGCGCGGAGAACAGGCCCCCGGCCGCGGCGATCCGCTCGACGATCCGGCGCACGCCGCCGATGTCCGGCGGGTGGATCAGCTGGTCGGGGTCGACGTCGCTGGCCGTGTAGACCAGCCGCTTCGTCGCCCGGTCGAGCGCGTAGCCCCAGAACAGCTTGATGCCGACGGCGCCGCGGCCGACCAGGTCCGCGAGGTCGTCGAGGTTCTCGTCGCCGATCGCCTGTCCCCAGAGCCCGAAGTCGACGGAGGCGACGGCCTCGTGGTGCGCGACGCGGTCGTCGAAGATCGCCGCGGTCGTGACCGGCGGGACCGCGTTGGGCATCTCGAAGATCGTCGTCAGACCGCTGGCCAGAGCGGCTTCCGTCGAGTGCGCGAAGTCCTCCTTCTCGGTGATCCCGGGGTCGCGGGAGTGCACGTGCGGGTCGATGAACCCGGGGAAGACCAGCAGTCCGCTGGCGTCGATCCGCTCGTCGGCGGTCGTCGGCAGGCCGGGCTCCTGGATCGCGACGATCCGGCCGTCCTCGGCGACGACATCCGCCGCGAGCTCTCCGGTCGGGGTGACGACGGTCCCCCCGGCGACGTGCAGGCGACCGCTCATGCCACACCCCCGTTCCGGCGCGGGAACGGCAGCTTGCGGTCCCCGCTGCGGATCTGGATCGTCTTCGACTCGGTGAACTCGGCGAGCCCCTCGTGCCCGACCTCACGGCCGATGCCGCTGTCCTTGGTCCCACCGAAGGCGAGCGCGGGCGCGCCGTCGACGTTGGTGTTGACCCAGACGGTGCCCGAGCGCAGCCGCGCGCCGACCCGGTGGGCGGTCGCGATGTCGTTCGTCCAGAGCGCGTTGGCGAGACCGTAGACCGTGTCGTTGCCGAGCCGCACGGCGTCGTCGGCGTCGTCGAACTCGACCACCGAGAGCACCGGCCCGAAGATCTCCTCCTGGAAGATCCGGTCGGACGGCGCGACGCCGGTGAAGATCGTCGGCGCGACGAACCAGCCGTCGCCGAGGCCGTCGTCGGTCAGCCGGCCACCGCCGGTGATCGCGGTCGCGCCGGACTGCTCGCCCGCCGTGACGTAGCCGAGCACGCGCTCCAGGTGCTGGCCGTGGATCAGCGGTCCGATGTCGGTCGTCTCGTCGGCCGGGCTCCCGACCTGCAGCGTGCGGGTACGCCGCGCGACCTCGGCGACGAACTCGTCGGCGATCGAGCGCTGCACCAGCAGCCGCGCGCCGGACACGCAGCACTCGCCCTGGTTGATGAACGCCGCGTAGACCGCGGCGTCCGCCGCGCGGTCCAGGTCGGCGTCGGCGAAGACGACGTTGGCTGCCTTGCCGCCGAGCTCCAGGCCGACCCGCTTGAGGTTGCGCCCGGCGTCGCTGGCGACCAGCCGCCCGGTCTGGGTCGACCCGGTGAACGACACGACGTCGACGTCGGGGTGCGACGTCAGGGCCTGGCCGGTGGTCGGGCCGAGTCCGGTGACCAGGTTGACCGCTCCGGTGGGGATCCCCGCCTCGTGGGCCAGCCGCACCATCTCGACCGCGCTGCTCGACGTGAACTCCGACGGCTTGATCACCGCGGTGCAGCCGGCCGCGAGGGCGTAGGGCAGCTTCTGCGCGAGGATCAGAGCGGGGAAGTTCCACGGCACCACGAGCGCCGCGACGCCGAGCGGCACCTGGCTCGCGTAGGCGACGAAGTCGGTGTCGAGCGTCGTCCACGCGTCGCCCCGCTCGGTGTGGGCCAGCGACGCCGCGTATTCGATGTGCCCGACCGCACCGTCGATCTCGCCGCGAGCGATCGAGATCGGCTTGCCGACCTCCTGGCTGTCGAGCTGGGCCAGCCGCTCGCAGTCGCGCTCGACCAGGCTCGCGAAGCGGCGCAGCAGCCGCGCGCGGTCGGCGCCGGAGAGCCGCGGCCACGGGCCGTCGTCGAACGCCTGGCGCGCGGCGGCGACCGCCCGGTCGACCTCGTCCTGCCCGCCGTGGGCGTACTCCGCGACCAGCCGGCCGGTCGCCGGGTCACGGCGCTCCAGGCGGTCGGCGGACGACGCGACGGCGACGCCGTCGATCAGGTGGTCGTAGCGGCGGGGTTCGGTGATCGTGCTGCTCATGGAAGTCCTATCGGGGTGCAGGAGGAGGTGGGTTCCGCGTCGCCGGCTCAGGGCGTCGGGCGGTAGATCGCGCCGCGCTCGACGACGGGGTCGAGCAGGCCTTCGTCGATCACGTCGTGGACGTCGAACGGGTTGACCTGCTGCGGCTGCTGGCCGGGGTAGTGGATGGCGGTCCCGACGGCGGGGTGCATCATGTAGCCGCCGACGACGACCAGCGCGAGCAGGTCCTCCATCGACCGGTCACCCTGCACCGCCGCCAGCGCGTCGTCGGGCGCCTGTCGTGCGATCCGCTCGAGCAGCGCCGTCAGCGGCTGCTCCAGGTCGGGCCGCGCCCGCAACACGTCGTCCAGCAGTCCGGCGGCGATACCGGCTTCCGATGCGGCGGGCATCTCGCCGTCGCCCGGGATCATCAGGTCGGCCACCGCAGCGAGCGTCGCTCGCTGCTCGGGGCTGATCGCGGAGCTCATGCGGGCACCGGCTGACGGTCGCGGTCGCGCACCAGGGCGTCGGCGCAGCGCAGAGCGTTGGCTGCGAGCGTCGCGGTCGGGTTGACGCCGGACGAGGTCGGGAAGACGCTGGCGTCGTAGACGAAGAGGTTCGCCACGTCGTGCGTCCGGCCGACCCGGTCGACGACCGAGCGCTCCGGATCGGCCCCCATCGTGGCGGTGCCCATCAGGTGCCACCCCGAGTCGCGGATCGCGGGCGTCAGCGTCTTGCGCCGCGCCCCCATCACGTCGAGCACCTCGGACAGCCGCTCCAGGTGGAAGTCCATCATCCGGCGGGCGTTGTCCGACGTCTTGTAGTGCAGCTTGACTCCCGGCAGCGACGACGATCCGTCGTCGTCGAGCACGACCCGGTTGGATTCCTCGGGCAGGTCCTCGCAGATCACGCCCCAGACCACCGAGCGTCCGACGCGGGAGCGCAGTGCCTCGTGGAACGCCGGGCCCCACGTGTCGGTCTCGCTCCACAGACCCGGCAGCATCATCGACAGCGGGGCGCCGCTCGGCATCAGGTTCCACTTGGCTCCGCGCACGAACCCTCGCGAGCGGTCCGTCTCGTAGAACTCCATCGAGTGCAGATACTGGCCGAGCGGGCCGCGCCAGCTCTCCAGGTCCTCGTCGAACTCGCCTGTGGCGTTCGCGAACGGGTGCATCATCAGTCGTCGTCCGACGAGGCCGGACGAGTTGGCCAGCCCCGACGCGAGCAGCAGCCGCGGTGTGCCGATCCCGTTGGCGCAGAGCACCACCGTCGACGCCGCCTGGTGGTGCTCGACGCCGTCGGTGTCGATCCACTCCACGCCGTCGGCGAGCCCCGCGCTGTCGGTGGTGATCCGCGTGACGGTGGCGCCGGTGACCAGCCCGACGCCCGCGTCGAGCAGATCGGGCCAGTGGGTCCGGTCGGTCGACGCCTTGGCGCCGGTCGGGCAACCGAACGGGCACGCCGCCCGCTGGACGCACGCGTGCAGCCGGCCGTAGTCGCGGGTCGCGATCGCGTTGCTCGCCGGCCACCAGTGCCAGCCGAGCTCGTTGAGCGCCTTCGCGCCCATCCGCCCGACCTTGTTCAACGGCACCGGCGGCAGCGGCGGCCCCTCGCCCGGAGGCAGGCAGGGGTCGCCGTCGAGGCCGGAGACGGCGAACTGTCGCTCGACCTCGACGTAGTAGGGCTCGAGCTCCTCGTAGCTGATCGGCCAGTCGTCGGCGACCCCGTCGAGCGTGCGGACCCGGAAGTCCGACGGCAGGAACCGCTCCCAGTGGGCGGCGTAGCTCACCGAGCTGCCGCCGACCCCGTTGAACATCAGGGCCGAGACATCGCTGTCGCTGCAGTCGACCCGGTAGTCACCGGGGCGCTGGCGGACGTTGGGGTCCCAGTTCCACTCCTTGCGAGCGATCAGCTCGAAGTCGGGGAATCCGGCGCGGGCCCGCGCGTAGTCGGGCCACGTCCCCTGCTCCAGGCAGAGGACCGACATGCCCGCCTCACTGAACCGCTTCGCGGCGACCGCGCCCGAGGGGCCGGCTCCGACGATCAGGACGTCGGGACGATCAGGCGTCGACACGAGCCGCCCCCTCTCCGCCGCTCGGAGACGATCCGGACCGCGATCCTCGCCTTCGCACCAGGCGTCCGATCAGCGATCCCTGGGTCAGGGCGCCGAGCATCAGCGCCAGCAGGATGATCGCGCCGTAGATCGCGTTGACCCAGAACGACGGGACGTTCGAGACCAGCAGGATGTTCTGGATCACCCCGAGCAGGATCACGCCGGTCGCCGCCCCGACGATCCGGCCGCGGCCGCCGTTGAGGTCGATCCCGCCGATCACCGCGGCCGCGAAGACCGTGAACATGATGTTGGTGCCCTGGTTGGCCGTGACCGACGCGATCCGGCTGGTCAGCAGCAACCCGGCGAGGGCCGCCAGCGCACCGCTGATCACGAACAGGATCCAGGTCAGTCGCTCGACCTTGATCCCGGCCGCCCGCGCGGCGTCGGGGTTGCCGCCGACCGCATAGACCCGGCGTCCGGCGACGGTGAACCGCATCGCCAGGCCAGCCAGCAGGAAGACCAGGCCAAGCACCCAGACCTCGGCGGGGATCCCGAAGTACGACGCGGTTCCGAGGTAGAGGTAGGCGTCGGGCAGGCCGGTCTTCGTCTCGCCGCCGGAGACCCCCAGGGTGACGCCCTGGAGCAGGATCAGCATCGCCAGCGTGACGATGAACGAGTTCAGTTTCAGCTTGGCGACGAGCAGGCCGTTGAACGCTCCGATTCCGGCGCCGATCAGCACCATCACCACGATCCCCAGCCCGGGGCTCAGGCCGAGGCCGGCGCCGCCCTCCGCGGACGGCAGCACGAGCCAGATCGAGACCATCGGCGCGAACGCGACGACGGACTGGGCCGACAGGTCGAAGTGGCCGCCGATGATGATGATCGCGGCGCCGACCGTGAGCACGCCGAGCACGGCGCTGGCCGCGAGCACGTTCTCGAGGATGTTGTCGGTCGTGAGGAACGCGTCGTTGACCGAGGCGCCGATGATCACGGCGATCAGGATCACGGGCAGGAGCGCCAGCTCTCGCAGGCCGCTGAGGTCGATCCCCCTCCATCGACGCGGTGCGCCCTCGATCCCAACGGCCGGGGTTGCGGTCTCACTCACTGTTCTGCTCCTTGCATGGCGGAGACGAGCTCCTTCTCGTCCCAGCCTGATCTCAGTTCGGTGCTGATCCGGCCCTTGAACATCACGAGCACGCGGTCGCACAGGACGAAGTCGTCGGGGTCCTCCGAGACGACGAGCACCGCAGCACCCTCGTCGAGGACGGTCCCGAGCGTGGCGACGATCGACGCCTTGGCCGAGACGTCGATCCCGGCCGTCGGATTGACGAGCACGAGCAGCTGCGGCTCGGTGGCCAGCGCTCGCGCCATCACGCATTTCTGCTGGTTGCCGCCGCTCAGCTCGGCGATCGACTGACGCGGCGACGAGGCCTTGATCTGCCAGGTCTCGGCCAGCCGCCGGTAGACGTCGTCGCGACCACGCCGAAGAGTGATCCGCGGCAGACCGGCGGCGATCCGTCGAGCGATCCGCGACACGGCGGTCATCGTCGAGTTCTCGCTCACGTCGAGGCCCGGGACCAGCCCGTCGAAGTGCCGGTCCTCGGGCACGAACCCGACGCCGGCGTCGAGCGCGCCCGGGACGCTCCCGGCCGCGACGGCGCGACCGGCGACGGTCAGCGTGCCGGTCCGCGGCAGCAGGCCGGCCAGGGCCCGTGCCAGGTCGGCCTTGCCGGACCCTTCGAGGCCGGCGATGCCGAGGCACTCGTGGCGGCGGATCTCGAGATCGACCGGTCCAACCTCGCCGGGCACGCCCACGCCGCGGGCGGTGACGAGCAGCTCGTCGCTCACGCTGACGTCGCGGGCACGCTCCGCGGCGGTCGCCGGCGCCTCGGGCCCGACCATCGCCGCAACCAGCGCGTCCATCGGCATCGCCTCGAGGTCGCTGGTGACGACGTGGCGCGCATCACGCATCACGGTCACCGAGTCGCAGACCCGGTAGACCTCGTCGAGGTGGTGCGAGATGTAGATCAGCGTCACCCCGCGCTCGCGCAGCCGCCCGAGCAACGCGAACAGCCGCTCGGCGTCGCGCTTGTCGAGACCGGCCGTCGGCTCGTCGAGGATCAGGACCTCGGGCTCGACGACCAGCGCGCGACAGATCTCGACCGCCTTGCGGTGGACCGGGTCGAGCGCCGACACCGGCGTGTTCGCCAGCGCGCCGATATCCCAGGCGTCGAGCTCGGCCCGGGCCCGGCGGCGCAGCGCGCCCCAGTCGATCAGCCCTGCGCGCCCCCGAGGGTAGTCGCGCAGCAGCACGTTCTCGGCCGCGGTCAGCGCAGGGATCAGTGACGATCGCTGGTACACGCAACCGATTCGCTCGTCCTGTCCCGCGGCGACCGTCCCGGCGATCCGGATCTCGCCCTCGTCGGCGGTGTCGATGCCGGTCAGCAACGAGACCAACGTCGACTTGCCGGCCCCGTTGCGGCCGAGCAGCGCGCGGGAGGCTCCCCGAGGCACGGTCATCGAGACGTCACGGAGCGCCCGGGTCGGGCCGAAACGCTTGCTCACGCCGACGACCTCGATCGCGGGCGCGGCGTGCGTGGCGTCGTGCGGAGGCTCCGCGGTGATCGACCGGGTGGTCATCGGTCAGCTCGCGTCGCCGGCCTGGTTGCCCCAGAGCGCGTCGTCGTCGACGTTCTCCTTGGTCACCGTCGGCGTCGGCAGGACGTCCGAGAGGTTGCCGTTCTCCTCGACGATCGTCGAGTCGTGGTCGGTCTCGCCGGGCTCGAAGCTCTCACCGCTGAGCGCGCGCTTCATGTAGTGCGCCGCCCACCGCGCGTAGTCCGAGAGCGGCTGCGAGACGAGGCCGTCGACGTAGCCCTTGCGGACCTGCTCGAGCGCATACGGCGAGCCGTCGATGGTGACCAGCGGCAGGTGCCCGGGCTCCCCCGCCGGCTTCAGCCGGTCGAGCCGCTCGAGGACCTTGATCACGCCGGGCAGCATCGCGGCGTCGCTGGCCAGGAACAGCCCGTTGACGTCCTTGTCGGTCGAGAGCACCGTCTGCGTCGCGGTCGTCGCCTTCTCCTGCAGCCAGGTGGTCGGCTTCGACACGACCGTGATCCCGGGGAACTTCTCCTTCATGCAGGCGTTGAAGCCCTCGCTGCGCTCGCGGCCGACGAGGCCGTCGAGCGCGCCCTGCAGCTCGAGCACCTTGCCCTTGCCGTCCAGCTGCTCACCGAGCATCTCGCACGACTGCTGCCCCATCAGGACGCTGTCGCCGCGCACCGTCATCGCGACCTTGCCGTCGACCGGCCCCTGGTCGATCGCGACGACCGGAACGCCTCGGGCCTCCGCCCGGTCAAGCGCCGGCTTGATCGCCTTGCTGTCGAGCACGACCATCATCACGCCCTCGATGCCTTGCCCGAGCATCGTCGTGACGTCGGTGATCTGCTTCGCCGGATCGTTGTTGGCGTCGGTCGGCGGTTGCAGGTCCAGGCCCTCGGCCTTCGCGCCGATCTCCGCCTGCTTGGCGAGGATCACGCGGTAGGCGTCGCCGAGCGAGGTCGCCGAGTAGCCGACCTTCGCCCCGGCGGAGCTCTGCTCGCCGCCGCTTTCGTCGTCACCCCCACAGGCCGCGAGGCCTACCGCGATCGCCGTCGACGCTCCGAGCGCGATGCCCCAACGCCGTCCAGTCTTCCAATCCATGCGTCTCTCTCCCTCGTGATCTCGCGACGCCGGATCCGCCGGCGCAGGCCTTCTCCAGCGGCCTGCATCCAACTGTATACTGCTGGATGCAGAGACGTCAAGTGGCTGGTGGAGTCACGGGCGGACGACCCCCCGGAAAGGCATCAGATGCGTGATTGGGAAGACCTCGTCATGGCCTGCGGCAACGCCGCCTGGTCCCGCGCCGAGGCAGGCGTCCGCCGTCGTGCGGCGCTCGTGCTCGCCGATACCGTCGGCGCGGTGATCGCCGGCGCGGCCACCCCCGAGGGCGGGCGCGTCCTCGCCGCCCTCACCGCCTCGGCCGGACCGCACGCCCCCGGGGCGTGGCTGCCGGGCACCGACGAGCGGACCGATCCGCAGACCGCCGCCTTCGTCTACGGGACCGCCGGCACCTGGCTCGAGCTCGACGAGGCCGCCGCGTGCGGGACCCACGCCGCCGTTCACGCCGCGGCCGCCGTGCTCGCCGTCGGTCAGGACGCGCGGGTCGATGGCCGCCGGATGCTCGACGGCTTCATCGCCGGATACGAGGCGACCGCGGCCCTCCACGAGGTCTGGGCCGCGCCCTATCCCGTGCACCCCCACGCGGGCCTCAATGCCGTCGGCGCGGCCATCGGCGTCGCTGTCACGCTCGGCGTCGACCCGCTGGAGCCCGCCCGGATCGCCGCGACCCTGCCGATCGTCCCGGTCTGGGATGCGTGCTTCGAGGGCGCCACCGCCCGCCATGCCCTCGCCGGCGCGGCAGCTGCGTCGGCGGTCCGCGCCGTCGACCTCGCCGCCGCCGGGATGACCGGATCATCAGGGGCGCTCGACACGCTCTTCGGCGACGTCCTCGGAGGGTTCGGCAGAGCCGTGCCAGCACCGGACGTCGCCCGCCCCCGGGTGCTCGCCAGCACGATCAAGCAGCACGCCGCGTGCATGACCTGCCACACCGCGATCGAGGCGGCCCTCGCCGTCGCCCCCGACGATCCCGCGGAGATCGCCACCGTGCGGGTCTGGACCACCGCGTTCGTCGCCGACAAGGTCGCCCGCGCCGCTCGCGCGAACGAGCTCTCCGGCCGGTTCTCGCTGCCGTACGCGGTGGCGACGGCGCTGGTGCTCCGCCGCTCGGACCCCACGGCCTTCGCGCCCGACCCCGCGGTCGCGGCGGTCGCGGACCGCGTCGAGATCCGCATCGATCCGGCGCTGCCGACCGCCGACCACGCGATGCCGGCCCGGATCGAGGTCGGCCTGCGGCACGGCGAGCTCCGCGCCCACGAGGTGCACGTGGTCGACGGCAGCGCCCGCCGCCCGGCCGACGACGCGTCGATCCGCGCGAAGTTCCAGGCCGCCGGTGGCGACCCGGCGCTGCTGGAGCGGATCGAACGGATCGACACGTTGCCCGACGCCTCGGCGCTGCTCGACGCGGGACCGACCGCCGACCGCCGGTCCGACCACGAGCACGTCGCGCACGCGGTGCGACTGGCCGCCGCCAGCGCCGCCACCGGTGAGCAGCCGTTCGGCGCCGTGGTCGTGCTCGACGGCCACGTGGTCGCGACGGGGGTCAACCGCGAGCGAACGACGGGCGACCCGACCGCCCACGCAGAGGTCGTGGCCCTCCGGGACGCCGCCGCGATCCGTGGATCCGACGCCCTGGCCGGCGCGGTCGTCTACTCGAGCAGCGAGCCCTGCCCGACGTGCGCGTCGCTGGCGACCCTGCTCGGTGCGTCCCGAATGGTCTTCGCGACGACGACCGCCGAGTCGGCCGCCCGTGGCTTCGCGATGTCGGCCGCCGGCGTGCGCCTGCAACGCGCGGTGACCGCGGGTGGGGTCACCCGTGAGTTCCTGCCGGTGCCCGATCGGTTCGCGCCGTTCGCCGCGTCGCCCCGCACCTCCGGGCAATAAATCGGACCACGGTCCGATTTACGTGGTACGATCGGCGCCAGGTAGTTTCATCCGCAAGTATTTAGGACCTCTTCAATGGACATCGTCTTCCTCGTCGGCCGGATCCTGCTGGCCGTCATCTTCCTCATGTCGGCCGTAGGCCACCTGACCCAGAGCAAGGGCATGGCGCAGTACGCCGCGTCCAAGGGCGTGCCCGCCGCCGAAGCCGGCGTGATCGTCAGCGGCCTGATCTTCGCGCTCGCCGGCATCGCCCTGGTGCTCGGCATCTGGGTCGACCTCGCCGCGCTCGCCGTGGCGCTCGTGCTGGTTCCGGTCACCTTCATGATGCACCCGCACTGGAAGGAGACCGACCCGCAGGCCAAGCAGGGCGAGCAGATCAACTTCAACAAGAACCTCGCGCTGATCGGCGCGATGCTGATCCTCTTCTTCTTCGTCAACCAGACGCAGGAGATCCCGGCCGGCATCACCGGCCCGCTGTTCGGCGCCTGGTAGCCCGGGCAGACCGCGACGGGCGCCCGGAGGCCGGTCGCGCGCTCCGCCCCGCCGAGCCGCCAATTCGCGGCTTGCCGGTTTGGAGATTCGCGCGGTCGGCCTAGTCGAGGATGTCGCGAGCGCGCAGCGCCAGCCAGAGCGCGGCGACGTCCCCGGTGTCGTTGACGCGGCGATCGGTCAGTTCCTCGATCCGTCGGATCCGGTAGGTGACCGTCTGCTTGTGCACGATCAGCTGCTCGGCGGCGCGCTGCCATGAGCGGTTCTCCTCGAGGAAGACGTCGAGGGTCCGGACCAGCTCCGTGCCGTGGTCGGCGTCGTAGGCGACGAGCGCCCCGAGCACCCGGTCGACGAGCTCTCGCGCCTCGGTGACCGTCCGCGGCCCCAGGTCGGCTCGGCGCTCGCCGTACCGCACCACCGAGCGGCCCTCCTCACGCGCGACCTCGATCGCCCACCGCGCCTGGCGCAGCGCGGCCGGCGCCTCGGTCGGCCCTTGGAGCGGATCGCTCACACCGACCCGTTCGCCCGCCGCGCCGAGCACGTCGATCGCCGCGTCGATCGCCGCAGCGGGGATCAGGCAGCAGATCGCGCCGTCCCGTTCTCCCAGCAGGTGGGGGACGTCCCCGTCCACGAGGTCGTGGTGAAGGCTGGCGGCCGCGTCCTCGGTGGTCTCGGCCACCAGCAGGATCGCGAACGGCGGTCGGTCGACGCCGTGACCGCGCAGCTCGACGTCCGCTGCGTCGCTCGCGATCCGCCCGTCCAGCAGACGATCCAGCACCTGCGCGCCGAGCCAGCGGCGGCGCTCGCGCTCGGCGAAGAGCCGCTCGACCTCCATCGACGCGACGGTCGCCACGTGCTGCAGCACCGCGTACGACGGCGACTCTCCGGCGCTGGTTGCCAGCAGCGACGCCCCGAACCGGGTCGCCAACGGGACGACCGAGACGTCGCCCGCCGCGGTCGCGACGTGGACGATGCCCGGGCGCTCCGGGCCATGGTCGCGGAGCGCCCGCAACAGCTCCCGGCGCACCTCCGCCGGGATCTCCGCGGCATCCGGGAAGATCGCCGTGGCCCGATCGTCGCGGACCACGGCCAGCTCGCACTCGAGCTCGCGTCCGACGGTGCCCAGCAGCGCGGTCGCCCCCTGGCCGTCGGAGACCGCGCGCCGAACCAGCTCGTAGATCCGCGCGATCCGGCCCAGCCGCTGCTGCTCCCGGCCCCGCGCGGCGGCCGCCACCGCCCGGCTGACCTCCGAGAACGGCACCTCACGCTGCGTCATCAGGATCGGCAGACCGAGCGCGTTGGCGGCGGCGAGCATCGCGTCGGTCAGCGGGGGCGCCGCCATCGCCTCGCCAACCGCCAACCCCGCGATTCCGGCCCCGGCCAGGTGCCGGACGTACTCCTCCTGCGCCGCAGGCGACGCGGGAACTCCCAGCCCGACCGTCATCAGCAGCTCGCCCGGGCCCAACCAGTTCCAGGGGTCGGAGAGCTCGATCGTGTGCGCCCAGACGATCTCGCGGTCGGCCCCCCGGTCCCCGGCGATCAGCTTCGTCGCCAGGTGCGGAATCTCGACCAGCTCGCGGACGGTCAGGACCATCGTGCGACGGAGTATCGCGCCCGGTGCCCCGCGAGGGGGCGGGAGACCGGGCACCGATCCGTCCGCCGTCACCGGACGCGACTCAGCCGCGCAGCGCAGCCGTCCCCGCCTCGTCGAGCGTTCCGTCCTCGGCGACGACGACCCCGTAGCGCTCGCGGGCCGCGTCGACCGAGACGAACTCGTTGCGGACGTCCTCGGCGACACGCTCGGGCGCACGCTGGCGCGGATCGCCCCAGCCGCCTCCGCCGCAGCTCTCGAAGACGAACGACTCGCCCGGCTTGAACGGCACGTTGCCGAGCATCTGCGGCATCCACGTGCCGTCGGGCGCCGTCCCGCCGATCGTCTCGAGCGTCCCGTCGGTCCGCCGGCGCAGCTGGCGCTGCAGCGACGACCGCTCACCACCGCCCACGCCGGGCGTGCCTTCGCGGGTCCGCGACGTCTCCATCGTGTTGATCTGGCCGCGACCGAGGAACTCGACCTCGGCGCGAACGCCGCAGCCGCCGCGGTTCTCGCCGGGCCCCCCGGAGTCGGTGATCATCTCGTACGAGCGGTAGCGGACCGGGAACAGCACCTCCGCGGTCTCGCACGGCAGGTTCTGGCAGTTGCCGAGCGGATCCATCGTGACGTGCATCCCGTCGGCGAAGGGCGTGCCGCCCCAGCCCCCGGCGGGCAGGTCGGTGAGCACCGTGTTCTCGCCGGTCTCCGGGTCGACGGCTGTCCCCACCCACCAGTTGGCCTCCGCGCAGGTCGGGGCCACGACCTGGTCCGGGATCGCTTGCGCGAGCGCCAGCCAGACCGCCGCGTTGATCTTCGAGGACGCGCTCGTGGTGCACCCGAGCGTCGGGGCCGGCCAGGCGGGGTTCAGCCAGCTGCCCTCGGGAATCGTCAGGTCGATCTGCCGGTAGAGGCCGGCGTTCGGCGGCGAATCGTGGCTGAGGAAGAACTTCAGCGAGTAGTAGACCGCCGACGCGGTGTTCGCGTACGGCGAGTTGATCGGTCCGACGACCTGCGGATCGCTGCCGGTCAGGTCGACGTGGATCCGATCCCCGGCCACGGTCAGCTTGAGCTTGACGGTGACGACCTCGTCGCTGAAGCCGTCGCTGTCGACGTAGTCCTCGGCCTCGTAGGTCCCGTCGGGGATCCGCGAGATCGCCGCCGCGGTCATCCGCTGCGTGTAGGCGAGCACCTCGTGCATGCCCTGCTCCAGCGTGTCGCGCCCGTACTTGTCGGCCAGCCGGATCAGCTCGTCGTGGCCGGCCCGGAGCGCGCCGATCTGGGCCTGGATGTCGCCCTCGACGTAGTCCGGGGTGCGGGTGCAGTTCTTGATCACCCGCACCAGATCGTCGTTCAGCTTGCCCTCGCTGACGAGCATCAGCGGCGGAAGCCGCAGGCCCTCACCCGCCACGTGCGTATCGAGGTTGCCACCGACGTCGGTCCAGTGGGCGCGGCAGACGGCGACGGCGATCAGCTCACCCTCGTGGAAGACCGGCAGCGTCATCGTGACGTCGGGGGTATGCGTGCCGCCGGCGTAGGGATCGTTGAGCACGACGATGTCGCCGGGCTTCATCGACTCGAGCGGGAACGTGGCGAACGCCGCCTCGGCGCTGAACTGCATCGCGGCGATGTGCACCGGGCAGTTCGCGGTCTGGCCGATCAGCTCCAGGTCGGGATCGAAGATCGCGTTGGAGTAGTCGACCATGTCGTAGATGATCGGCGAGAACGAGGCCTTCTGGAGCACCTGGCTCATCCGCTCCGGCGCGTACTCGAACGCGCGACGCAGCACCTCGAAGGTGACGGGATCCAGCTTGCGGGTCGGGGTCTCGGTGGACATCTCGGAAGCTCCTAGCTCTTCGTCACGAGGACGTTGTCGAAGTCGTCGATCCGGGCGATCGCCCCGGGCGGCAGGACCGCCGCTCCGTCCGGCTGCTCGATGATCGCCGGCCCGACGATCTGCTGGCCGGACGCGAGCTGCGCCGCGTGGTGCACCTCGGCGTCGTGGTGCTCGCCGCCGAAGTACATCCGTCGCCGTCCGACCTCGGCATCGCCGGTCCGTCCGCGCCGCATCGCCGCGGCCAGCACGTCGGAGTTCGGCCGCTCCGTCACGCCGAGCCCGGTGATCCGGACGGTCACGAAGGCGACCGGGAAGCGGTCGTTCGCGACGCCGTACTCGCGCTCGTGCACCGCGTTGAAGTCGGCGACGATCCGCGGGATCTGCGTCTCGTCGAGGCGCCCCTCCGGGACCGGCGTGGAGACCTCGTACGACTGCCCGACGTAACGCATCTGGGCGCTCCGCTCGAGCACCCGGCGGTCGGTGGCGACGCCGTCCCCGGCCAACAGCGCGTCGACCTGGGATTCGAGGTCCGCGAACGCGGCGTTGAGGTCGTCGACGGAGACCTCGTCGGCCGGCGCGTAGAAGGTCGCCTCGACGTCGTGCCGGACGTCCATCGTCGTCGCCCCGAACGCGCAGGCGACACCCGCGAACCGCGGCACCACCACGTCCTCGATCCCGACCGCGCTGGCGATGTCGAACGCGTTCAGCCCGCCGGCGCCACCGCAGGCGACCATCACGTGGTCGCGCGGATCGCGTCCGCGGTCGGTCGAGACCATGCGGATCGCGGTCGCCATGTTCTCGCTGACGATCCGGGCAATCCCCTCGGCACAGTCGAGGACGTCCATCCCGAGCGGCTCGGCGACGGTCGCCACTGCGCGGGTCGCGGCTTCGACGTCGAGCTGCATCTTTCCGCCGAGGGTCGGATCGATCCGACCGAGGATCAGGTTGGCGTCGGTGACGGTCGGCTTGTCGCCGCCGAGCCCGTAGCACGCCGGGCCGGGCGCAGCGCCCGCACTCTGGGGCCCGACCCGGAGCGACCCTCCGTCGTCGATCCAGGCGATCGAGCCCCCGCCGGCGCCGATGCTGCGGATGTCCAGCATCGGGGTGATGATCGGGCGTTCCCACTCGATCTCGTACTCGTCGGTGACCAATCCGGTCCCGTCCTCGAGCAGGCTTGCCTCGAAGCTGGTGCCGCCCACGTCGGTGACGATCAGCTGATCGCGTCCCAGCAGGCCGCTCAGGTAGCTGCCCGCCGCGACGCCACCAGCCGGACCGGACTCGATCAGCTCCTCGGGCCGCTCGCGGGCGGCGGCGACCGACATCATCCCGCCGTTGCTCTTGACGATGAACAGCCGGCCGGTCGATCCCGCGTCCTGCAGCTTCCGCTCGAGCTGGCCGAGGTAGGCCCCGACGACGGGCAGCAGGGCGGCGCGGATCGCCGTGGTGGTGAAGCGACCCAGCTCGCGCATCTTCGGGCGCGTCTCGGACGAGAGCGCCAGCTCGACGTCGGGCAGGACCTCGCGAACGACCTCGGCGACCTCACGTTCGTGCCGCCCGTCCCGGTAGGCGTTGATCAGCGCGATCGCCACGCTGCGCACTCCGAGCTCGCCGATCTGCTCGGCCAGCCGGCGCACCGCATCGCGGTCGACCGGTTCCACCGTCTCGCCCTTCGATCCCATGCGTTCGGGCACGGTGAACCGTCGGTGGCGCGAAATCAGCGGCGGCGGCTTGACCTGGTACGGGTCGTAGAGGTGCTTGCGCCGCTGGCGGCCGATCTCGAGCACGTCCCGAAACCCCGGCGTGGTGATCAGCGCCGGCTCCGGGAAGCGCCGCTCCAGCAGCGCGTTGGTGCCGATCGTCGTGCCGTGGATGATCGTGTCGATCTCCCGCGGGTCGATCTGCGCCACGCGCAGGGCCTCCATCACGCCGTCCGACGGATCGTCGGGCGTCGTCAGGACCTTCGCCTCCCGCACCCGCGGGCCGTCGTCATCGCCGTGCTCCCAGGCGAAGAGGTCCGTGAACGTCCCTCCTACGTCGATCCCCACTCGCAACATCCGCAGCTCTCCCTTGGTTCCTCGTTGCTGGGATCGTGGTCGGCCGGTATCGGTCCGCGCCACGACCTGGACATGCTCGACTTATAGGTCGGCACCCGGGCGCTGTTGGGATCACTCGCGAACGAACCCGGCCGACGACTTCATACGATCGCTCAAGCCGCGTCCGCAACCGGTCGATGCCGGCTCATACGGACGAACAGGTCGGGACGACCACGTCGTACGCGGAGCCAGTAGCCACCTGCGCCACCGGAGTCGAGACTCGAATCGCGTCCGCTCCGGCCGGGAGTGGCCGCCCACGGAGGAGACCGAGCCGTATGACGCAGAGCCCGACGGCCACGCCGCGCCGAGACGAGATCCCGACGAGCCCCGACAGCGCTCCGCACCGCTCGCTATGGCTGCGCGAGGCGCTGACCGAGCCGCGGCAGCCGGTCGCTGAAGGAGCGCTGCGCGCCGACATCGTGATCGTCGGCGGTGGCTTCGTCGGACTCTGGACCGCGCTGCGGATCAAGCAGCACGACCCCGCGTGCGACGTGGTGCTGCTCGAGCAGGACGTCTGCGGCGGCGGGGCCTCGGGTCGCAACGGGGGCATGGTGCTGTCCTGGTGGGCGAAGCTGACGAGCCTGACCCGGATCTACGGCCGCGAGGCGGCGATCGACGTCGCGCGAACGTCGCAGGAGGCGATCGGGGAGATCGGGCGATTCTGCGAGGAGCACGCGATCGACGCCCACTTCCGCCCGGCCGGAATGCTCTGGACGGCGACGACGACGGCCCAGGTCGGCGCGTGGCAGGGCGTGCTCGACGCGGCCGCGTCGGCGGGCGTCGCCCCGTTCTCGCCGCTCACGCCGGACGACGTCGCCGCGCGCAGCGGATCTCCGCGTCACCTGGCGGGAGTCCTCGACCCCGCCGCCGCGACGGTCCAGCCGGCGCTACTCGCCCGGGGGCTGCGCCGCGTCGCGCTCGAGCGCGGCGTGCGGATCCACGAAGGCACGCGGGTCGTCCGCTTCTCGCGCGACCGGCCGGTGCGGGTCACGCTCGAGCGCGGGACCGTGACCGCCGACCGACTGGTGCTCGCGACCAACGCCTGGGCGGCTCGCGAGCCGGAGCTTCGACGCTCGCTTCTGGTGGTTTCGAGCGACGTGATCGCGACCCCGCCGATCCCGGACCGGCTGGAGCGCAGCGGCTGGACGGGGGGCGAGAGCATCACCGACTCCCAGATGATGGTCAACTACTACCGAACGACCCGGGACCATCGGATCGTCTTCGGCCAGGGCACGGCCGGACTGTCGTTCGGCAACGTCGTCGACCGCCGCTACGACCACGACCGTCGACGCACGGCGATGGTCCGGGAGGCGTTCGGCTACTGCTACCCGGATCTGCGCGACGTCCCGGTCGACGCGGCCTGGGGCGGCCCGATCGACCGCACCCCGTCGAGCCTGCCGCTGCTGGGTCGGCTCGGCCGGCACGAGCATCTGCTCTACGGCGTCGGCTGGAGCGGAAACGGCGTCGGCCCCAGTGCGGTGGGAGGCCACGTGCTGGCCAGCCTCGCGCTCGGCCGGGACGACGCCTGGTCGGCGTTCCCGCTGATCGACGGCCCCCACGAGACGTTCCCCCCGGAGCCGTTGCGCACCGTCGGCGGCGCCGGAGTCCGAGCCGCGGTCAAGCGCAAGGAGCGACGGGAGCGCCAGGGCCGCCAGCCGCGGCGCCTCGACGACCAGCTGGCGAAGCTCGCCCCCGCGGGGCTCGAGGACAAGTGACGCGCCCGGCCCGCGCGGTCCGGCCGGGCCGCGCGCAGACCGGGTCGGCGGCCGTCGCCGCCGCGGCGGCCGGGGCCACCGCGCGCTCGACGGCAGCGACGTCGCGGACGGCGCCGGTGTCGGCCGACGTCGCCATCGCCGCGTAGGCCCGCAGCGCCGGGGACACCACGCGGTCCCGGTCGACCGGGACGTAGCCGGTGGTCGCCTCCAGCCGCTCGCGACGCTCGGCCAGCTCGTCGTCGGAGACCTGCAGGTCGATCCGGCGGTTGGGGATGTCGATCGCGATCGTGTCGCCGTCCTCGACCAGCGCGATCGCACCGCCCGACGCCGCCTCCGGCGAGACGTGGCCGATCGACAGACCGGACGTGCCTCCGGAGAACCGACCGTCGGTGACCAGCGCGCACGCCGCGCCGAGGCCGCGGCCCTTCAGGTACGAGGTCGGGTAGAGCATCTCCTGCATCCCCGGACCGCCGCGCGGACCCTCGTAGCGGATGACGACCACGTCGCCCTGCTTGATGCGGTCGCTGAGGATCGCATCGACCGCGTCCTCCTGCGACTCGACGACGACGGCCGGGCCGTGGAAGACGAGGATCGACTCGTCGACGCCGGCGGTCTTCACGACGCAGCCGTTCTCGGCGAGGTTGCCGTAGAGGATCGCCAGTCCGCCGTCCGCCGAGTAGGCGTGCTCGACGTCGTGGATGCAGCCGTCCGCCGCGTCGACGTCCAGCGACTCCCAGCGCTCGGACTGCGAGAACGCCCGCGCCGAGCGCTTGCAGCCCGGAGCCGCGTGGAACAGCTCGACCGCGCGCTCGCTCGGCTTCGCCCCGCGCACGTCCCACTCCTCGAGGAACGCCCGCATCGTCGGCGCGTGGATCGTCGAGACCTCGTCGTTCAGCAGCCCGCCGCGCAGCAGCTCGCCGAGGATCGCGGGGATTCCGCCGGCCCGGTGGACGTCCTCCATCAGGTAGGTGCCGTTCGGCGCGACCTTGCAGAGGCACGGCACCCGCCGCGAGAGCTCGTCGATGTCGCGTTGCGTGTAGTCCAGCTCGGCCTCCTGCGCGGCGGCCAGCAGGTGCAGCACGGTGTTGGTCGATCCGCCCATCGCGATGTCGAGCGTCATCGCGTTCTCGAACGCCTCGCGGGTCGCGATCGAGCGCGGCAGCACCGACTCGTCGTCCTCGCCGTAGTACTTGCCGCAGATCTCGACGGCCATCCGGCCGGCGTCCTCGTACAGCGCCTTGCGCGCCGTGTGGGTCGCGAGCGTCGAGCCGTTGCCCGGCAGCGCCAGACCGAGCGCCTCCATCAGGCAGTTCATCGAGTTGGCGGTGAACATGCCCGAGCACGACCCACAGGTCGGGCAGGCCTCCTCCTCGATGATCGCGATGTCCTCGTCGGAGACCTCGTCCGCGACGGCTTCCGCGATCGCGGTCACCAGGTTGAGACCCTTGCGCACGGTGCCGTCGACGAGGGTCGCGGTGCCGCCCTCCATCGGACCGCCGGACACGAAGACCGTCGGGATGTTCAGCCGCAGCGCGGCGTTCAGCATCCCCGGCGTGATCTTGTCGCAGTTGGAGATGCAGACCATCGCGTCGGCGCAGTGCGCGTTCACCATGTACTCGACGCTGTCGGCGATCAGGTCGCGCGAGGGCAGCGAGTAGAGCATCCCGCCGTGACCCATCGCGATCCCGTCGTCGACGGCGATCGTGTTGAACTCGCGCGCGATCCCGCCCGCGGCCTGGATCGCCTCGGAGACGATCGTCCCGACCGGCTGCAGGTGGGTGTGGCCGGGGACGAACTGGGTGTAGGAGTTCGCGACGGCGATGATCGGCTTCTTGCCGATGTCGCCGGAGGCGACGCCGGTGGCCCGCAGGAGGGAGCGGGCCCCGGCCATGTTGCGGCCGTGGGTGACGGTGCGGGACCTGAGGGAGGGCATGTGCGCTAGCGTAACGGAATGGCCATTCCGGCACCAGTCTCTGTCTCTTGGTCCTCCCTGACCGCGGACCAGAAGCGCGGACGGATTCTCGCCGCCGCGGACGAGCTGTTCGCGCGCGAGGGCGTGGACGCCGCGATGCCCACGCTCGCCGATGCGCTCGGGGTCGGCGTGGCGAGCATCTACCGCCAGGTCGGCAGCAAGGACGACCTGGTCGGCCAGCTGGTGATCGCCCGTGCCCGGGCCCTGCGCGACCGCTTCGCCGCCGCGGCCGTCCAACCGGACGCCTGGGACGCCCTGGTCGACGCGACGCACGCGACGGTCGACGACTGCCTCTACGACGCCCTGTCACAGTCGGCGTGGGACGCTGCGGCCAGCAGCTCGGAAGCGGTGCGCGACGCACGCCAGGCGGCCACCGACGCGCTCGCCGAGCTGGTGGCGGCGGCACGCGCCGCGGGGACACTGCGCGACGACGCCAGCCACGAGGACCTGCGACTGCTGTTCTGCGCACTGCGCGAGCTGGCGGGAATCGGCCGCGACGGCGCCCACCGGATGGCCGAGCTCGTACTGCGCGGCGTGGCGGCGGAGCGCTGACACCCCGCCACGCGGCCTACGGAGCGCCGAGCCCGAGCACGCTCGTGAACTCCTCGGAGTCGCCGGGCCCGACGTACCAGCGCCGAGAGACTCGGTGCGCGAGCCCCTGGTCGGTCAACGACCGCAGCACCGGGTAGAGCGAGGCCAGCGCGATCTCGCTGGCGGCGGCGATCTGGGTGGTGGACGATCCGGGCGCGTCGACGATCGCGGCGAACGCGCGCTGCGACTTGGTGCGGGGGCGGTCGAGCCGGCTCTCGATCGAGAGCTGGGCGATCCGCAGGAAGTTGTACTCGACGACCAGCGGCTTGAGCCCGTCCAGCCGCGCCTGGATCTTGTCGCGGGCCTCTTCGACCTCGGCGGTCAGCTCAGTCATCGCCCGCTCCCGCGTGAGAAGCCCGAGGCGTTCCCGCACGCACGTGCATCCGGGCGCGTGGCGCGGTGGGTCAGCGCCGAGGCTCGACAGCCGATATGCAGTGCGGGCATGAGTGTTCCTGATCGGATCTCGGGGCAGCAACAGCCGTGTCGGGGCCGTCGGACTGCGGCGGACTGTATCTGAAATAACCGGCGATTGCGAAAATCTTCGCGACGCGTCCTACCGGCGGTAGTGCGCCGATACCCCGGCGGTAAAGGGCGCTCCCGCCTATGCCTAGAGGCGGCTCCAACCCGGCCCGTCCCACGACTCCGGAGCTTCGACGAAGCACCGAGGCCGTCGGGTCGGTATTTCTGGAGCGGTTTCTCCCGTGGCATCCACTGTTCACGGATACGACGGGGACACCCAAGACGTCAGTCGCCACGACACCGGAACGTCAGAGCGGCGGGCCCCGGAGTCGGCGGCCGCCCCGGGGGCGGGTCGGCCGCGCGGCGGCGCCGCGCCCCCGCGGCGGGCGGCCCCCCCCCGC
>JBQGEK010000036.1:0-9121 GCA_052039575.1 Patulibacter sp. | reverse complement strand
GGTCTCCGGCGACGCGCCAGCCGATCTCGTGGCGGCCCGCGAGCCCCGGCGTCAGCTTCCTGGTGACGGGGCGCGCCGCGCCGGCGGGGCGCGGGCCGAGCGCCCAGGTGTTGGAGAACGCCGTCGGTCCGCCGGGCGGCGGCTCGTCGACGATCCAGATCGGCCGATTGCGGTCGGCGATCATCCCGTTGCCGTTGTTGCCCGCCGGGAGCTTGTGCTCGAGCCCGCGGACCACGACCGCCACGTCGGGGATCGTCCGCGACGCTTCCTCGTTGCGGACGGTGATCGTCAGCGTCTGTTGGTTGGCGACCTTCTGGCTGGTTGGGAACGAGGCGTTCGCGGACACCTTGTACGGGGTGCCGTCGGATCCGTCGACCGCTACCGGGTCGGTGGTGCCGCAGGCCGGTAGCGCGAAGGCGAGTCCGGCGGCGAGGGCCAGGCTCGCGCGGAACCGGGGCTGAGCAGTCGACATCATCGCGGCGGCAGGCTAACACAGCCTGGCGATGTGTCTTGAGTTCTCGGGCGGATTGCGACCCTGAGTAGAGCCCGGCAGGGCGGGCGATGCGCGACCCCGTGGATACGAAAGCTACTGTCGGTTGCGAGTTGTCTAGGCGGATAAGCCCAGTGTCCATCGGGGATTCGGTGTGCTCGTTGGCACACAGCCTCATCTTCACGTAGGCTTGCCCCGTCTGGTCGTGCTGAGGCGCGGTGAACCCGACCGAAAAGTTTATGGCCCGCACCGTCTCTGACCGCCTGATCAGTCCAGCCCGTTCCGCGCTGGAGGAAGTCGGCGACATGATGCTCCTCACGGGGCGCACGCTCAGCTCAGCGCTCCGTCCGCCGTACTCGTACGGCGACGAGTTCGTCCAGCAGTTCCTCTTCGCGCTGCGCCTCGTCTGGTTCCCGCTGCTGATCTCCTCGGTGGCGATCGGCTTCGGCGCCCCGGGCCTGCAGGCCGCGAACTTCCTGGTCCTGTTCGGCTCGCTCGACCGCCTCGGCGGCTTCTTCATCATCGCCACGCTCCGCGAGCTCGGCCCCGACGTGACGGCGATCGTGGTCGCCGGCGTGGCCGGCACGGCGATCACCGCCGACCTCGGGGCCCGCAAGATCCGCGAGGAGCTCGACGCGCTCCAGGTGCTCGGGGTCGACCCGATCAAGAGCCTGGTGGTGCCGCGGTTCCTGGCGCTGATGCTCGTGACCGGGCTGTTCAACATCTACGCGGTGGCCGCGGGCATCACCGGCGGCGTCTTCGCGACGCTCGTCAACGGGGCCGCGCTCGGGCCGTTCTGGGCGACCTTCTTCAACAACGCGTCGGTCACCGACGTCTGGGGATCGTTCGTCAAGTGCACGATCTTCGGCGCGATCATCGCCGTGGTCTGTTGCTACAAGGGGATGACCGCCAAGGGCGGGGCCGAGGGGGTCGGCCGCGCCGTCAACCAGGCGGTGGTGATCGCGTTCCTCGCGGTCTTCAGCTTCAACTACGTCTTCACCCAAACGCTGCTCGCGACCAACCCGAACATGCTGGTGCTGCGATGAGCTCGTGGTTGGAACAGCCCAAGGACGTCGTCGGCGCACTCGGCGAGCAGGGCAAGTTCTTCGGAGAGATCCTCCGCCGGATCTTCTCGCTGCGCGTCCTCCGCTTCAGCGGGGAGACGCTGCGTCAGGCGGGCGTGCTGATCACCGGCTCGACGCTGGTGATCTGGGGACTCGTCTTCATCATCGGACTGCAGTGCGGTCTGCAGGGCGCGTACCTGATGCGCTCCGTCGGCTCGCCCGGCTACGCGGGTTTCTTCGCCGCGTGGTGCGACCTGCGCGAGCTCGTGCCGTACCTGTTCGGCTACATGATGGCCGCCAAGGTCGGAACGGGCATCGTCGCGGAGCTGGGGTCGATGCGGATCTCCGAGGAGATCGACGCGCTCGAGGTCATGGGCTTCGACTCGATCCTCTTCCTCTGCGCGACCAAGCTGCTGGCGGCCTGGCTGGTGCTGCCGTTCGTCTACGTGATCGGCATCGGCGCGGGCTTCTACGCCAGCTACCTGGCGGCGGTGGTCCAGATCGGGGACGTGTCGCCAGGCGGCTATCTGATGATCTTCTGGATGTTCCAGACACCACTGGACCTGCTCTACAGCATGATCAAGGCGATGGCCGCGGGGACGGTGATCGTGCTCGTCGGCTGTTACTACGGCTACAACGCCAGCGGCGGCCCAGTCGGGGTCGGAACGGCTACGGCGAAATCGATGGTCGTGAACCTGATCATGGTCCACATCATCGGCATGCTCGGAACACAGATCTTCTGGGGCGCCAATCCGCGCGTCCCGATCGGAGGCTAGAACCATGGCGTCGAATCCCGGACGGGGCAAGGACGATCAGAACCCGGCCGACGAGCCGGTGACGAGCCCGGACTGGGCGTGGCCGGAGGACGACTCAGCGGCCGCCGCGGGGGCCGACGCAGCCGCGCAGCCCGAGCCGACGGCGGTCCAGCCGGCGGCCGCGGAAAGCGGCGTGCGCGTGGTCCGCGAGCCGGCGGTCGACGACCCCGAGGACGAGTACCGGTGGCACACCGGGCTGCGGCGCCCGACCGGCATGCCCGACGCGGTCGAGTTCATCGACACGCACAAGGCGTTCGGGCGCAACGAGATCCTCCGCGGGCTCAACATGGGCCTGCCCGAGGGGATGATCTCGATGATCCTCGGCCCGTCCGGTACGGGGAAGTCGGTCTGCATCAAGCACATGGTCGGGCTGCTCTACCCCGACCAGGGCGATGTGCTCGTCCACGGCGAGTCGGTGCCGACGATGGATCTGGCCCCGCTGCTGGAGATGCGCAAGAAGTTCGGCGTCCTGTTCCAGGACGGCGCGCTGTTCGGTTCGATGAACGTCTACGACAACACGGCGTTCCCGCTGCGGCAGCACACCGACAAGGCCGAGGAAGACGTCCGGAAGATCGTCGAGCAGCGTCTCGGCGAGGTCGGTCTCGGCGAAGCGGACGACAAGTTCCCCAACGAGCTGTCCGGCGGCATGCGCAAGCGCGCGGGCTTCGCGCGGGCGCTGGTGCTCGACCCCTCGATCGTGCTCTTCGACGAGCCGGACTCCGGTCTGGACCCGGTCCGAACGGCGCTGCTCGGCGAGCTGATCAAGGAGATCCACGCCGATACGATGGAGCGGGCGACCGCCGAGAAGCGCGAGCACCTGCCCGCCTTCACGATCGTCACGCACGACATCATGACCGCGCGCCGCGTGTCGCAGTACATCAACGTGATGTGGCGCGGGCGGATCGTCGAGGCCGGACCGGCCGAGGAGCTCTTCAACTCCGAGAACGCGTTCGTCAGCCAGTTCCTCGCGGGCTCTGCCCGCGGTCCGCTGGGCATGAACTGATCGCCGACCATCCTCAACCGACCGCGTTAGCCTGATCGGGTGATTTGGCTGGTCGAACGGTGCCTGCGCCACCCACGTGGCGTCGGTGCCCTGGCGGTCGTGGTGCTTGCGCTCGCCGTCTTCGGGTTGACCCAGCTCGGGACCTCGGCCGCGGTCCGCACGGTCGTCGGCACGAGTTCGCCGGCCTACTCGGCGGAGCGGGACGCGGCCGAGCGGTTCGGCGACGAGACGATCCTCGTCCTGGTCCGCCAATCGGCCGGCGACATCGGCCTGACCGAGGACCTGGCGACGCTCGCGACGTTCGAGCAGTGCCTGGCGGGGACGATCCCCGACGACGACCCGTTGCCGGGCGGAGAGGACGGGCCCTGCGCGGAGCTGGCCGACGCCGATCCGGCGCAGGTGATCTACGGGCCGGGCACCTTCGCCACGACCGGCGTCGACGCGATCAACGCGGAGATCAGCGGGACGGCGGCCGAGGTCCTTCAGAAGCTGTCCAACGCACGGTCGGACGCGGAAGCCGCCGCGAAGGACGCGGGAAAGTCCGCGGCGCAGATCAAGGCCGCCGGTGACCGGGCCCAGCGCGAAGCCGAGGCAGAGCGGGACGCCGGGCTGGCGACCGCAGCACGCTACGGCATCGATCCGCTGGCCGGTGGCGCGAGCCTCCAATCGACCCAGCTGATCAGCCGGCTGCTGTTCGACCCGGGAGCCGAGGTCCCCGGCACCCCGCGCGCCCGGTTCCTGCCGATCTTCCCGACCCGGGACGTCGGACTGGTCGCGATGCGGCTGCGCGCCGACCTCACGGCCGACGAGCAGCGCGACGCGGTCCGTTGGGTGCAGGAGGCCGTCAGGCTCGACGCGTTCAAGCTCGCCCAGGGCGGCAGCTACGTGGTCAGCGGTTCACCGGTGCTGGTCGCCGCGATCGCCGACGAGCTCCAGCACGCGTTGGTGCTGCTGCTGGCGGTCGGCGTGCTGGCGATGGCCCTGGTGCTCGCGCTGAGCTTCCCCGAGCGACGACGACTCCAGCCGCTGGTGCTGGCGATCGGCACGGTCGCGGTGGTCTTCGGAGGCACCGGGCTGCTCGGCTGGTCGGTCGACCTCGGCACGATCGCCACCCTGCCGGTGCTGCTCGGCCTCGCCGTCGACTATGGGGTCCAACTGCACGCGCGCGTGGAGGAGCAGCGGCGGAGGCTGAACATCCCACCCACCGAGGAGGGGTCGGATGCCGTACGCGCGGCGGTTGCGCGCGGGGGTAGGCCGATCCTGCTCGCGGCCGGCGCGACGCTCGCCGGCTTCGTCGCGCTGCTCGCGTCACCGACGCCGCTGGTCCGCAACTTCGGCCTGGTGCTGTTCGTCGGGGTGGCGCTGGCCGTCTTCGCGTCGTTCACGTTCGGGCTGGTGCTGCACTCGCGGCGCCCGCGCAAGCGCCGTGAGGTCGAGGACCGCGGACCGATGGCCGCTCCCGCGGTCCCGGCTCCCCACCGCGGGATCGGCCGCACCGCGGTGGTTCGGCGGCTGGTCTCGCTCTCGTACCGCTGGCCGCGGACGGTCCTGACGGTCGGGATCGTGCTTGCGGTCGTCGGAGCGATCGTCGGCTCGCGCGAGCGGGTCGAGACCGAGCTGCAGCGGCTGGTGCCGAGCGACCTGCCCGCGGTCCAGGACGCCAACCTGCTGCAGGAGGCGACCGGACAGGCCGGCGAGGTTCGCGTGCTGGTGGAGGGCGAGAACCTCGCGACCCCCGAGACCCTCGGCTGGATCGACGACTACCGCTCGCGCGCGCTCGAGGCATCGGGTTACGACCGGACCCGCGGCTGCGCCGACGCCGATCTCTGCCCCCTGAGCGTGTCGTTCCGCGACCTGCTCGGGCAGGACCCGAAGGAGCTGAAGGACGCGGCAGCGGTCGACGCGCTGATCGGCGAGACCCCGGAGTACTTCGTGCGCTCCGCGTTGACCGACGACCGCACGAGCGCCTTGATCAGCTTCGGGCTGCCGCTCGGGTCGACGGAGGAGCAGGTCGCGGTGCTCGACCGCCTGCGCGAGCAGCTCGATCCGCCCGACGGCGTGACAGCGACGGTGACCGGTCTGCCGGTGCTGTTCGCCGACGCCAGCAACGCGATCTCGTCGCCGACGCGCCGGATCCTGACGCTTGTCGGCAGTCTCGTGCTGGTCGGCGGGCTGCTGCTCGTCGCGACCCGCTCGCGGCGGCGCGGACTGATCCCCGTGCTGCCGGTCGCGCTGGCCGCCGGCTGGTGCGGGTTGCTGACCTGGCTGCTCGGGCTCCCGCTGAACCCGCTGTCGGTCGTGCTCGCCGCGCTGATCGTCGCGATCGGCACCGAGTTCGCGGTGCTGCTGACCGAGCGCTACCACCAGGAGCGGGACGCCGGCTACTCGGATGTCGACGCGATCGCCCGCTCGGCGGCGTCGACCGGTAGTGCCGTCGGGGCGTCGGCGGCCACCACGATCGCGGGCTTCGCGGTGCTGGCGGTCAGCGACATTCCGCTGCTGCGCCAGTTCGGGCTGATCACGGTGCTCGAGCTGTCGGTCGCGGTGCTCGCGGTGATGATCGTGCTGCCGGCGATGGCCGGGTTCGCGACGCAGCGGCGGGCGCGAAGGGAGGCCCGGGCGTGAGCGGTGAGCGTGGCGACGAGCCGGAGGACGCAGGCTTCGGCTTCGCGCCCGACGAGCGCGACCGGCAGGAGCCCAAGCCCACCACGCGGCCCGAGGATGCAGGCTTCGACTTCGCCCCGGACGAGCGCGACGAGCAGGAGTCGACGGGCGTCCCTCCCGCCCCGCCGTCACGGCCGTCGATCGACCCCCAGGTCGTCGAGGTCGCACGGGCCAGCGGCAACCGCTGGTGGGCGGCGATCGTCGTCCTGGTGCTGATCATCGTCGGGGGGTCGCTGCTGACCCTCTACAACGGCCGCAGCGGATCGCCGGCGGTCGGTCCCGGGGACTCGCTTCCACCGTTCGCCGCGCCGCTGGCGACCGCGCCGAAGCTCGAGCACGACGCGGTCAACTACGCCGCTCACGCCGACGAGGGCGAGGCCGGCCGCGTCCCGGCCTGCTCGATCGACAATCCGTCGGTGATCACCTCGTGCGCGCTGCTCGACACGGGCCCGCTGGTGCTGATGATGTTCGGGAACGGCATCGACGAATGCGTGCGGGCGGTCGACGACCTCAACCGGCTGCGGACCCGGTACCCCGGCCTGCAGACGCTGGCGGTCGCGATCGGCGGCGACCACGCGAAGACCAGGGAGACCGTTCGCAACCGTCGGTGGACGCTGCCGGTGGCCTACGACCGGGACGGTGGGCTGTCCTCGCGGCTCGGCGCCCCCGCGTGCCCGTTCGTCCTCTTCGTCGCCCCGGACGGCACGGTCGAGCTGCGGCTCTTCGGGTCGGTCAGCGCCGACGAGCTCGACCAGGCGATGCGCGACCTGGCCGCCGACGCGGCGCGCTCGGCTCCGACCGCCACGACCCCCGGGACGCCGTCCGCACCCGGACGGTAGGTTCTTCTCAACCGTGGCCGCCTCGAACAAGAAACGTCGATCGCGCGCGTCCCGCAAGCGCAAGGCCGCGGGCTCCAAGCCGAAGCCTCCGCAGCCCAAGGGCGCGGATCGGCGACCAGTCGTCCCGGCCGGGATCCCGTCGCTCAAGGCGAGCCGGGACGAGGCACCGAAGCCGCTCTGGCACCCGTGGCCGCTCACCGAGCTGCTGATCCTCGTCGGGATCGTGGTGGCGGTGATCGGGCTGATCAACGGCAGCATCCCGACCACGATCGGCGGCCTGGTGATTCTCGGCAGCGCTTCGACCGAGCTCGCCTACCGCGAGCATTTCGCCGGCTACCGCTCACACAGCGCGATGCTGGCCAGCGTGGTCGCCGTGATCGGGATCACCGCGATCGCGTTCCTCGGCAGCCGGGTCGGCGTCCATCTGCCGCCGTGGGCTCTGGGCGTGGTCGCGATCGGTGCCTTCGGCGGGGTCTTCGTGGTGCTCCGCCGCGGATTCCGCCGACGCACCGGCCTCTCCTTCCGGGTCTAGCCTCGCGCTCCGGCGATGTGTCAACGGCCGCGACGGGCGGCGGCCGATCATCGTGGTACAGGCGCTCAGAGCGCTGGCTGCTCGAGGCAGGCGATCAGCGCGCGTCGCTGACGCGGCGTCAGGTGGCCGAGCGGCTTGGTCTCCGACAGCTCCGCCCGGCGCAGCAGGCGCAGCGTTCGCGTCTCGCCCCAGCGGTGCTGGGCGCCGATCAGCTCCGCCACCGGCATCGAGTGCGCTTCGGCGGGGCAGGCGGCGATCACATCGACGATCGTGCGGTCCCCGGAGGCGATCTCGCGCTTGAGCGCGGCCCGGGCGATCCGGATCGCGTTCGCCCGGGCGAGGGCCTCGTTGCGCTGCCGATCACGCGACCGGACAGCCGGCGTGGGGCGGTGACTGGGCTGCAGGCGGTGCGGTTCGAGCTGCGCGATAGTGGGCACGGGCGTCCGGCTCCGAGTCGAAGGGGTGACAGTGGTGAGAGCGGAGCACGGCGTTCCCAGCTTCACGCCTGTTCCACGGCATCGCACACACGGTGTACCCGGCCGATCTCTCGAGTACGAACCTACGAGTGAGCGTTGCCCGGGTCAACGCCTGTTTGCTCGTTTCCCCGCTCGTAGCGGGAAAAACGTGACCAGCGCCGGTGAGGAGCCCGCTAGGCGTGCGGACCGGGCAGTGCCCCGTGCTCGGCCTCGAAATCGCGCTTGACCGTGGCGAAGATCTCGATCGCCCGGTCGAGGTGCTCGCGCGTGTGGGTTGCCATCACCGAGGTGCGCAGCGCCGCGCCGCCCGGGGGCACGGCCGGGTGCAGGGCGGTGTTGACGAAGACCCCGGCGTCGAACAGCGCGCGCCAGAGCAGCACGGCCTTCCAGTCGTCGCCGACGGTCACCGAGACGATCGGGGTCACGATGTCCCGGTGCGTGGCGCTTGCGCCCTCGGGGATCGGCTGCGGCCGGACCACGGCGTATCCGAGGCCCTCCAGGGCGTCGCGCAGGTACCGCGCGTTGTCGAGCACGGCGTTGAGGAGGGTGGGGCCTTCATCGCTGCGGACGATCCGCAGGGCGGCCAGGGCGGCTCCGACCGCGGCCGGCACCGCCGACGCCGTGAACAGGAACGCCCGCGAGCTGATCCGCAGGTAGTCGATCACCTCGTGCGAGCCGGCGATGAAGCCGCCGGCCGACGCCAGCGACTTGCTGAAGGTGCCCATCCGCAGGTCGACGCGGTCCTCGATGCCGAGCAGCTCGCTGGTGCCCGCGCCGCGGCGGCCGAGCACGCCGGCGCCGTGTGCCTCGTCGACCATCAGCCGCGCGCCGTAGCGCTGACAGAGGTCGGCGATCTCGCCCAGCGGCGCGATGTCGCCCTCCATCGAGAACACACCGTCGACGACCACGAGCACGCCGCCGCCGTCGTTCTGGGCCCGCTGCAGCTGCTTCTCGAGCTTGTCGAGCTTGTTGTGGCGGAACGGGCGCAGCTTCGCCTTGCTCAGCAGGCAGCCGTCGAGGATCGAGGCGTGGTCGCCCGAGTCGGCGATCACGGTGTCGCCCTGGTCGAGGATCGTGCCGAGCGTCCCGACGTTGGCCTGGTGTCCGGTCGAGAAGACGATCGCCTCCTCGGTGCCCATCCACTCGGCGATCTCGCGCTCGAGCTCGAGATGCAGCGGGATCGTGCCGTTGAGCAGACGCGACCCGGTCAGGCCGGTGCCGTAGGCGTCGATCGCCTC
>JBQGEK010000035.1:0-9358 GCA_052039575.1 Patulibacter sp. | reverse complement strand
CCTGCGTCTGGCCGCGCGTGAAGAGCGCCGAGCCGTGCGTGCGCGGAGCGGTGCCGGTCTCGATCGTGATCTTGCGGATCTCGTCGGCGGCGCGACCATCCGGACGCACCTTCTGGACGGCGATCCGGTCGCGGATCGCGGCCTTCTCGATCGCGTTGACGACCGCCTTCACGGCGGCGTTGTGCTCGTCGTCGCCGTCCTTGGCGTTCGCCTCGTAGGCGGCGTCCTTGGCCTCGTTGGTCGCGGCCTCGCGCTCGAGCTTGTCGACGACCTCGGTCGCCTTGACGATCTTCTTGCCGGCGGCCGAGCGCTTGACCTTCGCGAGCAGCTTGCTGTCCAGCGAGGGACCCTCGTGCTCGACCTTGTCCTTGCCGACGAGCTTGCGCAGCTCGAGCTGCGCGGCGACGAGCTTCTGGATCTCGCCGTGGGCGATGTCGAGCGCGTCGAGGATCTCGGCCTCGGGGACGATGTTGGCGCCGGCCTCGACCATCAGGATCGCGTCGGCGGTGCCGGCCACGATCAGGTCCAGGTCGCTCTCGCCGCCGGCGAGCAGCGCCTCCTCCGGCGGGTTGACGACGATCGTGCCGTCGATCTTGCCGATCCGCACGGCGCCGATCGGCTCGGGCAGCGGAATCGAGGAGATCGTCAGCGCGGCCGACGCGCCGTTCATCGCGAGCATGTCGTACGGGTGGACGTGGTCGACCGAGATCGGCATCGCGACGACCTGCGTCTCGTACCGCCAGTTCTTCGGCAGCAGCGGCCGGATCGGGCGGTCGATCATGCGCGCGGTCAGGGTGGCCTTCTCGCCGGCCTTGCCCTCGCGCTTGAAGAACGAGCCGGGGATCTTGCCGGCGGCGTAGGACCGCTCCTCGACGTCGACCGTCAGCGGCAGGAAGTCGAAGTCCTTGAGGCGGCCCATGGCGGCCGTGCAGAGGACGATCGTGTCGCCCTGTCGAACCGTGACCGCGCCGGAAGCCTGCTTGGCAAGCTTGCCGGTCTCGAAGGTGATCTCGCTCCCCGAGATCTCCACGGACACCGTCGTCACGTCGTCGTGACTCATATGTCGTTCCTCGTCTGCACGTCCATCGGACCTGACGTGCCGTCTTTGTCTCATCTTTTCCGAACGGTCCGAGACTAGCGAACCCGCCCGACAGCAGGCACGAACGGCGGTTGTCGACGGCAAACGGGATACGATCGCTCCCCGTGACCCTGCCGCCGGCCCGTCGTCCGTCCGCCCTCCGATCGCGGATGCGCAGCGCGATCGTCGCCGCGTCGGTCGCGCTCGCCGCGCCGCTGGCCCTCGCTCCGGCGGCCGAGGCGGGTGCCGTCGCCTACGGCGCCACGCTCGACCGCGAGACCGCGCTGGTCAGCGCCCGCGACGGCGCGCAGCGGACGGTGGTCTCGATCGCCCTGCGTCCGGGCACGGGAGGGCCGGGCGCACAGCACGATCGCCCGGCCGTGGTCATCCCGGTCCCGTCGGCTCCGGAGACGACCGTGCTGGAGGGCCCTGCTGCCGAGGCCTTCCGCGATCTGGGCGTGGCCACCGCCCCGCGCTCGGTCGACTCCGAGGCCGCCCGGTCGCGCGGCGAGGACCTGCCCCGTCCGCCGCACGATCCGTTGGTCAGCTACGAGACCACGGTGCTCCCGGCCGGCGACTACGGCGCCCTCTCCACGTGGCTGCGCCGCCACGAGCTGACGACGCCGGGCGCTCAGGCTCGCGAGCTGCGGCGCTATGCGGACGCCGGCTGGGCGTTCGTCGGTCTGCGACTCGAAGGCCCTGTCGGGAGCCTCCAGACGCTCCGCCCGCTGGAGATCGCGTTTGCCAGCGACCGGGTCCAGTACCCGCTGCGGGTGCTTGGAGCGGGAACCGATGACGCGTCGGTCACGCTCTACGTCGCCGGACCCCACCGCGTCACGGCGCGCGGGTTCGACACCTACCACGCGGGATGGATCGACGATCTCGACCCCACGCCGAACCCGGACGTGCAGGCCCTGCTCGGCGGCGAGGAGTACCTGACCAAGCTCGCCTTCGTCGACGTCCCGCCGGCCGAGCTGGACCGTGATCTGGTCACCGCGCAAGGCGTCAGCGACCGGCTCTTCCGATCGTCCGTCGACTTCCCGTTCGAGTCGGAATCCGCGTTCGCGACGGCGCCGCTGCCGCCGGACAACGCGCCCGAGGTGCCGTTCGACGGTCCGCCGGGCTGGCTCTGGATCGTGCTGCTTCCGGCGGTCGTCGTGCTCGTCGGACTGGTCGGACTGGTCCTGCGCTGGCGCAGCAGCCGCGGCTGACGCGGCACACGAGCGTCAGGCGATGAGGGCGGCGATCCAGGCGTCGTCCGGGACCCCGTGGTCGACGTGGTCGCCGACCACGAGCGCCGGCGTTCCTGTCGCCCCGAGCGCGAGCGCGTCAGCCAGGTCAGTCTGGATCGCGTTGTCGGTCCGACCGTCGAGACGGTCGGACCTGAACCGCTCGACGTCGAGGCCGAGATCGGCCGCGATCGTCCACAGGTCGGGATCCTCGAGCCGAGCGGGCTGCGACATCGCCCGGTCGAGCATCGGCCAGAACGCGTCCTGCCGCGCGGCCGCCTCGAGCGCGGTGGCGATCGACCGGGGCTGCGGGCCGCGGGCGCGCAGCACGAAGTGGCGCCAGCGCAGCCGGATCGGCGCGTCGCGGAGCGCCAGGTACGCCTGCTGGCAGCGGACGCAGGAGACGTCGCCGAACAGCACCACCAGCGGCGCCCCCTCGGGACCGCGGACGTGCGGTTCCGAGGGCGTGGCGGCGGTATCGGACGCGCTGCTCACGGGCGGGGCGGTTGGCGCTCTGGGAACGTCGCTCAGGCGGTGACGGCGGCCAGGCCCTCGCGGACCTTGTCGACGCCAGGCAGGTCTCCCGGCGAGTCGGCGAGGTGGCTCCAGGCGACGACGCCGTTCGAGTCGACGACGACCAGAGCGCGGTTGGTCATGCCGCCCGGCTCGAAGTAGGCCCCGAGCGCCTTGGACGCGGCGCCCTTGGGCTCGAAGTCGGAGAGCTGCTCGATCGTGACGCCGAGCTTCTCGCGGAAGGCGACCTGCGAGAACGACGGATCGGTCGAGACCCCGTACATCACGGCGTCGTTGCTGTCGAGCTCGGCGAGCAGCTCCTCGTAGACCTGCAGCTGGTCGGTGCAGACGGGGCTGAAGGCGAACGGGTAGAAGACGAGGACGGTGGTCCGACCGCGCAGGTCCTCCTGCGTGAAGTCGGAACCGTCCTCCTTCTTCAGGGTGATCTCGGGCACCGGCGTTCCGGCAGCGATGATGGCCATGTCCCCCATCCTATGGGCCCGCCGGGTGGGGACGGAAGCGACGGTCCGCACGGACCCGCCGGATGTCCTCCCGAAACGAAAACGACCCCGGAGATCCGGGGTCGAAACACTGCGCACCGCGCAGCGGGTGCTCTATCCGGTGGATGTGAGGTGGTCGTAGGGCAAGCAGGTCATACTCGGTCCCCGCCCGCCCGAGAGCTGTACGTCAGTACTGCCGAGCGAATCCGAGCCCGAGATGCGCCGCCACACGGCCGCGTCACGCCATCGGACTACTTGCGCAGGCCGAGCTCCTTGATGAGGGCGCGGTAGCCCTCGAGGTTGTCCTTGCGGAGGTAGTTGAGCAGCCGGCGGCGCTGGCCGACGAGCATCAGCAGACCACGACGCGAGTGGTGGTCCTTCTGGTGATCGCGGAGGTGACCGGTGAGATCGTTGATGCGCTCCGTGAGCAGCGCGATCTGGACCTTGGTGGAGCCGGTGTCGCTCTCGGAGTCCCCGAATCGAGCGACGATCTCCTGCTTGCGTTCCTGCGTGAGCGACGACATTCGACGGGGGAAATTACCAGAAGTGCCTGCACGTCCGCGCTGCGATACAGCTGGTCCGGCGCGGGTCGCTCAGGCGGCTGCGATTCGGCGGGTCGCGTCGACGTCGCGTTGGATCTGGGCGACGAGCTCGTCGACGCCGGAGAACTTCTGCTCGCCGCGCAGGCGGTCGAGGAACTCGAGCTCGAGGTGCTGACCGTAGAGCACCCCGCTGAAGTCGAGCAGGTAGGCCTCGACGAGCACGCCGAGCCGGGTCTCGAACTGGGGCCGCACCCCGATCGAGACCGCGGCAGGGCGGACGATCTCGTCGTTGACGGTGGCCCGGCAGGCGTAGACGCCGTGGTCGGGCAGTACCCGTCCGAGCGGTGGGAAGAGGTTGGCGGTCGGGAACCCGAGGGTCCGACCGCGTTGCTCCCCCTGGACGACGGTGCCGGTGAGGGCGTAGGGCGATCCGAGCAGCTTCGCGGCGGCGGCCATGTCGCCGTCGGCGACGAGTCGGCGGACCCGGGTCGAGCTGACGACGTCGCCGTCGAGGGTCAGGACGGGGACGACGGTGGTGTCGAAGCGGGAGTCGGCGGCGAGCAGGTCCGGTGTGCCGGCGGCAGCGCGGCCGAAGCGGAAGTTCTCGCCGATCCGGACGCCGCGGGCGTCGAGCCGGGCGACGATGACCTCGTCGACGAACTGCTCGGCGGTGAGCGCGGCGGTCTCGCGGGTGAACGGCACGAGCACCAGCTCTTGGACGCCGAGGTTGCCGAGGATCTCGGCCTTCTGCTGAAGGCTGGTGAGCTGTCCGGGTACGTCCTGGGGCCGGAGGACGGCCATCGGGTGTGGGTCGAAGGTGACGACGGTGTCGGCGCCGTCGATCACGGCCCGGTGGCCCAGGTGGACGCCGTCGAACATGCCGATGGCGATCGTGCGGGGTCGCGGGTGGACGTCGTCCAGTGACGTGATGCGCGCGGTCACGCCCGGAAGCCTACGACGGGATGGGTGCGGCCGTCTGGTTCCCTCTCGGCGATCGCGATCGGCTCGTCCTCGTGGACGAGCGCGAACGTGCCGTCGGAGGGCGCGGCCTCGAGCGTGAACCGCTGGCCGTGGGTTGCGCGGCGGGCGATCTCGTCGTCGACCGGGACGATCGGCATCACGACGCGGAGCAGGTCGAGCAACGGGACGATCCGCCACGCTTCGGGCGGGTCGTCGGGGCTCTGGGCGTCGTCGACCGCGAACGGGCCGATCGCGGTGCGACGAAGCTCGAGGCAGTACCCGTCGCCGAGGTCGCTGATCAGGGTGCGGACGTAGGTCCCGGATGAGCATTCGATCGCGTAGCGGGCGCGGTCTCCGTCGCGGTGCAGCTGCTGGAAGCGGTGGACGGTCACCTCGCGCTCCGGGACCTCGACGGCTTCGCCGCGGCGGGCGCGGGCATAGGCGCGCTGGCCGTCGATCTTGATCGCGGAGTAGGCGGGTGGCCGTTGACGGATGCGCCCGGTCGGCAGGTCGGGCGGATCGGGCGGTATGCGGCCGGTGACGGTGATCTCACCTTCGGTGTCCCCGGTGGTGGAGGTCGAGCCGAGCTGCGCCAGCGTCTCGTAGGCCTTGTCGAGCCCCATCAGGTGTTGCTGGACGCGGGTGGCGCGGCCGATCAGCACGATCAGCAGCCCGGTCGCGAACGGGTCGAGGGTGCCGGTGTGGCCGACGCGTCGGGCTTTGCGTCCGCCGAGCTGCCGGCGGATCCGGTTGACGATGTCGTGACTCGACGCGCCGGCGGGCTTGTCGATCAGCACCGCGCCGTCGGGTACGGGCGGGGCGTCGGTCACGCCGGGGTTGCCGCTCGCAGCTCGGCGCGGAGGAACCGCAGGAGCTCGTCCTCGCCCATGGTGGTGGTGAACCCCGCAGCCTGCGGGTGCCCCCCGCCCCCGCCGGCACGGGCGATGGCGGAGACGTCGACGTCGTCGCGGACGGATCGCAGCGAGACCTTGGTCCGCATCGGCCCGTCGGCCGCGTCTCGGGCGATCTCGCGGGCGAGCACCGCGACGCGGGTGCCTTCCACGGTCCGCAGGTGATCGATGATCCCCTCGGACTCGGAGTTCTCGGCGGAGGTCTCGTCGAAGTCCTGACGGCGCAGCCAGGCGAACGTCAGGGCGTCGTCGTGTTCGATCCGGACCCGGTCGAGTGCGCGGCCGAGCAGCGCGAGCTTCGACCACGGGACCTCTTCGAAGAGGGTGCGGTAGAGCGGGAACGGTTGCGCGCCGGCGGCGAGCAGGTCGACGGCCATCTCGTGCGACTGCTGCCGGGTGTTCTGGTACATGAACCGCCCGGTGTCGGTGACCAGGCCGACGTACAGCGCTTCGGCGGTCTCTCGATCGAGCGGGACGTCGAGATCGCGGAACAGCTCCCAGAGGATCTCGACGGTGCTCGACGCGGTGGCGTCGACGTAGTTGAGGTCGGCGAACCGCGTGTTGTCGTGGTGGTGATCGACGTTGACCGTGCTGCGCGGCAGCTTCGGAGCGCTGAGCAGTCCGGGAACGACCATCCGATCGAGGTTGCCGCAGTCGAGGATCAGGGCGACGCGGTCTTCGATGTCGGCGGGAGGGGTCGATTCGAGCTCGACGGTCACCAGTCCGGCGTACTCGCGGGACAGCGGCAGGTCGCTCGGTGCGACGAGCGCGATCACGTCCTTGCCGAGCGCGCGAAGGCCGCGGGTCGCGGCGATCAGCGAGCCGATCGCGTCCCCGTCGGGGTGCTCGTGCGTGACCGTGACGAACCGGTCAGCGGTGCGCAGCAGCTCCAGGACAGCTGCGCGGTCGGCGTCTGCGCGCCCGTCGCGGGTCATGAATCGCGATCGTCCTCGGACGGATCGCCGTCGGGCGCGTCGACCGCGGGCGGCGGCGGATCGTCGAGCAGTTCCTGGATCCGCAGGGCGCGGTCGACGGTGTCGTCGAGCTCGAACCGCAGCACCGGGGTGTTCTTGAGCCCGAGCTCCTCGCCCACGCGCCGCTGGAGGAACCCGACCGCCGACCGCAGGCCGGCGAGGGTGTCCTCCGGGGTGTGCTCCGGCGGGTCGCCGATCTGCAGCACGCTGATCAGCACCTGCGCGTGGCTGAGATCGGAGCTCGTCCGCACGCCGGTGACGGTGGCGAAGCCGACCCGCGGGTCCTTCAGCTCACGCTGGAGGACGTCGCCGAGGACCTTGCGAATCGCCTCGTCGACGCGCCGCATGCGGTCGGGCTTCATTACTTCAGCTCGCGGTTGACGGAGCGGGTCTCGAACGCCTCGATCACGTCGCCCTCGCGGACGTCCGCGAACTCGCGGAGCACGATGCCGCACTCGAAGCCGGTCGCGACCTCGCGTGCGTCCTCGTTGAACCGCTTGAGGCTCTCGATCTTGGTGGTCGCGATCGTGTCGCCGTCGCGGATCACGCGGACGCGCACGTTCCGGCGGATCTTGCCGTCGGTGACGTAGCTACCGGCGATCGTGCCGACCTTCGACGCGCGGAACACCTGGCGGACCTCGGCGCTGCCGACGACATCCTCGACCTGATCCGGATCGAGCAGGCCCTCCATCGCCTTGTGGAGGTCCTCCAGCGCCCGGTAGATGATGTCGTAGCTGCGGATCTCGACGCCCTCGTGGTCCGCGACCCGGCGGGCCTCGCCGACGGGCTGGACGTTGAAGCCGATGATGATCGCCTCCGACGCCGCGGCCAGCATGACGTCCGACTCGGTGATCGCACCGACGCCGGCGCGCACGATGTCGACCAGCACCTCGCTCTGCGGCAGCCGCGAGATCTCGTCCTCGAACGCCTCGAGCGAGCCGGCGACGTCGGCCTTGAGGATCAGCGCCAGGCCCTTGAGCTCGTCGGCGCTGCGCGAGCGCTTGAAGACGTCCTCGAGCGAGAACTTGCGGCCGGAGCGGCGAGCGATCGCCTCGGACTTGAGGCGCGTCTCGCGCTCCTCGGCCCGATCGCGAGCGACCTTCTCGCTGTTGACCACGATCGCGGTGTCACCGGCGTCCGGGACGCCGTTGAAGCCGAGCACGAGCACCGGGTCACCGGGTCCGGCGACTTCGATCCGCTCGCCGGTGTAGTCGATCAGCGCGCGGACCTTGCCCCACTGGGGGCCGCAGACGATCGGGTCGCCGACCTCGAGCGTGCCGCGCTGGATCAGCACGGTCGCCACGGGGCCGCGGCCGGAGTCGAGGCGGGCCTCGATCACGACGCCGGAGGCCTCGGTGTTGGCGTTGGCGGTCAGCTCGGAGATCTCGGCGACCAGGCCGATCGTCTCGATCAGCGTGTCGAGCCCCTCGCCGGACTTGGCGGAGACGTCGACGAACTCGGTGTCGCCGCCCCACTCGACCGGGTTGAGCCCGTGCTGGACCAGCTCGGTGCGGACCCGGGTCGGGTCGGCGTTGGGCTTGTCGATCTTGTTGATCGCGACGATGATCGGCACGTCCGCGGCGCGGGCGTGGTCGATCGCCTCTTCGGTCTGCGGCTTGACGCCGTCGTCGGCGGCGACCACGATCACCGCGATGTCGGTGAGCCGCGCACCGCGGGCACGCATCGCCGTGAAGGCCGCGTGACCCGGGGTGTCGAGGAAGGTGATCGTCAGATCGTCGCGGTGGACCTGGTAGGCACCGATGTGCTGCGTGATGCCTCCGGCTTCGCCCTCGGCGACCTCGGTCTCGCGGAGCTTGTCCAGCAGCGAGGTCTTGCCGTGGTCGACGTGACCCATGATCGTGACGACCGGCGGGCGGACCTCGAGGTCCTCGTCGTCGTCCTCGAAGACCAGCTCGGGTTCGACGTCGTCTCCGGCGCGGACGATCTCGATCTCGCGCTCGAACTCACCTGCGAGCAGCTCGATCGTGTCGTCGGGCAGGGTCTGCGTGAGCGTCGCCATCTCGCCCATCAGCATCAGCTTCTTGATGACCTCGGGGATCGGCACGCCGAGATACTCGGCGACGTCCTTGACGGTCGAGCCGGAGTTGATCTTGACGACGTCGACCGTGCGGCCCTGCTCGCCGCGGTTCAGCGGTGCCAGTGCCTCTTCGATGCTCTGACGGCGCCGACGACGGCGCGGACGACGGTTCGGCGGGCCCCCCAGGCCGGGACGGCGCGGGCCACCCGGCTGATCGATGACGACCCGGCGCTTGCCGGGACCGCCGGCCGACGAGCCGCTCGAGCTGCCGGCGCGCTGCGGGCGCGACGTCGCGGGATCGGGCAGCGCGATGATCTTCGGACCGGCGCCTGCGGCGGGCTTCTCGCCCAGCGCAGTCGGGGTCTTCGGGATCTCGGGCTTCTTGGTGCGCAGATCGCGCGTCGGGGGCGGCGGCGGGACGTCCTTGGCCGCACGGCGCGCGGGGCGCCGCGGCGGACCGGTGGTCGTGGAGCCGGGAGCGGGACGCTGGCCGGGCGGCAGCGGCGGACCGGAACCGGGACCACGCCCGCCGGGACCCGTGCCACTACGGCCGGGCGGCGGACCCTGCGGGCGCTGCGGGGTGTCGCGCGGAGCTTCGCGGGTCGGGCGGGTG